>JAIMBF010000064.1 GCA_023511585.1 Terriglobia bacterium
AACAAGGAAACGATTATTTGCCCCGGCAATATGGGCGGCAAGAATTGGCCCCCGACCGCGTATAACCCGAAGCTGCAGCTTTGGTACATCCCGGTGATCGAAAGCTGCAACAAAGTAACCGTGGAAGAAATGACGCCGGGCAAGTCCTATAAGGCGCGGGAATTCTTCACGGGCGGCGGGCCGAGCAATCCGATTCGGATTACCGGCAGCGTCACTGCGGTGGATGCCGCCACCGGCAAGATTGCCGGCAAGTTTGAAACACCTTACCCGCTGCTTGGCGGCATTCTTGCCACGCCGGATCTGGTGTTCGCGGGCGAGCCGGACGGCCACTTCTTTGCCCTGGATGCCAAGACCCTGCAGAAACTTTATGATTTCAGCACCGGCGGCGGGATCAGCGCTCCGCCGATCGCGTTTACCGTCGACGGCAAGGAATACATCGCCGTCCTGATCGGCCAAGGCGGCGCCTGGGATAAGTGGTTCATCGACAGCACGCCGGATTTGAAGCGGATCGCGCCAAGCTCGGCGCTTTTCGTGTTCGGCCTCTGATAGTCTTTGCTTCTCCCTGCCGGCCCGGAACGAAAGGGCCGGCAGGGAAAGCGTTTTGATTTCGGATCAAAAATGAAGCATTCGATTGTCCTTGCGGCACTGCTCGGTTTTGTGAGTTTCGTTGCGGCTGGTCATCCTTTTTCGCGTGCACAAGCGCAAGCGTCTTCGCCTTCGCAAACCACGTTAGAAGAGGGAAAGCATCTCTATCGCACCAATTGCGCCGGATGTCACAAATGGCACGGCAACGGCGGGGGCGGCTACGGAGGCGATGCGCTCTCCCTGCGTCGGACCTCGCTGACTAAGGACCAAATCATTCTGACCGTCGAATGCGGTAGGCCGGGCACCGGAATGCCGTATCATTTGCGCGATGCCTATGATGATCCGAATAAGAAATGTTACGGGTACGGAAAAGACGATCCGCCGCCGCAAAAGGTTCTGGAGGCGAATAACTTCCTCCGCCCGAGCGAGATTGAGCTGATTGTCGATTATGTGTTGACGCGCATCAAAGGCCACGGCGCGCCCGATTATGCGGAGTGCATCAATTTTTTCGGCAACGGCTCACGCGTCTGCAATATTTATAAAAGCACGGAGGAGCCGGCAACGGGCGTTGCTTCCGCCAAAGGGGAGTAGCCGTGTCGCGCGTTGCACTTTCGGTGTTGCTCTGCTTTACCCTTTCGGCTGCGGCAGGGCTTGCGCGGGCGCAGAGCACGCCTGAGGAAAACGATCTTCGCGAGTTTCGCGTCGGCATGCCGGTTTCGGCTTTGCCGAAGACCGGTTATCGAGACTTTTCCTGTGCGGCGGATCCGGCAATTTCACTTTCCGGTTGGCAGGATTTCGCGAAGTGCCCGGAAGATGGAGCGCATCGACACGGCGTGCGATTTTTCTACGACGATGCTGCGAACCCGATGGCAAAGCTCAGCGCCAAATTTCAGGGCACCAAGGTCGCGGGGCACCCGGTTCTGCTGACGCTTTTGATCGGGGATGATCGACGCGTGCAAGCTTTACGGATCGAAACCGATCCTTCGGCACGGCTCTATCTGCGGAAAAAAGCTTTCCTTTTTGCCGATCAAGTCAAGCTTCATTTCGGCCAGGATGGCTGGAAATGCAGCGAAGGCACGCCTTCGGCAACGGAGCAGCCGGTGGGCGGGGTTTTCTACAAAGAGCATTGTGAAAAAACGACGCCGACGCGCCATTTTGTGCTCGATCGCGCGCTTTACCGCAACCCCAACGAACCGTTGGACAAATTCGTGGGCGGCACGCAGCTCTTGATCGAGCTGCCTTCTGCTTCATAAAGCACGCGCAAGACCACAAACCAGTTGTAACGCGGATCGAGCAAGGAGCCGTCCGCCGCAGTGAGCAGCCCGGCTTCGCTGACCGGCACGTGGGTCAGCACCACCGCATCGTCCACGTTGCCCCCGATAATGCTGATCATTCCGGGTTCCTGACCGACGACAATGGCGCAGTGGCTCGGGAAAAAGCCCGCGGGAAGATCGTCAAATCGCGGCCGCTTGTTGCGGGTGCGGGTGGTGCAGATGAGATCGCCGAGCCTTGGCGCATAAGCGGACGGCCGTTCCGCCACCAAAGCATAGCCGCCGACGCGCGCGGCATTGATATACGTGGCATGGCTTGGCGAATAGGGAAAGGCTTTGCCGGCGCCGGCGATGCGCATCACGTAGGAGATAAACGCGGCGGACCAGGCATAATTGCCGTCTTCACTTGGCGGAAACTCGCGTCCGTTTTCATCGTGTTTGCCGGTCCAGCGGCTTTCCGGCGTGCCGGCATCTTGCCCGAGCCACCAATATTCGCCCACGCGTTGCCAAAGCCCGGGTTGGCGCTCTTCCATCGCTTCCGGTGACCGGTGGGGGCGTGCTTCCGGCGCGGTATCATCCACCAGGCTGCCGAACGCACGCCATTCGCGGCAGGCAATGGCAACGGCATCCGCACGCGAAAACGGCGCATAGGGCTGCTTGGCAAAAGGCGGGACGTGTCGATCCGCAGCGCATCCGGCGAGCAGGATGCTGCCAAGAAGGGATATGCACAGAGAGAGCCGGTTCAGCAGTTCAGCCATGCTCCGGAAAAAGGGAACGTAGCCCTGTTTCATTCGCTTCGCAGAGACCGCGTTCGGTAATGAGCCCGCTCACCAGGCGCGCCGGCGTTACGTCGAAAGCGGGATTCGCGGCAGCGCTTCCTTCCGGGGCAATGCGGACGGCGGCAAGGCTGCCGTCTTTCGTCCGGCCGGATACGGTGATGACTTCCTCAGCCGGCCGCTCCTCGATCGGGATTTGGGTTTTCCCGTCGGTCATTTCCCAGTCGATCGTGCTGGACGGCAGTGCCACCCAGAACGGCACGCCATTGTCTTTCGCCGCCAGTGCTTTGAGATACGTGCCGATTTTGTTGGCGACATCGCCCGAGCGGGTGACGCGGTCCGCCCCGACAATCACCAAATCCACCATGCCGTGTTGCATCATGTGCCCGCCGGCATTGTCGGCCAGCACCGTGTAGGGCACGCCGTGTTTGCCGAGCTCCCAGGCCGTGAGCTGCGCCCCTTGATTGCGCGGCCGCGTTTCATCCACCCAGACATGCACGTCGATGCCTTGGTCATGGGCGAGATAGATGGGCGCAAGCGCCGTTCCCCAATCAACGGTGGCGAGCCAGCCCGCGTTGCAATGTGTGAGCACGTTCACGCGTGGGCGAGTCTTCGCAGCCGCGGCGATTAAGCGCACCCCGTGCTCTCCGATTGCACGATTGATTGCGACATCCTCATCGGCAATCGCCGCGGCTTCGGCGTAGGCCACCTCCGCCCGCTCGGCCTTTGGGGTATGAAGCAGCTTCTGAAATACGCGCGCAATCGCCCAGCGCAGATTGACTGCCGTGGGCCGGGTTTTTCCCAGCAATGCCGCGGCGCGTTCCAAATTTTCCGTCGACGCATCCTGCCGCATCGCCACGGCAAGCCCGTAAGCGGCGGTGGCACCGATCAAGGGTGCGCCGCGAACCTGCATGGAGCGGATGGCATGGGCGATTTGCTCCACCGTCGCCAGAGCAAGAACCTCGAATATCCAAGGCAGCTTGGTTTGATCGATAATCTTGACGGTGCAACCATCCGCATCGAGCCAGATGCTTCGGTAGGGTTTTCCATCGACCTTCATCGCTTCACATCCGCTGATGCAGCACGCAAACCAAAGTGAACAGGCGGCGTGCGGTGTCGAGATCGATTGCGATTTTGCCTTTTAGCCGCTCCATCATCAGGCCGGCCCCTTCATTGTGAAGGCCCCGCCGGCCCATATCAATGGCTTGAATGCGCGCCTCCCGCCCTTCTTTGATGGCTTGTTCGTAGCTTTCCACCAGCAGATGATAGTCTTTGATCAACCGACGGAACGGGCCGAGCGCCAACCCGACCACAACCAAGGGTTGCTCGTTCGTATGTCGGATATCGAAGACCAGCCGGCCTTGCTGGATGGAAAGCCGCAGATGGTAGGGTCCCGGCCGGTTGGGGAGAAGAAAGTGGTTGCTTGCTTCCAGATCGGCGACAGCCTGGGCGCGCTCAGCTTCCAAAGCGGGAGGGAGGGAGCGCTCGGTCTCTCCTTCGAGGACGACGCGCCGCAATTGGCCGGTCTCCGGCGGGCTTGGCAGCGGCTCGCCTCTGGAGGAGGGCGTCATCCCCGGCGACGCGAAGCGGACATCATGGCGCATCCTCGGGCCTCAGGAGGCCGAGCTTTAATGTGACGCCGACAGTTGCGCCTTTGATCGGGCGGAGCAGCACGAGCGTGAGTAGAAACGTCAGCGGTACCCAGACCATCCCTTGCAGCCAGAGCGCGGGCGCGGCCAAGCGTTCCCAAATCAACATCGAAGGGACGATCAGGTGCCCGACAATGAGAATCGTGAAATAGGGGGGCACATCATCGGCGCGGGCTTGCCCGAGCGGGGCCTCGCAAACCTCGCAGCGCGAGAAAACGCGCAAGTAACCCTGGAAGATCTTGCCTGCGCCGCAGCTTGGGCAGCGGCACGCCAGTCCGCGACGAAGGGCGGAAAAAAGCGGCACTTCTTGCCAGGCGGGAAGAGAGACCGGGGCGCGTTGGGGCACCCAGCGGGTCGGGGAGGAATACGTCACGAGACCATCCTTTTGCTGCGCACGGAGCTCGGCACCCAAGCGCGCGATTGCTGCATATTGCAACGCAATATATTGCGCGCGCTTGCGTACGGAGGCAAGAGTTTACCGTATCCTTGCACCCCAGATTTGCAACCCGGCGGGTTTTTGGCCAGTAGGATTTGTCTCCCTATCGGGGCCCGGTGAAACCTCCACCGTGCGTCATCGCATGACACAATGCAGCACCCGCTTCGGGTTTCGTATTGAGGAAAACTCCAGCGTGTTGCCGGAGAGCGCAAGAGTAACGACCCGATCGGTATAACGCACCTCTTGGCCCGCAACGCCGCTACGAGCGAGCTGATACCGATTGCCGAGCATATCATCGAGAGTCACATAACTTCCGTCGGGGGCGAGCAGAGCGCGCACGAAAGACCCGTCGTTGCAATCATAACGGATAAACGTGCCCGGTTCCAACGTTTGCTGCCTGTCAAACACATGACATCCGCCGAGGAAAGCGGCGAGGCCGAAAAGGATCAAGTTTTGTCTAGACATGAAGATGGCTTTTTATTGGGGTTCGGGAATACGACGCAGCGAACGCATAAACCGCCGCAATCCTGCCCATTGTTGGGCCAGATAGCTGCCCGTCGCCAAAACTTCTTCGGCGGACGGATCTCCGGTCGCCGGGTAAGATTTGGAAAAGTCCGCGGTGCCGAACAGCATATCCCAAAACGGGAACACCGCGCCGTAATTGCAGCTTCTCTCGCCGGCGGCAAGCACGCCGTGATGCGCGCGATGAAAACGCGGAGAGATCAGCAATCGTTCCCCGAGCCAACCAAAATCAAGCCGTACATTGGCATGCGAGATACTTTCCAAAAGCCGAAGCAGCAAAATAAGCAACGGGAACTGCATCGGCGGCACGCCGATGAGCAGCGCGATGGCGCCGAACCAAAGCGCGGAAATCAGATCATCCAGAATATGGTTGCGATCATCCGACCAGAACGTCATCTGCCGCTGTGCGTGATGCAGCGAATGGAGCGCCCACCACCATGAAAAGCGATGCGAGAGGCGATGCCGCCAATAATCCGCGAGATCCAGCAAAAGCGCATAACAAAGAAAAGTAACGGCGGGGTGTCCGAGCAGCGCCGGGATGAATCGCTCCAGAGTCGGAGGCACGTAGCCATGATCCGTCAGCCAACCGTTCAGCGCGACCTGCACCCGATAGAATGCGACGAAGCTCACCAGCGGCAAAAGGCCCACGCGCGCGATGATGGTATAGAGCACATCGGTCAGCACGGCGCGCTGATCGTTCCAGCGTTCGACCGGCCGCCAACGTTCGAGCGGAACGCAAATGGCATACATCAGCGCAACCTGTGCCGCCCCGTATGTCGCAAAAAGGGCCCAGCCGTAGGCAACCTCTTCCCAAGCCATCAGCCCGAGATGATAGAGCAGCGGCAGCAGGAGATGCTCTTGCACCCAGCCCGCAACGGTATCGAACGGATCACTCATAGCACGGCAAAATTGAGCGCTTTTGTTGGAAAACCTCTATGATTCGGAACGTCTCTCATTCAGAAGGCGAACGCGCGGAAATTTGCACCGGGAAACGGTCATGCGTATTCAGCCAAATACCGTGCGGGGAGCGTCCGACCGTAATCGTGTGATAGCTGCCGGTTTGCGGATCGATCACGGCGACACGGTGCGCAAAACGCAGCGTTGCCCAGATTTTTCCATCGGGGGCAAAATCGAGATCGTCCGGCCCGCCGGTTACATGAAAGCTGCGCGTGACGCGGAGGGTTTTTGCATCGAGAAGCGAGATCGTGCCATCCACACGGTTCGTGGCGTAAATGATCTTGCCGTCCGGAGAGAGAAACAAATTGTGCGCTCCGCGTCCCGTCGGGATGCGGCGCTCGATCTGCCCGTTTTCCGGGTTCAGAACGGCGACCTCATCGGCACCCATCAGACCAACCAGGAGTTTCCCATCATGCCACAACACGCCGGCGGGCGTGGAGCCCACTTCCACATTCCATAACACCGCACCGCTTGCCGTCGCAATGGCTGCAACCCGGTTAGTCTGTTGCAAACTGATGAAAACAACAGCGGAATCCGGGCGGAAGTTGATATGGCTCGGCATGGCGGCAAGATGCACGCGATGCAGCAGGTGCATGCTTGCCGCATCGTAAATATCCACCTGGTTGCGGGCGAGCCCGTTGACAACGAACCATTTTTTGTCCGGGCTGAATTGCAGCTGATAGGGATCGGCAACGGTAAGCTGGCGCATAAGCGCGCCGGTTTGCGGATTGAACACATAAAGCGTGTTGGCCACCGTATCGCCCACCAATAGGCCGGTATGATCGGGGCTCAAGGCCATGTGATGCGGCTCACGCGCCAGCGGAATACGGCGAATTTCCCGCTCGGTCGCCACATCGATCAGGCTCAAGGAGGCTGCTCCGGAATTGAGCACAAAGGCGAGCCCTGACTGGCCTGCCGTCGCCCCGGGGGGGAGAAGGACCAAAGCGGCCAGGGCCGCAAAGAGGGTCAAAGAGGAAATGCGTAGCATGGGAAACCCCTGCCCAAAGTAATGAAGAGATTATACCTTTTCTAGCACGGACAACGTCATATTGAAAACAGCTAAGATTGCACTTCAGGCGCGCGGGCGTCGGGAAGCCGCGGGGCGGCGCAATCCCTCGGGCGCGCGATGATGAAGACGGAGAAGGCCAGCGGGGCCGGTAGGAACCCGAAGGGAAGCTTCCGAATCGCCAGGATTTGCATGTTGTGGCGGATGGTTTGCGCAAGCCATCGCCAGTCGAAGCCTTTGTGGCGCACATCATGCGGCGGGAGCTTGTCGAGCTGATAAAGCCCGGCCCAGAGCGTCTCCGCCCAGCGATACTCCTTATGGCGGACATAGCCCATGGCGGCGGAGGCCAGGTTCTTGAGCCAGATGGACGGGCCGATTTCGATCGGCACCGAGCAGGCGAAATAACGGGGGCGGGATTGCGCGATTGCCTCGACAATCCGGACTACTTCGTGCTCCGGAATGTGCTCCAACGCTTCCAACGCAACGATGATATCCGTTTGCTGGAAATACGCCGAGGCATGCAAGGCGGAGTCATGAATAATCCGGAAGTTCGGATAATGCCCATAACGCGCCTGCGCGACGCGAACAAAATCGGCCGCGATTTCGATGCCCGTATAATCTATACCAAACCGTTTATTGAGCACGGAAAACAGTTTGGCGTGCGCGCAGCCGATCTCGACAACCCGAAGAACGCCTTTTCCTTTTTCTCGCGCGAGTTTGCGAAAAAGCGCTAGTATATGTTTGTATCGTAATAAATGATGCCAAGATAAAGCTTTGTTGAATTGCTGTGTTTTTTCGTATTCTATTTGGTCAGAGGTAATTTCTGCCATCCAGATAGGCTTTGCGCCAGCGGGTGATTTCGATGCGAAGGAATAAATCCGCTTTGGTAAAGGGATCTTCGGCAATGAAGCGCTCGGCCTCGGCGCGGGTTTCCACATCAACGAGGTAAACCCCGCCCAAAGCCGTCTCTCCATCATCGCTGAGCTTTGCGCCGCAGGCCAAAAGTTTGGCTTTGTTGGCCTCGAGGTAAGCAAGGTGCTGCGGGCGATGCGCTTGGCGCACATGGCCGTGGTTCGGCCGGTCGAAGGTTTCAATGAAGTAAGGCATGCGAAACTCCTTCCCGCCGTGATCATAAACAAGCCCGGTGATTGAGCAAGCATGACCGGCTCGCCGCCTGAGAGGGGTTGCCCGGAGGGGAGAATCTTGGTTAAGGCACGGCGCATATGCAGCATTCTCTCCCTCTCGCCGTGGTGCTGCCTCCTCGGGAGGCCTTTGCCGCCGGGGCTGCGGGCGCAATCGCGCTGCTGGTACGCCGGCTGAACCGGGGAGAGACGGGTTGCTTCGCCCCGGTGGTCTTTGGCCCGCCGCCGCCCTTGCCGCCTTTTCCCGATGTCCCGTTCCGGCCGGTTGCCTTGCCTTGGTGGTATCCGGGCAGCCCCGGCGTTCGCCAAGCGGTGGCGTTGCTGCCTTGGTTTCAGCGTGAAAAGCCGGCCTTGATCGAGGTGCACAATCGGCCCGACACCGCACTTTTCTTGGCCCGACGGACTTCGGTGCCGGTCTCGCTGCTGCTGCATAACGACCCGCAAGACATGGCGGCAACACAGCGGCCGCGCGCGCGCGCCCGCCTGTTGGAAAGCTTGGCCGGGGTTGCGGTTGTCTCAAATTTTCTGCGTTCGCGGTTTCTGGAAGGGCTCAGGGCGGGAAGCGAACATCTTGCCATCGTGCCGAACTGCATCGACTTTGCCGAGCTTGCCGAGCCTTTGCCTATGCCTGCGCGCGAGCGGGTGATCCTGTTCGTCGGCCGGGTGGTGGCGGATAAGGGGGCGGATGTCTTTGTTTCCGCTTGTGCGCGCGTCTTGCCGAGGCTTGCCGGCTGGCGGGCGGAAATGATCGGGGGCGATCGCTTCGGACCCGAGACGAAGGAAACGCCGTTCCTGCGATCGCTTCGCGCAAGCGCAGAAGCGGCCGGCGTGCGCCTTGCCGGCTATCGGCCCCACGAGGACGTTCTTGCGGCCATGGCGCGTGTCGCGATCGTCGTGGTGCCGAGCCGTTGGCCGGAACCCTTCGGGCTGACCGCGCTTGAGGCGATGGCCAGCGGGGCGGCAGTGATTGCGTCCGAAGCGGGGGCTTTGCCGGAAGTCACCGGCCATGCTGCGCTGTTGGTGCGGCCGGGCGATGCGGAGGCTTTGGCCGCGGCGATCGAGGCGCTGGCAACCGATGAATCCCGCCGCACGGCCTTGGCAGAAGCCGGGCGCGCGCAGGCCCGTGCCTTCGACCTCAAAGCCGGGCAATCCGCCTTGCATGCCTGGCGCGCCGGGCTGGTTTCCAAATGCGCCGCCGATGTGGCCTGAGCGATGCACTCCGCCTATATTGGCCGCAGCCTTGATCACTGAGGGGGAGAGAATGGCAGGGATGGCAGCCGAACCGGTGCCGGTGACCGTGCTCACAGGCTTCCTGGGCGCCGGCAAAACCACTTTGTTGAACCGTATTCTCACCGAGCGGCACGGGCGCCGCTATGCGGTGGTGATTAACGAATTCGGTGAGCTCGGGGTTGATAACGACCTCGTGGTGAACGCCGATGAGGAAATTTTTGAAATGAACAACGGCTGCATTTGTTGCACCGTGCGCGGCGATCTGATTCGGATTATCGGCGGGCTTATGCGCCGGCGTGATCGTTTTGACGGT
The DNA here is from genome assembly GCA_023511585.1 of Terriglobia bacterium. Taxonomy (GTDB): domain Bacteria; phylum Pseudomonadota; class Alphaproteobacteria; order Acetobacterales; family Acetobacteraceae; genus JAIMBF01. The sequence goes on from JAIMBF010000064.1 coordinate 9,888, forward strand.
ATTATTATCGAAACGACGGGGCTTGCGGATCCTGCGCCGGTGGCACAGACCTTCTTTGCCGATGAAGATGTGCGTGCCAAAACCCGCCTTGATTCCATCATTGCGGTTGTGGATGCGAAACATCTCCCCGCAAGGCTGGAAGACAGCCCCGAGGCGGCCGAGCAAATTGCCTTTGCCGATGTGATCGTGCTCAACAAGATCGATCTTGTTTCCGGCGACGAGCTTGCCCGCGTGGAGGAGCGGATCCGCGCGCTCAATCCGTTCGCGCGGCTGCACCGCGCCGAGCGCGGCTCGGTTCCGATTGGCGAATTGCTGGAGCTCCGTGCGTTTGATTTGGAACGCGTGTTGGAGCGCTCGCCCGAGTTCCTGAGCGATGACGAACACGCGCATAACGAAGAGCTGATGAGCGTAAGCCTCAGTGCCGAACGGCCGATCGATCCCGAGAAATTCAACGCCTGGATCAGCGCTTTGTTGGCAACGCGTGGGGCCGACATTCTGCGCAGCAAGGGGATTTTGCATTATGCCGGCGAAGACCGACGCTTTGCCTTTCAAGCCGTGCATATGATGGCCGAGGGGGATTTCATCGGCCCCTGGCGCGACGGCGAGGCGCGCACCAGCCGCATGGTGTTTATCGGCCGCGATCTCAATCGTGTGGAACTGCGCCGCGGCTTTGAAAGCTGCCAAATCGACGCGGCGGCCTGAGATGAGCGCGGCCGTCGACTCCGATTTTCTGCTTGCTTCGCGCGGCGTGCAGCGCACGCTGGATGCGTTCGTGGTCGGCGCATGCTTTGACCGCGCGAGCAAACACGCGGCCTTCGCGCTGGGCGACGGGTCGGTGCATCTTGTTCCGCTTGCCGAACGCGAAAGCTGGCAGCGGATCGAAGCGCATAACGGTTCGGTGATGGCGCTGGCGCCCGACTGCATCTCGGAATCCTTCATCACGGGGGGCGATGACGGGTTTTTTCGCCGCCTTGGCGTTGAGGGCTCGTTGCAAACGCTTGCGGAATACCCCGGCAAGTGGGTGGAGCACGTGGCCAGCTTCCGCGGCGAGAAGGCCAAAGGCTATATCGCCTGTGCCGTCGGGCGCGACGTGCATCTTTTCAATGCCGACGGCCAGCTGCTGAAATCACTCTCGCACCCCTCTACGGTTTCGGATTTCGTCTTCGATACGCGCGGCAAACGGATCGCCGCCGCGCATTATAACGGCGCAAGCCTCTGGTTCGTGGCTGCGAAAACCGACAGTCCGCGCCTGCTTGAATGGAAAGGCAGCCATATCCGCATCGCCGTTAGCCCCGATGGGGATTCGGTGGTTACCGCGATGCAAGAAAACGCGCTGCACGGCTGGAGGCTTTCGGACGGGCAGCACATGCGCATGAGCGGATATCCGAAAAAGACGCAATCGCTTGCCTTTACGCGCAACGGTAAATGGCTTGCCACGAGCGGCGCGGATGCCATCGTGCTCTGGCCGTTCTTCGGCGGCGGCCCGATGGGCAAACGGCCCTTGGAGCTTGCCGGGGGTGATGGCATTGTCTGCACGATGGTTGCCGCGCATCCGCAACACGATGTGGTGGCCGCGGGCTTTGCCGATGGTTTGGTGGTGGCGGCGGAGATCAACTCGTATCGGATTTTGCCGGTGGCGGCACCGGGGCGAGGCTCGGTTTCCGCACTTTCCTGGAGCGAGAACGGCGCAAACTTGGCCTTTGGCACCGAGTCCGGTTTTGCCGCCGTTGTCGATTTTTCCAAGCGTTAAACACTTCGGGCGACGTGCTTTAAAACCCGTAAGGAACGCGGCGGGAATTGGATTGGCGCAAATTGCGATACCGCGCCATGGCAAGCAGCGGGAAATATTGCCTGTAGCCGTGATAACGCAAATAGAATACGCGCGGAAAACCAACGGCGTTGTAGGGCTTTTCCTCCCATTCCCCCGTTTCGCTTTGGCTACGCGCAAGCCAGGCAATGCCGCGCGCGACAGCCGGGTTATCGACCTCGCCGGCGGCCATCAGCCCCAAGACGGCCCAAGCCGTGTGTGAGGGCGTGCTCTCCTTGTAACGGCCGGGTGGGGCTCCGGCATAGGTTTCTTCATCTTCGCCCCAGCCGCCGTCTTCGCGCTGGACTTCAAGCAGAAAAGCGACGGCGCGCCGCACCGCGGGATCCTCCGGCGGAATGCCGACCGCGTTGAACGCGCAAAGCACCGACCAAGTTCCGTAAATGTAATTCGTGCCCCAGCGGCCGAACCAACTTCCGTCCTTTTCTTGCTCGCTCCGCAGCCATGCAATCGCGCGGGCCAAGGCGGGGTGGTCCGGCTTGAACCCCGTTTGCGCCAGAAACGAAACACAGCGCGCGGTGACATCGGCGGTCGGCGGATCCAGCAATGCGCCGTGATCGGCGAAAGGGATGTGGTTGAGGAACATATGGTTGTTATCGGCATCAAACGCGCCCCAACCGCCGCCTTTGCATTGCATGCCGATGATCCATCGTTGCGCCCTCGCGATTGCCTCGGCATAGGCGGCATCGCCGTTCCGATGTAGCAACATGCCGACAACGGCGGTATCGTCCACATCGGGGTAGTGCGGATTGGCATATTGGAATGCCCAGCCGCCCGGCTCGGTTTGCGGGCGTGCCACCGCCCAATCGCCGACCACGTCGGTGATTTGCCGCGCTTGCAGCCATTTGCAGGCAGTTTCGACAGAAGCGGCGTGCGCGCCTTCCGCCTCGGCCAGTGCATGGCCGGCAAGACCGGTATCCCAAATCGGCGAAAGGCAGGGCTGACAGTAAGCGCGGTCTTCTTCCACGACCAAAAGCTTGCGCACGGATTTCCAGGCAATGGCGGCATCGGGATGATCGGGCGGATAGCCCAAGGCATCAAACATCATCACGCTGTTGGCCATGGCGGGGAAAATGGCCCCGAGCCCGTCTTCGCCGTTGAGCCGTTCTCTAACAAATGCAACCGCGCGTTCGATCCAACGCTTGCGTAACGAATCGGGTACTGCGGGATCCACGATGCGCAAAAACGTATCGAGATGCTTGAAGAACCGACCCCAGGCGGAACGGTAAGGGCCGCGGATCCAGTCGCGTATCTCAAGCGGCGGGCGGCGAAAGAGCTCCGGCACGTGCACCTGATGCGGATTGCGCGCGCGGGGTTTCAAATACATCAGCACCAACAAGGGCACGATCACCGTGCGCGACCAGTAAGAGACGCGCCAGAGATTGATGGGGAACCAAAGCGGAGCGACCATCAGCTCCAGCGGCATGACGGGAACGGCATGCCAGGGCACTTGGCCGAACAACGCCAGCAGCACGCGCGTAAAGACGTTGCTGCGTTCTGCCCCGCCGGCGGCAAGAATCGCTTCACGCGCGCGCCTCATATGCGGGGCGTTCGGGTCATCGCCGATCGCCTTCAGCGCGTAATAGGCTTTGACGCTTGCGGAAAGATCGAAACCGCCGTCGTAAAACAGCGGCCAACCGCCGTGCGCGCCTTGAATTTCACGCAGATAATTGCCGATTTTGCGCTGAAGCTCCGGTTCAATGCGGTCGAGATAATGCTCCAGCAAAACGTATTCCGAAGGAATGGTGGCATCTGCCTCCAATTCGAAAACGAAATGGCCGTCTGCTTTCCGCCGGCGCAGCAGCGCACCCGTTGCGCGGCGCACGGCTTCATTCAGGCTGGCTTCGGAAAGCTGGGGTTCGAGATCGGCGACCGATTCGGGGGACATGCGGAACTCCAACGGCTAGCGTGGACGAAACAGGCTAGACAGGGTTCATCAGCAAGCGGGCAGCGGTTTCGCCCGATCTGATGGCACCTTCGATGGTTCCGGGCAAGCCGGTTGCCGTCCAGTCGCCCGCGAGCGCGAGGTTCGAAACCCCGATGCGCGGGCCGGGTCGGCGTCTGTTCTGAGCGGGCGTGGCAGCGAAGGTCGCGCGCTTTTCCTTGACCACCCGATAAGGGGGCATCGGTCCGGAAAGTTCAAGCGCGGCAGCCACGTCGGGCCAGACGGAGGCGGCGATGGTCTCGGCCGGCTGATCCACCAGACGGTTTGCTGCGCTGATCGTGACCGAGACAACCTCCTTTTTGGCGAAAATCCACTCGGCCACGCCGCCGATGATGCCGACGAAACCCGCCGGGGCGGCATCGGCTTGCACCCGAAAATGGATATTTAAGATCGGCGCGAACTGATCGGGCACCGTCATCCCGGGAAGAAGCTCGGCCGCGATCCAGGGCGGCACGGCCAACACCATCTGATCGTCCGCGCCAAGAGCGATGGCTTCTCCGGTCGTGCCGAGCGCCGTCACCCTCTGACTTTCCACGACAAGGCGCGTGATGCGCCGGCCGAAAAAAAGCTCCGCGCCGCGGGCGGCAAGGAAGGCAAGCGCAGGGTCGACGAAGCTCTCGGAGAGCCCTTCGCGAGGATAGAGCGGCAAGCAGGCGGCGCCCCCGGCCAGCAGCGTTTCCTTCACTACGGAGGCAAAAAGCGCGGCCGAACCGTGTTCGGCTTCCGTGTTCAAGGCGGCGATGGCGAGCGGGGCGAAAAGCGGGCGAAAAAGCCGATTGGCGCCGAGAACCTCGGCAACCGAGGCGCCATCGCGGGCGCCGAACACAGCGAGCAGGCCCAGATAATCAAACCAGCGGCTTCCCGGCACGCGGCGGTGGGGATCCAGCACCCACCACGGCACCCGGCCGCGATTGAGACGCAAGACCCATCGCTGTCCGCTTCGCCGGTCGAGGAACGGAAACAATGGCTCGCCGGGGCCGATCAACGTCTGTTCCGCCCCGATGCGCCGCAAATAGCCGAGCACGGCGCCATTGCCCGAAAGCACCAGATGGTTGCCGTTGTCGATCCGGCAGCCGAGCTCCCGATCGAAGTAAGAGCGACAACGCCCCCCCGCTGCCTGCCCCGCTTCATAGACCGCGACCGGCCTTCCCGATTCGGCTACGGCGACGGCGGCGGAAAGCCCGGCAAGTCCGGCGCCGATGACATGCACGCGAGAAGCCATGGCGGGATTACGCGAAACCAAAGCGAAGAACGATCCAGAGCTTCTGCCACGCGGGCACAAAGACGGGCTTTTCCGGTTGATCCCAACCCCGCCGCTCGAGCCTGGCAAGCATGCTCGCGTAAATCGCGCCCATCAAGCGTGCCGGCCGCATCGCGCGCGGATCACACTCCTGCATGGCAAGCTCGGCCTCCGCAAAGTAGTGATGCGCCAGAACTGCCAGCCGGGCACAGACTTGCGCAAGTCTCGGTGAGGCCAAAGCCGCAGCGGGCTCCGGCGGCACGCCGGCTTCCTCAAGCCATTCGCGCGGGAGGTAAAGCCGGCCGCGTTCGGCATCTTCGCGGAGATCACGCAGGATGTTCGTCAACTGCAGAGCGCGGCCGAGATTGGCGGCCACACGGTCGGCCGCCGGAGAGGCATCGCCGAAAGCGCGCACGGAAAGCCGCCCGACAGCCCCGGCTACGCAATCGCAATAAAAATCGAGCATCCGGAGATCCGGGGCAACAATCGGGGCTTCGGCGTCCATCTGCATGCCCGTGATAATTGCCAGGAAATCCTCCTTGCGCAGATCAAAACGCGCAATCGCGGCCGCCAGCACGCGGGTGAGGGGGGCATTGCCGTTTCCGCCCGCATAAAGTGCCTCGATCTCTTCCCGCCACGCGTTGAGCCGAGGAAGCTTTTCCGCAAAGCTGCCCGGCCCATCGGCGATATCGTCAACGGTGCGGCAGAATCCATAGATGCCATACATCGCCGCACGACGATCGGGCGGAAGAATGCGCATGCCGTGGTAAAACGAAGTGCCGGCAGCACTGACCTGCGCTTCCACGGCCTCCAAATCCGCTTTGGCCGCGCCGAGGGGCGTGCTCATGCGAGGAACCGAAGCGCTCCGAACGCGCTCGCAAGCACGTCGCTCTTGCGAAGCTTCACGCGCTGCGCCAGCGGATCTTCGGAGCGAAGCCGGGCGGCAAGATGCTGCGAAAGCTCCACAATCACCGCCGTTTCCAACCTAAGCCTTAAGCTTCGGGTTGTTTTGGGCAGAAAAACCGCCTGGGCGTTGAGGGAATCGACATGATCGAGCAGCGCATCAAACACCGCTCGAAGCCCTTTCGTGGCCTGCGCGCGCCGGAGGTCGTCCGCCGAGGCGCCATGCGCGGCCAGGAGATCCTCAGGCAGATAGCAGCGGTCCAAGCGTGCGAGATCCTGGGCGCAATCCTGCAGGTGGTTCAAAATTTGCAACGCGGTGCAGAGCGCGTCCGAAGGCGGGTAGGTATCGGGCGCCTCGCCGTGGAGGTCGAGAACGTGCCGCCCCACCGGCATGGCTGAAAAGCGGCAATAGGCGTAAAGCTCATCCCAGCTTGCGTAACGGCGCTTGGTGGCATCTTGCCGGAAGGCTTGCAGAAGCTCGCAGGCATGGCGCGGGCTGACCCCGGTCTCGGCCAAGGAACGATGCAGCCGCGTGGCGCTCGGCGAGCCTTCTTTGGCCTGCCCGAGCAGGACGGCTTCCATCACGTCCAGCCGGGCAAGTTTTTCGTCGGGCGAAAGCAGGGGGGAATCGGCAATGTCGTCGGCGTTGCGGGCAAAGGCGTAGAAAGCATGCACATGGGCACGCAAATCCGCGCGAATGAGCAGCGAGCCGACCGGAAAGTTCTCATCCGCACGATCCTTGCCGGACCAAGCCTCAACGCTTGCGACCTTGCCGCTCACGCGCGCTGCTCCATATACGTGCGCCCCTTCCAAAGGGCGCCTCGCCCGCGCGCATCATCAAGCGCCGAACCCAGGGTTGCCGCCATATAAAAAAGCGCAATCAGCGGCAGTGCCGGCGCCCAAAGCGGGAAGAGCCCAAAGCGCTTGAGGCTCGGCCAATAGGACCAGGCGGCTCCCGCCCAGGCGATCAATCCGAACAGGCGCGCAAGCCCGTGGCCGAACAGCGCTGCCAGAGGCGGAATCAGCCAGACCAGCGTCATGCCGAGCAGGGTGAGCAAGAGAAGTATCCAGGAATGACGCAATTGCACGAAGGCAGTGCGCGCGATCATGCGCCAGATTTCTCCAAAGCTACCGTATCGCCGGATGGAGCGTGCCAGAGTGGAATGGCCAAGCCAAATCCGCCCACCACGTTTGACCAAGCGCGCCAGTGCCACGTCATCGATCAGGGCATTGCGAATAGCGGCAATCCCGCCGATGCGCTCAAGCGCGCGGCGGCGAATAAGCATGGTGCCGCCGGCTGCGGCGGCGGTTGCGGAAAGCGGATCATTCACCCAGGCGAACGGATAAAGCAGTTGGAAAAAATAGACAAAGGCGGGAATCAGCGCGCGCTCGGGAAATGTCTCGCAAGACAATTCCACCATTTCCGAAACAAGATCGAGGTCTTCCGATTCGGCCTTTGCCACCAATGTGGCCAGATGCGAGGGATCGTGCACGATATCGGCATCCGTCAGAAGCAAAAGCTCTTCTTTCGTTTCCTCGACCCCCTCGGCGACGGCCCAAAGCTTTCCGCTCCAACCCGGCGGGCGCGGGCGAGCGGAGCGGATCAGAAGCCGCGAATCGGAAAAGCCGCGAGCGATGGCCAGTGTGGCATCGGTGCTGGCGTCATCGACCAAAATAACGCGAAAGGAGGGGTAGTCCTGCGCGAGCAGGGAGCCAAGGCTGGCACCGATCACCTCCGCTTCGTTGCGCGCCGGCACCACAACGGCTACCGGAACCGCCGCACGCGGCCGGGCGGGCGTGAGCATCGGCTCCACTTGCCAAAACCGACCGCGCGCGAACAACAAAACCGCCCATATCAGGCAGGCGATACCGGCAAGGCTTGTCATGCCGCTTGTTTTGCCGGGCCCAGCATGCCCACCGTGCGGAACCAGGCAATGGCGTCAGCGAGCGCCGTGCGCGCGGGCCGTGGCGCGTAGCCAAGCTCGGCCTTGGCTTTTTCGGAAGAAAAAAACAGGCGCTTGCGGGCCATGCGCAAATGGTCTCGCGTGACCAAGGGCGGAATATTCGCAAGATAGGCAAGCCCTTCGCAGACCAACGCTACGGGCCAGAGCACCGGCTCGGAAAGTTTCAAAAACGGCGGCCGCACCCCCGCGATCTCGGCGATTTCTTTAAAGAGGTCGGCGAGGGCGTAATTTTCGCCGCCAAGAATGTAG
>JAIMBF010000191.1 GCA_023511585.1 Terriglobia bacterium
GTCACCAATTGCCGGTCGATCCCGTTATCGCGCAGTTGTTTGATAATCTGCGCCTGTTGTGCGCCGTAACTGGCGAAATAGACCGCATCGGGCTTGGTGTCGCGGATGCGCGCGGCAACCCCGGCAAACTGCTGATCGGTGGGAAGGATCGTATAGCTGCCCACCAACTGCCCGCCGGCTTTCGGCAATTCGGTTTGCATCGCCTTGAAAACGCCGATGCCGAACGGGTCGTTCATATACATCATGGCCAGGCGCTTGAAGCCTTTGCTCACCAAATAGGGCGCGATTCGCTGCACTTCCGCCGAGGCGAGGGGGATCACGTTCCAGTAATAAGGCGAAAGCCCGGCAAGGTCCGGCCCGACACCGCCGCCGTTCACCGTAATCACCTTGGCGCGCGCCCCGATCGGCGCGGCCGCCTTGGAAACCCCGGTAAAGCCGATCAGCACGTAAATCGCGTGATCGACATTCACGAGCTTGGTCATGCCCACCGCACCGCCTTGCGGGGTGCCTTCGCTGTCTTCGGCGCGCAACACGATCGGCCGGCGCAGCATTTTATCTTCGGCGACATGTTTCAGCGCAAGCTCTGCGCCTTCCGTAAAGATGGTGCCGTATTCGGCGTTCGGGCCGGCCATAGGGAACAAGGTCCCGAGCACATAGGGGCCCTCTTCGGCGCGGAGCCGGGCGGGGGCAAATCCGGCAGCGGCGGCGAGCAGCCCGCCTTTCAGTACGGTGCGACGCTTGATCATGGCACGTTTTCCTCCCAACGGGCACACTTAAGGGCATGCCCTTTCCTCGCGCAGAAAATCGGATAGGCTCTCTTTCGTCAATGCCGAGAGATGCCGAAAGAAGGGAGGAAGAGCCTCATGGCCGAGCTACGCGTGATTACAACGGGGTTGCGCTTTCCCGAGGGTCCGGTGGCGCTGAAAGACGGTTCGGTGGCGCTGGTGGAAATCGAACGCGGCACCGTCAGCCGCGTGCGCCCGGATGGAACCATCGAGGTCATTGCCCGGCCCGGCGGCGGCCCGAACGGGCTTGCGGTGGGACCGGACGGTGCCTTCTACGTCTGCAACAACGGCGGTTTCGCTTGGCATGAGGAGCCGGGCCTCTTGCGGCCGACGCGTCAGCCTCCCGACTACTCCGGGGGCCGAATCGAGCGCGTGGATCCCGCCACCGGCGCGGTCCGCGTGCTTTACGATTCGTGCGACGGCCATTCCCTGCGCGGCCCCAACGATATCGTCTTCGACCATCAGGGCGGCTTTTACTTCACCGATCTCGGCAAAGTCCGCGAACGCGATCGCGACTGGGGCGGGGTCTATTACGCCAAGCCCGACGGCTCGTTCATCACCGCCGTGGCCTATCCGGTGCTGACGCCGAACGGGATCGGGCTTTCTCCCGACGATTCGGTGCTGTACGTGGCGGAAAGCGAAACCGCGCGGCTCTGGGCATTTGATCTTGAAGCGCCGGGGGTGGCGCGCAAGCGCCCGTTTCCTTCCCCCCACGGCGGGCGGCTCGTTTGCGGCATGGGCGGCTATCGCCGATTCGACAGTCTGGCCGTCGAGGCAAGCGGCAATATCTGTGTGGCGACTTTGGTCACCGGCCAGATCACGGTCATCGCTCCCGATGGCCGCATCGTTCGCGAAGTGCCGATGCCGGATATCTACACCACCAATATCTGCTTCGGCGGTCCGGATCTTCGCACCGCTTTCATCACGCTCTCCGGCTCGGGTCAGCTGGTGGCCATGGATTGGCCCGAGCCCGGGCTCCGGCTTGCCTACGAAATCTAACGGAATCCGGAGCGAATTTTATCGGGTGGCACCTTGTTCCGCGTGCGCCGGCGCACTCGCCGCAAGCCGGCCCGCGGCCGCCCGTTCGGCCTCGAACATGTAATCGCGCGTCAGCGGCAGCACGGTTTGGTCCCGCACCATTTGAATTTGGAAATTCACGTGCCCGCCGTGGCGAAAGGCAAGCTCTGCGCCGGCAAGATAAAATTCGAACATGCGGCAGAACCGCTCATCGTAAAGGGCGGCAATGGCATCGCGGTTCGCGGCGAAACGGCGCCGCCAATGCCGCAACGTCTGCGCATAATGCAACCGCAAGATTTCAACATCCGTAATAATAAGGCCCGTCTTTTCAATTGCCGGCACCACCTCGGAGAGCGCGGGGGAATAGCCGCCGGGAAAGATGTATTTCTGCAACCATCGGTCGGTGCTGGCGGGGCCGTCGCTGCGGCCGATGGTGTGCAAGAGCGCGACCCCGTCCGGGGCCAGGCAGCGCTTTATGGTGGCAAAAAAGGTGCGATAGAAACCCACGCCCACATGCTCGAACATGCCCACCGAGACAAT
>JAIMBF010000192.1 GCA_023511585.1 Terriglobia bacterium
GCTGCTTCCATCGCGTCGGTCGTGGCGCAGGTCCCTTCCGGGTTCGTGATCGACCAGTTGGGAGCGCGGCGGGCGTTGGCCGCGACGGCAATTGTCGCCAGCGTGGTGGCGCTGCTGATGTTTGATGTTGCCCCGGTGTTTCCGTTGGTGCTGGGGGCCGAGGTGATCCAGGGCGCATCCGGTGTGGGCCTATCGCTGGCGATCACCGCGATCACGCTCAGTCTCTCCCGCCAGAAACATCTGGGCGAGCGGCTCGGCCGCAATGTCCGCTATGCCGCGAGCGGAGTGGTTCTGGGCACGGCGGGGCTGGGTATGGCCGGGAATTGGATCGGACCGAACGCGGTTTTTCTGACAGCGGCGATATTCGGCGTACCGGCGCTCGTGGCGCTGGCCGGTATCCGCAAAGAAGATCTGGAGACCGGGCACCTTCGCTCCGGCCATCACACGGCTGCCCCGCCATGGCAGCGGCGCTCACCACCTGTGAAACTGGGTGCGCTGCTCCGCAACCGCGCGCTGCTTGCGCTGCTTGCCTGTGTGGCCCTTTTCCAGCTCGGCAATGCCAGCCTGCTGCCGCTGGCAGCGACAAAGTTCGCGCATGAAGCGGCCAAGCATGCCGATTTGATCAGTGCCGCGGCCGTGATCGGGCCGCAACTGCTCGCGGCGCTGATTTCGCCCAAGATAGGCCGGGCTGCGCAAGACCACGGGCGACGGATTGTGCTTCTGATCGGGCTTGCGGCGGTGCCGCTCCGAGCCGCCGTTTTCGCGATGGACGGCCCGATATCGGTGATGCTGCTTGCCCAGCTTCTGGACGGGATCGGCGCGGCCGTGATCGGCGTGATGATTCCGCTGATTGTGGCCGATATCACCCATCACGGCGGAAGGTTCAATTTCACCCTCGGGCTGACCGGGCTCGCAGGCTATCTCGGTGCCATGGTCAGCACCTCTGCGTCCGGCGCGATTGCCAATGCAGCCGGACTCACGGCGGCATTTTTCGCCCTTACCGTTTCCGGGCTTGCCGCCATTCTTGTGGCAAGCGCGGTGCTGCCGGAGACAAAGCACCTGCCGGCAACACTTCCGGCCTTGGCAAACACCGGGATCGGACAATAAGGGGAGCCGAAAAAGAGCGAATGGCGGGGGCTTTCAGGCCAGCCAAGGCGGCACGGGCAAGTTTTTGCTGCGCAGAAACTCCGGGTTGAAGAGCTTGGATTGGTAACGCGCGCCGCCATCGGCAAGGACGGTCACCACCGTATGCCCCGGCCCCAGCATTCGCGCCACCTCGATCGCCGCAGCCACGTTGATACCGGAAGAGCCGCCGACCGAGATTCCCTCGTGAATCAAAAGATCGAAGACTTGCTCGAGCGCAAGCGGATCCGAGATGCGCACCGCATCATCGATCGGTGCGCCTTCCAGATTGGCAGGAACGCGGGATTGGCCGATCCCTTCGGTAATCGAGCTGCCGGTGACGGAAAGATCATAGGCTTTCACCCAGCCGTAAAGAGCGCTTCCTTCCGGGTCGGCCAAGACAATGCGCACCGCCGGGTTCCGTTCTTTCAGCGCCATCGCCACGCCGGCAAGCGTGCCGCCGGTGCCGCAAGAGCAGGTGAAGGCGTCGACTTTTCCTTCGGTTTGTTGCCAGATTTCCGCCCCGGTGGTGAGCCGATGCCCTTCGCGGTTGGCAAGATTGTCGAACTGGTTGGCCCAAAGCGCGCCCATCTCTTCGGCAAGCCGGCGTGAGACATGCACGTAATTGCCCGGATCGCGATAGGGCTTGGCGGGCACCAACCGCAAATCGGCGCCGATCATGCGCAAGAACTCGATCTTTTCCCGGCTTTGGGTTTCCGGCATGACGATGACGGTGCGGTATCCCCGCGCATTGCCCACCAAGCAAAGCCCGATTCCGGTGTTGCCGGCGGTCCCTTCGACCACCACCCCGCCGGGCTTCAGCACGCCGCGTCGCTCGGCATCGGTAATAATCGCCAAGGCCGCGCGATCCTTGATCGAGCCGCCGGGGTTCATGAATTCCGCTTTTCCGAAAATCTGGCAGCCGGTGACCTCGGAGGCCCGACGCAGGCGAATCAGCGGCGTATTGCCGATTGCTCCGACCAGCCCTTCAACGGGCCGGGCAAAGGGATGACTTGGAATGGCCTGGTTCATGCCTACCTCCTCTTTGCTTAGCATGCGACTTGAATGTGTCCGTGAGAAGTGCCATCCCGCTAATTTCCAACGCGCTTAGGAGCAAACCGATGGTTGGGATCGTATCGCCGCGTGAGGCATGGCAAGCGCTGATCGAGGACGAGAAGGCGCATCTCTGCGACGTGCGAACGGA
>JAIMBF010000065.1 GCA_023511585.1 Terriglobia bacterium
GACCGGCCGGCGGTTTTCTTGCGGGATTCCGGCTTGTATCGCCGTTATTTCCCATAAGATATCTTCTGCAACACACTCAGCGGATGCGATACGGAAAAAATCAACGGCGGGAGGCAACGGCCTTCCGCCCTATATCTTTTCCGTTATGCCTGTCTTTTCCGTTACGGTAGCGTGATGCTCTTCGTCCGCGCACGTGCAGAGGGCGCGGCGGGAGGCAGGCCCAAGAGCTGCGAGAGCAAGCGATCCCGCCCCAACAAATCCGCCAGCGTGTATTTGTCCAAGACCGCGAGGAACGCATTGGTCGCATCACGAAGCGCCGAGCGCAGCACGCAGCACTCCTCGATCCGACAATAGCCTTCCTCGCCCTGCAGGCAGCCGAGCACGCCGAGCTCTTCTTCCATATCGCGCACCACGGCGCCGACATTGATTTGCTCCGGCTTGCGCGCCAAGCGAATGCCGCCGCCCTTGCCGCGCACGTTTTCAAGATAGGCCTTGAGCCCGAGCTCGTGCACCACCTTCATCACATGGCCGCGCGAGATCTCGAAATACCGGACGATCTCTCCAATAGTGGCAAGCTCCGGAGCTTTCAGCCCGACAAACATCAGCGTTCGGAGTGCATAATCGGTGCGAAGCGTAAGGCGCATGAGCCGAATGAATTTCCCGTCTGTTTCGTCAAAACTATCATCTAGTATAATACTTTCTTTGTCGTTTGGCGAGAGTGCTTTGCCACGTTTCTCCTGCGCACCGGATTTCCCCATTTTTCAAGGCGGACAACCCCCTTCCCGCCTCTTCGGGGTCATTGACTTTCCCGCGCCAGCCGCGGAAACTAGCAAAGATGCGCTGCAGATATCTCTTATAGCAGGTATCTTTTATAGCAGGAGGGTCGAATCGTGATCGATTGGGGCGCGGTTGCACGCATCGTCCATGTGCTGGCCGTGGTGGTCTGGATCGGCGGCGTTTGGATGGTGACCACGATTTTGCTTCCGGCGATCGCCGCAAAAGCCCCTGCCGAATTCGCCCAAGGCTTTCGCGAAATCGAGCAACGCTTCGCCCCGCAAGCGCGGATTGCGGTGATTCTGGTTCTCCTCAGCGGGCTTTATATGGCGCAGCACTACGCCTTGTGGCCCCGCTTTGGGCAATCCCGCTTCTGGTGGATGCATTTGATGGTTTTTGTTTGGGCTTTGTTCGCGCTGCTTCTGTTCGTGTTAGAACCCTTGGTGCTGCGCCGGAAGTTTCACCAAGAAGCCGCTTTTGCCTCCCGCCCCGCGCCGGCCGCTATGCTCCGGCTGCACCGCGTGATGCTCGGCCTTGCCTTGCTGGCAATTGCCGCCGCCGTGGGCGGCCGAGAGGGACTTTTCTAGCCGCGCCCTCCGGACTCGGCTTTTTCTCTCCTCTCCGCCCGAAAGCCCGCTCTTCGGCCGGTTATATTTCGCAATTAAGTAAAAAACGTGACAAACTGCGGGTTATGGCCTAGGTATCGTGCAACCAGATCCAATGGCCTCATAACCAACGCCCGCTCGGGCGAAAGGCTTTCACCAAAAAGGGGAAAGAAAGGAAGAAGGATGGAGGAAAAGGCGCGCCCGCGGCTGGAATTCGAGACTGTCTCTGCCGTGCTCGGCAGCGCTTTCGAATGGTATGATGTCTGCGCCTTTGTCACGCTCGCGCCCGATTTCGCCGGGTTCCTGTTTCCCGAAAACCATCCCGCCGCTTCTCTGCTTTCCGTCTACGCCGCCGCCACCGCGGGTTTCCTGGTGCGCCCGTTCGGCGCCCTCTTCTTCGGCCGGATCGGAGATTCCGAGGGGCGTCCATACCCCTTGCGGATCACGATCTTGGTGATGGGGCTCGGCACCGCCTTCACCGGCCTGCTTCCCGCCTTCGCCTCGGCCGGCTGGGCCGCACCCGTGCTTCTGGTGTTGCTCCGCCTTCTGCAGGGGTTTGCCGCAGGCGGCGAAGCCGGCGGGGCGGCCGTTTACCTCGCCGAATACGCTCCGGCCGCAAGGCGCGGGCTGGCTGCTTCTTTGGTCCCGAGCGCCGCAACCGTGGGGCTCGCTCTTGCGCTCTTGGCGGTTTGGGCCGCCCACGCCGCCCTGCCTTCGGCCGCGTTGGCGGCATGGGGCTGGCGGCTTCCCTTCCTGCTCGCCGCGCCGGCGCTGCTGCCGGCCTTCCTCCTGCGCCGGCGCTTAAAGGAAAGCCCCGTCTTTGTCCGCATCCAGGCGGCCGGGAGCACCGCGCACGCCCCGCTCCTGGAAAGCTTCTTTCACGCCCCTCACAAGCATCTTCTGCCGGTCCTTTTCGGCGCCGCCGCAGGGCAAGGCGTGGTGTGGTTTACCGGCCTGGTCTATGCCCCGCTTTTTCTAATCGTGGCGCTGCATCTGGACTTCCAAAGCGCGGGTCTCATCGTTGCGGCGGCGCTGGTGATCGGCACGCCGTTCTTTCTCTTTTTCGGCTGGCTTTCGGACCGCATCGGCCGCTTGAAGATCATCCTTGCCGGCTGCCTGCTTGCGGCAATGACGTATTTTCCGCTCTTTTACGAGCTGGCACAGGCCGTTGCCCCGGAGCTTGCCGCCTTCCGAGCCGAAACCAAAATCGCAATCGCCGCCGATACCTGCCGGCTGCACGCTTTCGTCGGTGCCTGGCCGAAACTTCCGGCCTGCGCCCAGGTGAAGGGGTTTTTCGTCGCGTCCGGGCTGAATTTTGCCTCACTGCCCGCCGAGCCCGGCAAGGAAGTCGCGGTGACCATCGGCCATAGCCACATCACGGGCTTCGATGCGCCCAAGATAAAAGCCGCGCTCGCCGCGCAAGGCTATCCGGAACGGCCCGACCCGGCCAAAATCCACCGGGGGCTCACGCTGCTTTGGCTGGCGATCTTGATCATCTACGCCGCCATGGTTTCGGCCCCGCTCGGGGCCTATCTTGCGGAACTCTTCCCGGCGCGGATCCGTTACACTTCGGTATCTTTTCCCTACCATCTCGGCAACGGCTGGTTCGGCGGCCTTTTGCCGTTCTTCGCCGCGGGGCTCACCGCCGATCAGGGGAATCTCTGCTTCGGGCTCTGGTATCCGGTCGGGGTTGCGGTGATGAACTTTGCCGTAGGACTATTGTTCCTGCCCGAAACCAACGAAATTCCTCTGCCCGCGTGAACGGAATCGCAAAGGCCCGGCCGCCCGTTCGCGCATAGCGGCTCCGCATCGCGCGTGGGCGCCGGGCGGGAGCGCTCGGCTTGACAGGGGCGAAAGCGGAAATTTAGCCTCCTTTTCAGGAAGAACGGGAAAGCAATGACGGAACCACAAATCTTAGAGCCGCAAGCGGCGGAAGTCTTGGCGCGGCGTTTTGAGTCTCTTCCCGCATTGCTTGCCTCAGATCACGATCTTCGCCGCCGCGGCGCGGAACTCTGTACAACCTTCCTGGTCGGCATTGCCGGAATCCCCTTTCTCCTCACCTTGGAGCGCGGCATGCACATGCATCTTTTGCGCGGACAGCCGCTGATGCGCGCGTTCCGTTTCGCGGTGCGCGGCACGGCAGCGGCGTGGACGCGGTATTGGCAAACCGTGCCGCCGCCCGGTTGGCATGACCTCTTTGCCCTCACCAAACGGGGCGAGATGACCATCGAAGGCGATCTTTATCCTTTCATGGCGTATCTGCAGGTGATGAAAGATCTTCTCGCCCTGCCGCGCCGGATTGCGGAAGCCTGATATGGCTGCCGCGCTTGCTTCCTCGCCGACAGCCACGATCGAACCGATCATCGGCCGCTATCTCAATGTGACCATCGCCGGGCGGCCGCAACGCCTCTATTTCGAAGAGGCCGGCAGCGGCATTCCTCTGCTCTGCCTGCACACCGCCGGGGCCGATAGCCGGCAATGGCGTCATCTCATGGTCGATGAAGCGATCACCCGGCATTTCCGTATTCTCGCCTTTGATCTGCCGTGGCACGGAAAATCCAACCCGCCGCCTGGTTACGAGCGCGAAACGTATCGCCTGACCACGGCGGACTATGTCGCTACCGTTCGCGCGTTTTGCGCCGCCCTCGCGCTCGAGCGCCCCGTGGTGATGGGTTGCTCGATCGGCGGGCGCATCGTGCTCGAGCTCGCGATCAGTCACGCCCAAGAATTTCGTGCCCTTATCGGCCTCGAAGCGGCGGATTTCCAAGAGCCATGGTACGACACCGCTTGGCTGAACCGGCCCGACATCCATGGCGGGGCAATTTGCGCCGCGCTGGTCTCGGGCCTGATCGCGCCAACCAGCCCGGAAGTGTCCCGCCACGAGACGCTCTGGCATTATCTGCAAAGCGGGCCCGGGGTTTTTCAGGGTGATCTCTATTTCTACCGCGTCGACGGCGATCTCCGCGGCCGTCTCGGCAGTATCGACACCCAAAAATGTCCGTTATTTCTGCTCACCGGCGAATACGATTTTTCCTGCACGCCTCAGGATACCGAACGCACCGCCGCACAAATTCCCGGCGCCGAAGTTACGATTATGCGCGAACTCGGACATTTCCCCATGAGTGAAAACCCGCAACAGTTCCGCCGCTATATCCTGCCCGTGCTCGAACGCATTCGCACCCTGCCGGAGCATCCGCGATGAGCGGCCTCACGCGGCGCACCTTGCTGTCCGGCGCTGCCGCTTTGGCCGCGCCGTTCGTTGCGCGTGCCGCCGAGGAACGCCCGATCCGCATCGGCGTTCTCAATGACCCAAACGGCGTTTATGCCGATAACGGCGGCCTCGGCTCGGTGATCGCCGCACGACTCGCCGCGGAGGATTTCGGCGGCACGCTGCTTGGGCGGAAAATCGAGATCATCGCCGGAGATCATCAGAACAAGCCCGATCTCGCTGCCGCCATCGCCCGCGAATGGATCGACCGCCAGGGGGTTGATGTGATCGCCGACGGTGCGGCATCCTCGGCAGGGCTCGCGATCCAGCAAGTCACCCGCGAAAAGCAGCGCATCTTCATCATTGCCGGGCCCGGCACCACCGATCTCACCGGCAAAGCCTGCTCGCCCTTCGGCTTTCATTTTAGCTACGACACCTACGCCCTTGCCAAAGGCACCGCGACTGCAGTGACGAAAAACGGCGGGGATAGCTGGTTCTTTATCACCGCCGATTATGCCTTCGGCACCTCTATGGAGCGTGATGCGCGGCGTTTCGTCGCGCAAAGCGGCGGCAAAGTGCTGGGCAGCGTCCGCCATCCGCTGGGAGCAACGGATTTTTCCTCCTACCTGCTCGCCGCGCAAAGCTCGGGGGCGAAAATCATCGGCCTTTGCAATGCCGGGGCGGATACACAAAACGCCGTAAAGCAAGCCGCGGAGTTCGGCATCACCCGCGGCGGCCAGCGCCTGGCCGCGCTGTTGATCTTTATCACCGACGTGCTGGCGGTCGGCCTTCCGACGGCGCAAGGCCTGATGCTGACAACGGCATTCTACTGGGATCGCACCCCCGAAACCCGGGCCTGGTCGCAACGCTTCATGGCCCATAAACCGAAACCGCCGACCATGTTGCAAGCGGGGGTCTATAGCGGCGTGCTCCATTACCTGAAGGCGGTTAAGGAAGCGAACACGACCGATCCCCGCACCGTTGCTGCGCGCATGCACCAAATGCCGGTTAACGACATGAACAACACCAATGTCGCCATCCGCGCCGACGGCCGGGTGATGTGCACGATGTATCTGATGCAGGTGAAATCTCCTGCCCAGTCGCGGGCGCCGTTCGATGTTTATCAGGAGCTCACGGCAATGCCGAATGGCTCCGCGTTTCGTCCTTTGGCCGAGGGCGGCTGCCCTCTGGTGGCGCTATGAACGCCGCCGGCGCGATCGGCTGCATCGGGCTCGGCGTGATGGGCGAGCCGATCTGCCGCAATCTGGCGCAAAAATCGGGGCGCAGGGTGCTCGGCTGTGATCTCCGCCGCGAGCCGCTCGAACGCCTCGCCGCGCACGGCGTGCACGCGGCAACGGTTGCGGCGGTGATGCAGGAGGCCGATTTCGTGTTCCTCTCGCTGCCGAGCGGGCGCGAGGTCGCAGCGCTTGCGGAGGGAGCCGAGGGCTTGCTGGCTCAGGCCCGCCAAGGGCAGATCATCGTCGATCTCGGCACCTCACCACCGGCGCTGGCGCGCGATCTGGCCCGCGCGTTCGCGGCGCGCGGCGCCGGCTTTGCCGATGCTCCGGTTGCGCGCACCCGCGCGGCGGCCGAACAAGGCACGCTGAGTGTCATGGTCGGCGCCACGCCGGAGGTTTTTGCCGCCTTGCGCCCGCTGCTCGAAAACTTCGCCACCGACATCACCCATTGCGGCCCGCCGGGAACCGGGCAAGTGGTGAAAATCCTGAACAATATGGTGCTGGTGGAAACCGTAGTCGCTTTGTCCGAAGCGCTTGCCATTGCGCGGCGCGAAGGCGTGGACGGCGCGTTGTTGTTCGAGGCCTTCTCGCGCGGCTCGGCGGATAGTTTCGCTCTCCGCAATCACGGGATGAAAGCGCTGTTGCCGGAAGTCTTTCCCGAGCGCGCGTTTTCCGCCGCTTATGCGCGGAAGGATCTCGGCTATGCGCTGGATCTCGCCGGCGCCCATGGTCTTATGCTTGCCGGAGCGGAAAACGCGGCACGGCTTCTCGATCGCGCCATTGCGGCGGGGGATGGCGAGCGTTACTGGCCGGTGCTGAGCCGCGCATTCGCGGCCGAAACTCCCGCCCCGGGCTAAGCGATAGAGCCCAGGATGCCGAACACGTCGCGCGTCTGCGGCTTGCGGTAATGCGCTTTGCCGTGGGAGTATTGTTCCTGCCCGAGACACGCGGAATTGCTATCCGCGGATGACATGCAAGCAGCTTGGAACGCTTGAGGGAGGAGATCATGCCACAGGCCGGATCGGTCGCTTTGGTCACCGGGGCTTCGCGCGGCATCGGCGCGGCCATCGCGCAACGCCTGGCACAGGCGGGTGCGGCGGTTGCCGTCAACTACACCGCCAAGGCGGAAGCCGCCGAGGCGCTCGTTGCGCGCATTCGCGCCGAAGGCGGGCGGGCGATTGCCGTGCAAGCCGACGTCGCCGATGCCGCGGCGGTTGCGGCGATGGTCGCCCGCACCGAAGCCGAGCTCGGGCCGATTAGCATCTTGGTCAACAATGCCGGCATTTCCGGCCGCGGGCTGACGCTCGACACCTACGATCCTGCCGTGGTGGCGCGCCTGCGCGCAGTGAACGTGGATGGGGTTATCCATACCGTGCGCGCCGTGGCTCCGGGCATGCGCGCGCGCCGATACGGGCGGATTATCAACATCGCTTCCATCGCCGCGATCGGCACCGCTTTCCCGGGCACCACCTTCTATGCCGCCAGCAAGGCCGAGGTGATGATCCTCACCCGGCGCTTTGCCATGGAGCTCGGGCCGTTCGGGATTACCGTCAACGCCGTCGCCCCGGGCTGGATTGTTACGGATATGACGCGCGGGGCCCTCTCGGAAGCGGAATTTGCCGAGCGCGTGCGGCAGATGAGCGAACGCGCCATGCTGGGCCGGCCCGGCAAGCCCGAGGATATCGCCGCGGCGGTTGTTTTCCTCGCCTCGGAAGAGGCTGGGTTCGTCACCGCCCAGGTGCTCGCCGTGGACGGCGGGCGGATGGATTACATCGGACACGGCTAGAGCGGGGGAAAATCAAACGCCGCAGCTTGCGCGATAGCCGCGGCGCAGCTTGGCGCGTGCCAGCGCCGCCAGGGCATTTCGGGCAGCCCCCTCATCGGGGTAGGCATCCAGCCGAACCCGCCCCTCTGTGCCGATGCGGCCCCATTGGCGGGCGAGCAATGCCTCGCCGAACAGGCCGGGCCAGATTTCCATCCGATAAAAGCGCCATTCGTTCCGCTCGGGGCGAATGCGAACAAGCGCGGCGTGATCGGCAGAGGACGGCGCAGAGGGCGGCAAGGGGTTCGGCTCGGCCATGGAGGACTTCCGCAGCTCCGGATGAAATCGGCGCAACACCGCACGCACTCTAACACGGTCGGTGCGGGAGTACCAGAGGCCGGGGATTCTCTGAGTGCCGAGCAGCTTTGTCTTACCGTAAGGCTTCGCGCACGCCCGATCGGCTGGACCGTCGCGCCCGGCGACAAGGTCATGCAGACCGAGAACGACTATGACCGCGAGGCCTACAACGGCGATATCGGCTTCATCACGGCGATCGACACCGAGGACGCCGAGATCACCGTGCGCTTTGACGGGCGTGACGTGGTCTATGGAATTGGTGATCTGGATGCGCTGGTGCCGGCCTATGCGGCGACGATCCACAAGGCGCAAGGATCGGAGTATCCGGCCGTGGTGATCCCGGTCCTGACGCAGCACTATGCCATGCTGCAGCGGAACCTACTCTATACCGGTATCACCCGCGGCAAGAGACTGGTCGTGCTGGTCGGCAGCCGGAAGGCAGTGGCCATCGCGGTGCGCAATGTCTCGGGCCGGCGGCGCTGGTCGAAACTGCAGGAGTGGCTTGCTATGGTGCCGGCTCGAGCGATCGCGTTGTGACACTATGGACCAGCCAGTTGCCTACGGCCGAAGTCGGCCGAGAGCTGCCTGTCTGGTTCGTGATACACAGCTGGTTAAAGCCACCAGCGGTTAGCCGCCGCTCTTGATCTTCTTTATGTGCTGCGCGATCTGGGCGTGATTGATGCCATCCAACTCGGTTGACGTAAGTAGCGTGCCGTTTGGACCGCCGCCGTCCTCAACCGGCTTGATGCCGTTTTCGAGATACCACGCAAGCTTCAGTTTCCATTTCCGCTCGTACTCGTCATCGCCGAGCATGCCGAGATGTTCCCAGAACCACGTCATACCGGTATCGGCGTCCTCGATCGTGAAATCCGGATAGCGCCGCGTCTCATCCTTTCCGATGTATGGCCGTTCGTACGCGTATTCGATGCCTGCCGATGCCAGCTCGTTCGCAATGATGACTTCCGACTTCGAGATCATCAGTTCGCCGCGCTTTGAGCGGTGAATGTGCTTGTTGTCATAGACGCGCTGACCGACTTGAACGGGCTCTGGTGCCTCGAAAAGATTGGTCAGCCTTCGCGCCGCGTCGGAGAGATGACGATAGTCGAGCAGCTTATGGGGCTCACCCTGACAGAACACGACCAGCCGCGAGTTCTGCCGTGTGAGGGCGGTGTACAGAAGCTCACGCGACAATATCCGGCAGGGATTGGGCAGTACGACGAACACCGTATCGAATTCGCTGCCCTGCGCCTTATGGACGGTAAGCGCGTAGGCAAGCTCCAGCAGCCTCCGGTCTTCGCTAAGGTCGTTTTCCCAGTAGGTATAGTAATAGCCCGGCTGCGATGAGAACGTGACCTGCAAATTATTGAGCTTGATGTTGCTCCCTTTCTTCTTGAACGGTCCGGTCACGATTCCGATTTCGCCGTTCGCAACGTACTTCAACGGCTCTTTCCCGTCCTTATGCTTTTCGGGGAAAACGCGAGAGCGTGGGTGATTGCGGAGATTGATAACCTTGTCGCCGTAGATGATCCCGTCGCTCCCCATGGGCGGCGCGGTCCTCGCATACTGGCGGTCTTCGTGCTGCGCCCGTTTCCGCGTCTCGCCGCGAAACCCACTCTGGATCAGCCGGTTCAGGATGAGCGTCCCGGCCGCTTCGCCTTTGATGGGTGAGAGTACCTGCCATTTGTCGGCGGCCGGCCCGGAGGACCGGAAATTGAAATAGACGCTCCCGTTGCTCTCGTTGCCGCCAAGCGCCTTGAACGCGAACGACTTTTCCAAATCGTTCTGGTCAACGCCCAATTCCTCGCCGATGACCTTCGGCAGCAACGCAGCCAATTGCGAAGGCAAGGTCCAAGGACATATCCGTAGATGCGGGCCGCAGTTGCCCTCGGCTGGGTTGGAAATGATTTCGTCGCCCCCAGGTCCGGTTGTCCGTCCGCTGAACAGTTCGGCAAGTTCAAGGTCCTGCCGCTGCGCGCCTTTCTGGCGGCTGCCAATCGTCAGTTCGGCGTACCCTGCCGCGACGTGCGGTTGGTTCACCGCGAATTTCTGGGGAGTCAGGAGCTTGACGATATCGACGAAGGGCCGTCCAGCGCCGATCGGCGGCAACTGGCTCGGGTCGCCGACGAGGATGATGCGGTCAACACCGCTCAAGGCGTCAAGTAATGTCGCCAACATGTCTTCGGTCAGCATTGACGCTTCATCGACGATCACGGTCTTGTAGCTCGAAGACCGCTCGACATCGCCGATGACGCGGTAGCTTTGCGTGGCTTCGTCATAACGGTTCGGAAGCAGGAATTGCGCGAGTGTCCGCGCTTCGACGCCGGTTGCCTGTTGCAGGCGCACGCGCGCCTTTCCCGTCGGCGCGAGCAGAAGGACGCCGCGCTGCTTTATCGATGCCGCGCTGCAGAGAAACTTCAAGAGCGTCGTCTTGCCCGTACCGGCGGCGCCGATCAGCACCGAAAAGCGGGAAGCGGCGAGTTCCGCTAACGCCGCCGCTTTCTCGCGTCGGCCCCGATCCTCCAGTGATCCCTTCGGGGCAGGCGTGTCCTCGAATTCGATATCCAACTTCGCACGCCAGTCGATATCGACTGTGAGCCGTTTGCCCATCTTGACGCGCTTCTGCACCGCCGATGAGATCACTTCGCGCGTGACGACGAGCCGGTCGATCTGGTAGGCGGGCTTGCCATTTTCGAGAGCACAGGGCGCGATAACGGGCGCAAGCCTATCAGCATGAATCTCGTACTGGTCTTCCGTCGCCGGCAGCGCCGGACTCAAATTGAGTTTTTTGAGCCGCGCAATGATCTCTTCCCGCGATAGCAGCGTGTGACCGTCCACGGCCGCGTCTTCGAGTACCGCCGCTGTCGCGGCCCGCAGGCGCCGTCCATCGACCGGGCCTGTCATCACGGACGGCGCAGGAATCGGATGGGCGTTCGCGATCGCCTTCTCCGGAAAAGCGCCCTGATCGACCGTGCGGAACGCGATCGGCTCGGGCTGCAAGCGGGCGCATTCATAAAGCGTGTATGGATTCTTCAGGATCGCGGCGTCAGAGATTTCTTCGTTGCCCTGTCGGATGCCGGCCTTATTCCGTGCGGCAGGGTCCCACCAGCGCGCGGCCTGATCGAACGTCAAGTCAAACCGCGCCAGCAGCTTTGCCAGCGTCAGCCGCTTCGCGCCCCGGTCGCTGCCGAGATATGTCCATGTGTCGGCAAAACCCGTGACTTGCGCTTTCAAGTCAGCCGGCAGGGTCTTTGGATCGTTCACAAGGGCGGCAAGTACCGGCCACGGGTCGCCGTTCTCTCCTGCTGCCTCCCAGCAATGATAGGCGAGCTGGTAGCCGTACTCGACACCCATCGCGCAGAGGACGGAGCCCAGTCCCGGATAGGGACCGCGTAGGTTCCACAATTCTCCGAGGCGCTGGTCGATCCATTTTAGCTGTGTCGTCCAATCACCGCCGCACCGCTCATTGTATGCAGTCAGCGCCTCCTTCACCGCGAGCAGCGCCGCTATCGCGCCGGTCGCCGTGACGTGTTCGCTCGCGTATGAAAATTCGCCCCGGTACTCCGCCGGCACAAAGGCGATGCAATTGCGAGGGTCGAAATCGGTGTCCTTTTCACATCGACTCAGCAGATCGTGATAGGGAAGCAGGACGCCGTCGCTGCCGCCGGGCCGGATACTGTGGCAGACCGATCGCTCCCATAGATAAGAGCGGATTGGCACGTTCTCCGGCGGATCGTAGGCCCATTCCTGAAGTTCACCGATCGAAGTGATTCGCCCAACGCCTACGATCATCCATTGCTCGTCATCAATGAGCGGTGTGCGCTTCGCATAAACGAATATCAGGCTTTGCTTTGACTTCAACGCCCCGAAGAAGGCGTCCAGCAGTGCCTTTTGATTGGCGTGGCCTTGTATCCATGGCCTCTCATAAAGCCAGTCGGGTTCACCCGGTTCATATTCCGGGCTTGCGTCGATCCCGTAGCGCGCGGCGAGGGCCTGACTGTCGATTTCGCCCTTCCGCCATGCCTTTCCCCATACCCTGTCCTTCAACAGCCAGCCGAAAGGCGTCGCGCCTGCAGAGTAGGCAGGATGCATGAACGAGGTGTCGGAGATGTGCCTGTGGTGATCGCTTGTCCGGGAATAGGCATGACGCGCCAGCCGGCGTTGCGGCTTTGGCGACAGAAAGTTCACCCGCTCCGCGAAGCAGGGCGGTGTGTCGTCGTCCGGAACGTCGCTCAATAGCTGTCCAGCGTAACGTTCCTCGACAATATCGTTCTTTGTCGAGCCGATGCGGTTCAGCGCCAGGCAGCTTGAATTCAATCGTGGCGCCCGACAGACCGTGCCATCCCAACCGGCGTCATGCCACGGCACGCGGACGGACAGATGACGCAGCGGGATGCGTGCCTTTCCTGCCGTTTCTGTCATCGCTGCCCCCGTGGTCGCCAGTCCGAATAGGTTAGTCAGGCTATAGCGCGGAAGAACCGCAATCAATACTAGAGGACCATGGTTGCCGGGGGTAACGTCGCCAGTGCTTATGTCTGCTTTCGAGACATGAACCGCTCCGGCCGAGCGACCGACAAGGGCGCGAAGCGGCCATCGGACCAGGAGTGGCCAAGGTTGCCGACGGACTAGCTTTGGCCGCTGCCGGTCCGCGGGTGGAAGGCCCGCTTCCGTTCGAGGATGGTTGCATGAGTTGGGGAGCGGCGGCCGAGGCATAGCAAGATTCAAGAGCGAGGGTTCGGCCGGGTCGGCCGTGACGGATTGAGGACCGCGAGAGAGGCTCGCGGCGGCCGTCGCGGAGATCCGCGATGTCACGCTCAGCCGCTCGCGCTCGCCCCGGTCAGGACCGGGGGAGCCTCCATGCCGAAATCACCGACAAGATCATCGCCGAGTTGGAAGCCGGGCGCCTGCCCTGGGTCCAGCTCTGGGGCCTTTCGGGCGCTGGGGCGGCGGTCGGCCTGCCCAAAAGCGCCGCCACCGGCCGGCGCTATTCGGGGATCAACGTGCCGATCCTCTGGGGCGCGGTGATCGAGCGCGGCTATTCCGGCCAGGTCTGGCTCACCTTCCGCAAGGCTTCGCGCGCGCCCGGAAATGCCCCCCTTCTCTGCATGTCCGTCAAGCCGTCGATGATGGGGCGCACCGCAGCGCCTCATTCTCCTCCTCTTCCTGGGCGGCTTTCAGATGCCTCGACGTCGCATGCCCCGCTAGCACCCTCTCGAGCAAAGCGCGGAGCTGTTCGCGCTCGGCGGGCGAGAGCGCAGCGAAAAACGCCTCTTCCTCCGCCTGCACCGCCGCGCGTGCGCGGCAGGCGAGCGTTTGGCCCGCCGCAGTGAGAGAGAGCAAAATTTTCCGCCCATCCTCCGGGTCGGGTGTCGCATCAAGCGCGCCGAGATCATGCAAGCGGCGGATCGTGCGGCTGACGGTCGCGCGGTCGAGCCCGGTTAAGGCGCTGATCGAAAATCCGCACATGGGGCCGCGGCGGGCAAGCACTTCCAGCACACGCCATTCGGTAGGCTGGAGCTGGTGAAAAGGCGCGAGCGCTTCCGTGAGCGCGCGGCCGAGCCGCCCCAGCATGACGCTCAAGGGGTAAAAGAGATACGGTGCGAGGGGGTGTTCCGCCTCATCTCGCACCGTGGAAAGCGGTTCCTGTCCGTTCATCCGAAACTCCGGCGGCGGGGGAAAGGATGCTTATCTCACGCTTTCCCCCCTCCGAGGAAGCCGGAGTCACCGCTTGGCTTCGACTTCGAGCAGGATGGTCACCTCATCGCCGATCGCGGGGATGAAGGTCTTCATCCCGAAATCGGAACGCTTGATCATCCCGCGCGCGGAGAACCCGACCTCTTCCTTCTTGTCGAGCGGGTTAGTGCCCATCTTGTTGAGCGTGACATCGAGGCTCACCGGGCGGGTCACCCCGAGCAGCGTGAGATCGCCGATCACCGTGCCGCTCTTGTCATCCTTCTTGATGTATTTCTTGCCGACAAAGGTCATGGTCGGGAACTCGGCGACGTTGAACCAATCCGCTCCCTTGAGGTCTTTGTTGCGCTGGGCGTACTGGGTATCGAGGCTCGCCGTGTTGATGGTGACGGAGACGGCGCTGGCATCGATATTTTTCGGATCAAAGCTGATCTTGCCGGAAAAGTCGGTAAAAAGGCCGACCATGTTGGCAAAGCCCAAGTGATTGACCATGAACAGGATATGGGTGTGGGTGGGATCGATCTGATAGTCCGCCGCCTCGGCGCGGGCGAAGCCGATGAGGGCGAAGAGTCCGAACGCAAAAGCAAGTTTACGCATGATATCTCCTTTCATGGATGGATGAAGCCGAACGCGTGCAAGCCCCCGTCGGCGTCGGGGTGTGTGCGGCCTCGGTGCGCGGGCTGAGAGCGAACCTCACGACCGAAACGCCTCCGGAGCGGCGAGGTAGAGCGCTCCCACAACGCCGAGCACGGCCGGGAGCAGGGCGAGCCCCGCCGCGAGCACGACGCGGCGAGGGTGGTCGAAGCGCGTGAGCGCGCGTGTCGCCGCCTCGGACAGAAGGAGGACGAGAAGAACGAGGGCGAGCAGATAAACCCCATCTTCCGCCCCGGTGACGAGGAGGAGGATGGCGGCAAGGCTGATCGGGCCGCTCCAGAAGAAGGCGAGCCCCGCCTCGCTCGGACGCGGGGCGAGGAACTCGGCGAGAGCCCAAGGAGCGCCCCCGGCGACAAGGGCAAGCAGCAGGAGAAGGCTGGTCGAGGATCCGCCGGCCAGTGCGATCGGTGCGGCGCCGCCCAAGAGCGCGAGCGCCATCACCCAGAAGAGCGCCACGGCGCCGGGGCGGGCGGAGGCCGCGAGGGAGGCGGCGCGGAGGAGGACGAGCCCCCCAAGAAGGAGAATGAGAAGGAGCTCAAGCCCTGCCCCTTGGGCACCAAGACGGGGGGCGGCGATCCAGAGCGAAGGCAGGAGGGCAAGAAGCGCGCCCGCCTTTCCCCAGCGCAGCGGGATGAGAGGAAGGATCACCCCAAAAAGGCCGGCATAAAAGAGTTTGTCGTTGGCGCCGCGCGGGATTGGAAAAAACTTCCCATAAACCGCAACATAGGCCACCACGAACAGGATCGCGGCAAACACCGGCTGCAGCCGGCGCAGGGGAACGATGCGGCTAAGCCCCACCCCGGCCACGCCTGCGGCAAAAGTAATCAGAAGCGGCCAGAAGAGTGGGTTGGCGTCCACGGCGACCCATATAATTTCATTGTCAACTATATTATCTCTATATTGTTCGATGACGAAACACTGTCAAGCGCGAACTGTCGTGGGTCGTGACGGAGAGATCCGCCTCGTGCACAAAAGCCTGGCGTGATCGACCGGGGATTCTTGGAAAGCCGAGCAGCTTTGTCTTACCGCAAGGCTTCGCGCGCGCCCGGAAAAGATATACATAGCCGACATGAAGCATCCCCCGAGCCGCCGCCGCGCCGTGGTTCAACGCCTGGCCGTTTTTCTCTTGCTTCTGCTGGCCGCCGCGCTCGCGGCGCCGCGGCCCGCCGCTGCCGCCGCCACCCCCTTTCAAGGAGACGAGCACGCCGCGGCACGGCTGATCACCGCCGTGCAAGCCACGGGCTCCGCCGCCGGCCTGGATGCGGGGCTGGAAATCCGGCTCGCGCCGGGCTGGCACGCGTATTGGCGCACGCCGGGTGATGCCGGGGTGGCGCCGCTCATTTCCTGGCAGGGCTCGGAAAACCTCGTCGGGGCCGAAATTTCCTGGCCGGCGCCGCAGCGCTTCTCGCTCGATGGGCTGGAAACGGCCGGCTATGAGGGCGACGTCGTGCTGCCGATTGCCATCAAGCTCGCCCATCCCGGAGAACGCACGACCCTCCGCGCGGATCTCACCTACGCCGCCTGCAAGGAGATTTGTATCCCCTACCATGCCGCCTTCACGCTGAGCCTGCCGCCCGGGCTGGCGCTGCCCGGGCCGGAAGCCGCGCTGATCGCCGCAGCCCGCAACCGCATTCCGGGCGATCTCGCGGCGGCAGGCTTGCGGCTTTTGGCCGCCGCGGTCGCGCCGGCAAAGGGCGGCTCGGTTCTCTCCGTGCGGCTGCAAAGCCTCGCCGGGCCGTTTCACACCCCGGATGTCTTTCTGGAAGGGCCGGCAACAGGCTCCCCCGGCCGCCCGCAGGTCACGCTGGCTGCGGCCGGGCACCTCGCCGATATTCGGATCCCCATCCGCGGCGCAGACCTCGCCGCCGCGCCGGCAGGGGCAAAGCGTGCCCCCCTGCGTCTGACGATTGTCGATCAGGACCGCGCCGCCGTGGCCGAGATTTCCCCAACCCTCGGCGCCTTGCCGCCGCTCGAAGAGGCGCGCCTGCCGCTTTCCATTCTTGGGCTTGCTTTGGCGGGCGGGTTAATTTTGAACTTCATGCCCTGCGTGCTGCCGGTGCTTTCGCTGAAGCTCTTGGCCTTCGTCCGAGAGGCCGGCGCCCCGCGCCGGCAAGCCCGCCTCAATGTGCTGGCGACCGCCGCGGGCGTGATCAGCTCCTTTTTGGTGCTCGCCCTCATCCTCATCGCGCTGAAGCAAGCGGGCGCGGCCATCGGCTGGGGGATCCAGTTTCAAACCCCTTGGTTCCTGGCCGGCATGGCCTTGCTCACCACGGTGTTTGCCGCAAGCCTTTGGGATCTGCTGGTCATCGGCCTGCCGCCGCGCCTTCTCGC
Organism: Terriglobia bacterium; assembly: GCA_023511585.1. GTDB lineage: Bacteria > Pseudomonadota > Alphaproteobacteria > Acetobacterales > Acetobacteraceae > JAIMBF01. Next base: position 16,618 of record JAIMBF010000065.1, read on the forward strand.
CGCGCTCGGCGCCGCGCGCAGTGAAAGCCGCCTGGCGGACGCCTTTCTGGTCGGCGCTTTCGCCACGCTTTTGGCCGCTTCCTGCTCGGCGCCTTTCGTGGGCACCGCGATCGGCTTCGCCCTCGCCCGGGGCCCGGTGGAAATCTTTGCGGTCTTTGCCGCTTTGGGCATCGGCATGGCCGCACCGTTTCTTCTGGTCGCGATCCGGCCCTCGCTCGTGGCGTGGTTGCCGCGGCCGGGGCCGTGGATGTTCTGGCTCCGCCGCGCGCTCGGGCTCGGCCTGCTCGGCACCGCCGCGTGGCTGCTTTCCGTGCTGGCCGGCGAGGCCGGAACCCGCGCGGCGCTGCTGGCCGGCGCGGGGCTCTCGGCGTTGCTCCTCTTGCAAGCCTTGCGCAGCTTCGGCCCGCTCGGCGCGGGCGCCAGAAAAGCCGCGGGACTCGGCGTGCTGGCCGTCGCCGCGCTGGTGGTGCTCGCCCCGAGCTTCGGCATGCAAGCGCGCGAACGCGACCCCTCCGGCCCCGAAGCGCAAGCCGGCCCCTGGCAGAAGTTTGCGCAAAGCGCGCTTGATGCGGCACTGGCGCAGAAGAAAATCGTCTTCGTCGATGTCTCCGCCGCCTGGTGCCTGATCTGCAAGGCCAACGAGCTTGCGGTGCTCAATCGCTCGCCCGTGGCCGAGCGGCTGAATGCGCCGGATGTGGTGCGCCTGCGCGCGGACTGGACCACGCCCGATCCCGTTGTGACCCAATATCTGCAAAGTTTCGGCCGCTACGGCGTGCCGCTGGATGTGGTCTACGGGCCCGGCGCGCCGGGGGGGATCGCGCTTCCCGAACTGCTGCGGCCGGCGGATGTCTTGGCAGCGCTTGAGCGGGCGGCGCAGTGAGCTTTTATCAGCGCTACCTTCTGCCGTATCTCACGCATGTCGCCATGCGGCAAAAGCAGCTCCTGCCGTTTCGCACGCGCGCGGCCGGCGCCGCCCGGGGCCTAGAGCCTGATCCGATTACACTGAAGCGTATCCGGCGTGCCTGAGATATGCGGTGCACTCAGCGGGGGAGAACTC
>JAIMBF010000193.1 GCA_023511585.1 Terriglobia bacterium
GATCATATCCATACGCTTCGCCATCAACTGCGCACACTCTGCGCGGCGATAGAGGCCACGGGCCGGCCGGAGCTCAAACAGCAGCTGGCCGAGGCGTTAACAACCTCCATCTTGCCCACGCGCAGCGGCTGAACAGCGTCTGCGCGAACATGCAAACCAGGTTTTGGCGCAGATTGCCGCTGCCGGCATTGCCGGAATTCCTGCAATCGGAAAGCCTGGGCGGCATGCTGCTGCTGCTGAGTTCGGCAGTGGCCTTCATCTGGGCGAATAGCCCTTACGGTGCGCTTTACCAGAGGCTGCTCGGATTTCCCATCGGCCTGAGTTTTGGCTCTCAAGATTTCGTCAAGCCGCTGAGCTTTTGGGTGAACGAAGGCTTGATGAGCCTCTTCTTCCTGCTCGCTTCTCTGGAAATCCGCTACGAGCTCAGGGTGGGGGCCTTGGCAAGCCCCGCGCGCGCCGCTCTTCCCGTGCTCGCCGCCGGCGGTGGGGTGGTCGTGCCGGCGGCGATTTATCTGGCGTTCAATTGGGAAGACGCTCTGGCGCGGCGTGGTTGGGCCGTGCCGATTGCCACCGACATCGCTTTTTCGCTTGCCATGCTCGGGCTTTTGGGCCGGCGTGCCCCGGAAGGGCTCAAGGTTTTTCTCACGGCGTTGGCGATTATCGATGATTTGATTGCGATCCTTGTCATCGCCTTCCTTTACAGCCATAGCCTCTCCTGGTTGCCGCTCGGCATTGCGGCGTTGGTCTGGCTTGCTCTCTATGGCTGCGCCCGTGCGGGCCTTGTCGCGAGCAGCCTTTACGCCGTGGGCGGGGTTGCGCTTTGGCTGCTTTTGGCGCGTTCGGGCGTTCATCCCACTTTGGCCGGGGTCGCGCTGGCATTTGCGCTCCCCGCCACGCCTCCGCCCGGCGGCGGCGAGAGCCTTGCCGAACGGCTGGAGGAGCGGCTTGGCTGGGTGGTTGCCGTTTGCGTGCTGCCGGCGTTCGGGTTGCTGAATGCCGGGCTTTCTCTTGGTGCCATTCCGCCGGGAGCGCTCTGGATGCCGATCCCGCTTGGGGTTTTGCTCGGTCTTTTCTTCGGCAAGCAGCTCGGCGTCTACGGCGTGACGACGCTTGCCACCCGGCTCGGTCTCTGCCGATTGCCGCCGGATCTCGGGCCGGCGCATCTTTACGGCGGGGCGCTCTTGTGCGGCATCGGCTTTACCATGAGTTTGTTTATCGGTGATCTGGCTTTTGAAGGAACCACTTTGATGACAGTAAAGCTAGGCGTGTTCATGGCTTCCGCTCTCTCGGCACTTACTGGCTTGCTCGTGCTTGCGCTTGTCCCGCCCGCCCGGAGAAGGGCGGTGGATAGCGCTTGAAGCGAAGGGTTCCGCGCTATGCCCATTGCTCTGCCATGGCGGCGGCCACGCGTTCCGGTGATCGAGCTTCACGGGATTCTTGCCGCACGCGAAGGCGCACTCAACATCGCGGCCGTGCGGCCGTTGATTGAACGGGCGTTTCGCGCCCAGCGCCGCGGCGGGCATGTCGTTTTGGATATCAACAGTCCCGGCGGCTCGGCGGTGCAGTCCGATCTCATTGCCGGCCTCATCCGCCGGCGCGCCGAAAGTGCGGGCGTTTCGGTGCACGCCGTGATCGGCGATGTCGGTGCTTCGGGAGGATATTGGCTGGCGTGTGCGGCGGATCGGATCCTGGCCAACCCCATGAGCATCGTGGGCTCCATCGGCGTGGTCGGCGGCGGCTTCGGTTTTGTGGAACTGATGCACCGGCTCGGGATCGAGCGGCGCGCCTATGTGGCGGGAAAAAACAAGCTGCGGCTGGATCCTTTTCGCCCGGAACGCGCCGAAGACGTTGCGTTCACCGAGGCGCTTCTCGCCGATATTCATACCCGCTTCAAAGCCTGGGTTCGGCTCCGGCGCGGCACGCGGCTTGCCGCCGACGAAGAAAAATGGGCCGACGGCAGCTTCATGCTGGCGGCGCAGGCGCAGGAGCTGGGGTTGATCGACGGTTTTGCCGATGTGGAGAGCCTGGTTGAAGAACTCGCCGGCCCGCGTGCCCGCGCGCTTCGTCTGCGCCCGCGGCGGCGATGGTTTTTGCGCCGCCTGCCTCGGGTTTTGGCCGAGGCCATCCTGGATGCCGCCGAAATCAACAGCCTCGGCTTGACGCTCCGGTGAACGCCGCGCCGGGCCGCTGATGACGCAACTGTAATCTCGCCCCAACTTGCGTTTTGCCCCTGAAAACGCCATTCCCTTTTTGGGAGGTGCCCGATG
>JAIMBF010000194.1 GCA_023511585.1 Terriglobia bacterium
GCCAGCGCCTCCCGCCCGCAAACCGAGTTGCGCCATTACGGGATCGGCGCGCAAATCCTGCTGGATCTCGGCATTCGGGATATGATTTTGCTTTCCAACACGCCCCCGCGCACGATTATCGGGTTAGAGGGATACGGCTTGAACATCATCGCCCACCGCCCAATCCCTCTGGGTGCGACCGAAGTCACCAAACCATGAGCACCGAAGATGCGCCCCCCCTCGTCGTGCCGCGCATTGCCGGGGCGCCTCCGCGCATTCTAATTGTACGCGCGCCCTATTACCGCGCCGTTGTAGACGGCCTGACCGAAGGCGCCGTTCGGGTTTTGGACGAGGCGCAAGCCGTTTACGAAACTGCCGATGTGGCCGGCGCGTTCGAGCTGCCGCAGGCAATCCGCCTCGCCCTTCGCGGCAACCGCCGGTTTGACGGCTTCATTGCACTCGGTTGCGTGGTGCGTGGGGAAACCAGCCATTACGAACATATTTGCCGCGAAGCCATGGCCGGCCTGATGCAGGTTGCGCTGACGTTCGGCATCGCCCTCGGCTCCGGGCTCCTGACCGTGGAGACCTTGGCCCAAGCCGAGGCTCGCGCGCAGGCAACGGGCGCCAACAAGGGGGCGGAAGCCGCCGCCGCCTGCCTCCGCCAGATTGATTTCGCACGTAGGTTTGGCGCGCTGTGAGCAAAACCGCAGAAACCGCCGGGGCTTCCAAACCCATCCGCCCGCGCACCGCCGCGCGGGTTGCCGCCGTTCAGGCGCTCTTTCAGGCCGAGCTTGCGGGGGTTACGGCTGAATCCGTCATTGCGGAATTCTTGCGCTATCGGTTGCGGGAGCTGCCGGCTGCGGAAGCTTGGCACGAAGGCTGTGTGCCGATGGCGGATGCCCGGCTTTTTCAGCGCATCGTGCAGGAAGCGCTTTCGCGTCTTCCCGAGTTGGACGGCAAGATCAAGCCCTGGTTGCCGGCCGATTGGCCCTGGCACCGGCTTGACCCGGTCCTGCGGGCCTTGCTCAGGGCCGCAGCGGCAGAGCTTGCCATGGCGGACGGGCCGCCGGTGAAAGTGGTGATCAACGAATATCTCGACGTGGCACACGGTTTTTTTCAAGGCGACGAGCCGGGCCTTGCGAACGCGGTGCTGGAGCGGGTGGCCCGCAGCCTTCGCCCGGATGAAATTCTTCCGCACCCGATAGAAAAATGAGCGCCGCACCGCTTCCCGCCGAATTCGTGCGCATTGCCCGCTACTTCGCGCCCTTGGCCGGCCCGGGGGGGCTTGCGCTTGCCGATGATGCCGCCCTGCTCCGCCCGCGGAGCGGCCATGAGCTTCTCCTTTCCCTGGATACCCTGGTTGCCGGGGTGCATTTTCTGCCCCAGGACCCTCCGGACCAGGTGGCCAAGAAGCTGCTGCGCGTGAACCTTTCCGATTTGGCCGCAAAAGGCGCAAGGCCGGTCGGTTATTTGCTCTCGGTCTCGGTGCCGCGGGATCTGCCGGAGGAATGGTTTGCACACTTCAGCAACGGTCTCGCCGAAGACCAAGCCCGCTTCGGCCTGGCGTTGCTGGGCGGTGATACCACCTCCACCCCGGGCCCGATTTCCCTTTCTTTGACGATTTTGGGCGAAGTGCCGGAAGGGCAGATGGTGCGCCGCACGGGCGCGGAAGCCGGCGATGAGATCTACGTCACCGGCACAATCGGAGATGCCGCCCTTGGCCTTGCCGTGCTTCAGGGCCGGCTTGCGGATCCGTCCGGAACATTGGTCGCGCGCTACCGGCTGCCCGAACCTCGGCTCGGCTTGAAGCTTTGGGGCACGGCGCATGCCGCGATCGATATTTCCGACGGGCTTTTGCAAGATCTCGGCCATCTTTGCCGTGCGGCGGGGCTCGGCGCGGAGATCGAGGCCGCCCGGGTGCCGCTTTCCCTTCCCGCCCGCAAGGCGGTGGATGCCAACCCGGATTGGCTGGCAACTTGCCTCACCGGCGGGGATGATTACGAACTCGCGCTGGCCGTGCCGGAACGGAACGGCGCAAAACTCGCCGCTGACGCCCAAAAGGCCAACGTGCCGGTCACCCGGATCGGGCATTTCGTTGCGGGCCCGCCGCAAGTCACGGTGCGCGATGCCGCGGGTGCGGCGCTGGTTTTTGCACGCGGCGGCTGGAGCCATTTCTAAGTTGCTCGGCGCAAACAATGCGCCAAAATGTTCTTATGAACACGGGGATTTTGCCATGACGCTCGGAAGTTTCCCTACCACACGGATGCGGCGA
>JAIMBF010000066.1 GCA_023511585.1 Terriglobia bacterium
TCTGCCATGGCTGCCGCAGCGCTCCGGTATCTCGCCGGCGAGGGGGTGCTCACGGTGCGGATCGCGCCTCAGGCCGAGGCGTTGCTGGAGCCTGCTTCCCGCGCGGCGCTTGCCGGAAAGCGGCGCTGGCTGGTCGCGCTCTTTGCCTCGGCCATCGAGGAAGCGCTGCCCGGGCTTAGAGCGAGAGGCGGCGAGCCGCCGGCCCGCGCGTTGCTGGCTTTGCTCGAAACCGCCGCTTCCTGGAGCGATGCCGAACGCGGCTCCGAGGATCTTGCCGCCTACGCCGCCCGCGCCGTGGCCGGCATTCTCGCCATGGCCAACCCCCCGCCCGAGGACGGTAACGGCAAACCCCGCGACCAAGACCCGGAGCCCTCTCCGGAATCCCCGCCCAGCCCGGAAACCGCCGGCGTGCCCAGCGGCTCTGATTCCGCCCCTACGGGTTCGGCCTTATCCCTTCGGCCTCTGGTCAATCACCCGGCGCGCCTTGCCGAGCGAACGTTCAATGCTTCCCGGCGCCAGCACATGCACCTTGGCCGAAATACCGATCAGCGCCTTGATATGATGCGAAAGCATCTGCGCTTCTTGCGCGACAAGCGCCTCGTTCCACGCTTCGGGTTTGGCCTCCACATTGACGTCCATTTCGTCAAGCCGCGCGGGGCGCGAGAGAACAATCTGAAAATGCCCGGAAAGATACGGGCTTCGCAGAATCAGCTCTTCAATCTGGGTGGGAAACAGATTCACCCCGCGAATGATAATCATATCGTCGCTGCGCCCGGTGATTTTTTCCATCCGGCGCATGCTGCGCGCCGTTCCGGGCAAAAGCCGTGTGAGGTCGCGCGTACGGTAGCGAATAACCGGCATCGCCTCCTTTGTTAGCGTGGTAAACACGAGCTCGCCTTTTTCGCCTTCCGGCAAAACGCGCCCGGTCTCCGGGTCGATCACTTCCGGATAAAAATGGTCTTCCCAAATATGCAGCCCGTCTTTGGTTTCGATGCATTCATTGGCCACGCCCGGCCCCATGACTTCCGAAAGCCCGTAAATGTCCACGGCATGAATATCAAAAGCTTCTTCGATTTCCCGCCGCATGGCATCGGTCCAGGGCTCGGCGCCGAAAATGCCGATCAGCAACGAGCTCGTGCGCGGATCTTTTCCCTTGTTACGAAACTCATCCAGAATAACAAGCATATAACTCGGCGTGACGGAAATAATCTGCGGGCGGAAATCCTCGATCAGCATCACTTGGCGTTCCGTCATTCCGCCGGAGACGGGAACCACCGTGCAGCCGAGCTTTTCGCCGCCGATATGCAGTCCAAGCCCACCCGTGAACAAGCCGTAACCGTAAGCATTGTGCAGCACCATTCCGGGCCGTCCGCCGGAGGCGCGAATCGAACGCGCCACCACTTCGGCCCAGACGTCCAAATCATGTTGCGTGTAGCCGACCACCGTAGGTTTGCCGGTGGTGCCGGAAGAGGCATGAATGCGGACAAGTTTCTCACGCGGAACGGCAAACATGCCGAAAGGATAATTTCGGCGAAGATCGTCTTTGGTGGTGAACGGAAATTTTTCGAGATCGGCAAGATCATGAAAATCGGAAGGATGCACGCCGGCTTCATCAAATGCCTTGCGATAATGCGGCACATTGTCGTAGGCGTGCTGCAGCGTCCAGCGCAATCGTTCCCGCTGCAACGCGCTGATTTCATCGCGCGAAGCAATCTCGATCGGGTCGAGTTCGGCGCGGGCAGGCGGATGCACTTCGGCGCGCTTCGATCGTGAGGGCGCGGTCATGGCTCATCCTTTCCAGGCTCTGGGAAAAACTTCTGGCCGGTCATGCGCGAATGGCCGCGAAACTCGGCAATCACGGTGCCGTCCTCACGGCACACCCGCACATCGTAAATGCCGCTTCGTCCCAACCGGATACGTTCTTCGGCTTCCGCAATCAGCCTCTCGCCGAGATGGGCGGGGCGCAGGAAACTGATGCTGGCCTGGCTTGCCAGCACGCGTTCGTTATAGGTGTTGCACGCGAACGCAAAGGCGGAATCGGCCAAAATAAAAATATAACCGCCATGGCAAATGCCGTGGCCGTTGACCATTTGCTCGCCGATCAGCATGGCCATGCGCGCGCGTCCCGGCGCCACTTCCAAAAGTTCCATGCCAAGGCCGCGGCTTGCCGCATCCTCGGCCCACATCGCTTCGCCGCAGGCGCGTGCCATCGCGGCGTCTGCTTCGGGTGTTTTCATGGCGTCTTGCGTCCTTCAAACCGCGGCGCCCGCTTTTCCAAAAAGGCGCGGATGCCCTCCGCACAATCGGGCGTGCGCGCCGCCTTTTGTTGCAAGTCCCGCTCCAGGGCAAGCTGGGAGTCAAGGCTTGCGGTCTGCGAAGCTTCCAGCGCTTGCTTGATCAGCGCAATCGCTTCCGTGGCTTGCTTGGCAAGCGCGGCGACAAGGGCCTCGGCCTCGCTTGCCAGTTTGTCATCCTCGACCGCGCGCCAGATCATACCCCAAGCCTCGGCTTGCTCGGCGCTGACGGGCTCGCCCAAGATGGTCAATGCCCGCGCACGGGCCGCTCCCACCAGGCGGGGGAGAAAAAACGTCGCCCCCGTATCGGGAATCAGCCCGCTTTTCACGAATGCCTGGATGAACTTCGCGGAACGCGCGGCAAGCACGATGTCGCACGCCAATGCGATGGAAGCGCCCGCCCCCGCCGCGATGCCGTTCACGGCGCACACCACCGGCAGCGGCAAAGACCGCAAGCGCCGCACCAGCGGATTATACAGCCGCTCGATCAGCGGCTCCGGATCCTGCAAGCTGCCGGCTTCCGTGAGCAGCGCCGAAAGGTCCTGGCCGGCGCAGAATCCGCGCCCGGCGCCGGTGAGCAGCACCGCCCGGCACATCGGGTCGGACGCGGCGCGATCGAGCGCGGCAAGCAACGATTCCAACATCTCCGCCGTCAGCGCATTCATCTTCTCCGGGCGATTCAAGGTCAGCCGGTGATAACCTTCCCGCCGCTCCACCAGAAGATATTCCGACATCGGCGCTCCCTTCCTCTCACCTGCCTAACGCGCGCCTGCGCATCCGCGAGCGCGAAGGCGGCGATAATCCCCGAACATTCCCCTCGACATCACGCGGCTTTCGCAACTCTAGATAATTTTGCGTGCCCGCAAATCCGCAATTTCCGAATCCCCGTATCCGAGTTCCTTCAGCACCATATCGGTATGCTCGCCGAGCTCCGGGGTCGCGGAACGGATTTCCCAATTCGTCCGGCTCATCTGAATGGCCTGGCCGACCAGTTCAATCCGGCCAAGGCGCGGGTGCGTAACAGGCGCGGCAATGCCGATATGGCGCACCTGCGGATCCGCGAAGACTTCATCGATGCGGTAAATCGGCCCACACGGCACCCCCACCTCATTGAGGCGTTTGATCCACTCCGCGGAGGCGCGGGTTCGGGTGATCGCCTCGATCGCCGCATTCAGCGCATCGCGATTGCGCGAGCGATCCTTGTCGGTTTTGTAGGCGGGATTCTCTGCCAGTTCCGGCGCGTCCAGCGCTTCGCACAGCCGGCGGAACATGGTCTGGCCGGAGGCGGCGATATTGATATGCCCGTCGGCGGTGGCGAAAACCCCGGTCGGAATGCTGGTCGGGTGGTTGTTCCCGGCCTGGCCCGGCACTTCTTTCCCAATCAACCAGCGCGCGGCTTGAAAATCGAGCATGGCGATTTGCGCCGCCAGCAGCGAGGATTGCACCCACTGGCCCTCGCCGGACACCTCGCGCTCCAGCAAGGCGATCAAGATTCCCTGCGCGGCGAAAATCCCGGCCGTGAGGTCCGCAATCGGAATGCCGGCGCGCACGGGGCCTTGGCCGGGCAGGCCGGTGATCGACATCAAGCCCCCCATGCCCTGTGCGATTTGGTCAAAGCCCGGGCGATCGCGATAGGGGCCGTCCTGCCCGAAGCCCGAGATGGACGCATACACCAAACGCGGATTGACCTCGCGCAGAGTGGCGTAATCGATACCGAGCCGGAACTTCACATCAGGGCGGTAATTCTCCACCAGCACATCCGCCGTGCGGACCAGCTTCTTGAGAATTTCCACCCCTTCGGGGGTTTTCAGGTTGAGCGTGATGCTCCGCTTGTTGCGATGCAGGTTTTGAAAATCCGGGTTGTCGCGATCGCTCGCCAAGGCATCCGTGCCTTCGGGATTTTCTACCTTGATCACATCCGCGCCCCAATCGGCAAGCTGGCGCACGGCGGTGGGGCCGGCGCGGACGCGGGTGAGGTCGATTACTTTGAAACGCGCAAGCGGCAAGCGAGGCATGGCAACCTCCCTATCATTTTCTTCTGCACCGGAAAGCCGGACCGCTCCGGCCGGCCAAACGCTAAAACAGCCGAACCGGCGAGGCAACCGCGCCGCCGGCCGCCGGCGGGGCCAAAAGCGCCGGACGAGCCGCAAGAGAGGGGTCGGCTACAGCCGCTCGCTGCCGTTGCCTTCGCTTGCGGCAGGAAGCACGGGAAGCACGGCCTCCAGACGCTGAAGCAAGAGCGGCACGCTGCGCACCACTTCGAAAAACGAGCGCGCTTCGACGGGGGCGAAGCCTTCGGCAATCATCGCCTCGATCGCGGCCAGGATGGGTTGGGCGAAGCCCGCGATATCGCAAAGAAAAATCGGCTTTTCGTGCAGTCGGAGCTGGCGCCAGGTAATCACTTCGATGGTTTCATCCAAGGTGCCGAGCCCGCCCGGGAACATCACGAAGGCATCGGCCAGCGCAAACATCCGTTGTTTTCGGGCGTGCATGCTCTCGGTGATCACAAGTTCCGTCACCCCGCTATGGGCGGCTTCCAGGCGGGTGAGGAATTCCGGAATCACGCCGATCACCTCGCCGCCCGCCGCCAGGGCCGCATTGGCCAGAGCGCCCATCAACCCGGTGCTGCCGCCGCCGTAAACCAGCCGCAGGCCGGCCCGGCCCAATCCGGCGCCAAGCTCTTCGGCGGCCTTGCGGAAAGTCTGCTGCACCCCGAGCCGGGAGCCACAAAATACGGCCACAGAACGGTAAGCCGCCATGACGGTCTCCAAAATGAAAAAACGAAAAAACAAAAAGCCGGCTAGCCTCTTGCAGAGGCGGAGCGGTCAGGCAACCTTCGGCGTACACGGAGAGAAGGGAGGGAGGAATGAAATTGCTGCATAAGACGCTGAGCCTTGCCGTGCTCGGAATTCTGACGACGCTTGTCTTGACATGGGCCAAGGCGGACGAAAAGGGGGTTCCGGTGCCGAGCTCGGAACTGCAATTGCCGGCGGGTCCGCCTTTTGCTTCGCCGGAAGACGCCATCCAGCAGCGTCGGGCCGCCTACAAGCTCAGCGGCGGTGTTTTCAAAGCCATGAAAGAGGCGGTGGAAGCGGGCAAGGATGTCCGGCCTTTCGCCGATGATGCCCGGTTCCTGGTGTCCTGGAGCCGGAAGATTCCGGAGATGTTTCCGCCCGGAAGCGATACCGGCAAGGAGACCAAGGCCCTGCCGAAAATCTGGCAGGATAAGAAAACCTTTGACGAACGCGCCGCCGCCTATACGGCAGAGGCGGAAAAGCTTGCCGCGCTGGCAGAGGCCGGGGACAAGGCCGGTTTTGCGCAGCAGTTCCAGGCCACCGGCAAGGCCTGCGGCGCCTGCCATAAGGTCTTTCGCGCCCGTGTCGATTGAGATGCCGAGATGCCCGAGCCGGCAGGATCCGCCCGGCAAAGCTTGCCGGCTCGGCGGTTCGCCTCACCGCCAAAGCGCGGTTTGCGCTGGTCAGAAGCCTGGCACGATGCATGCATGATCGGCGAAGGGTTTCACCGCACGGAGAGCGAACCGTCATGATTATGGGCATTTTGGGCGCGGCAAGCTGGCTGACAAACGCGGCGTGGACCGCGCCGACCAACAACAGCCTCGCCGATGTTCTCTCGGCGTGGTCTCACCAAAAAGCGTCGCGAAAGCAAGGCGGAGAGCATGCTGCCGGGCCGGGCTCGGGCCCGGCTTCGAGCGCGGCGACGTTGGGCGCAGCACCGGCGGCAAGCAGCGTCGGCAGTGCCAGCAGCAGTGTTGCGCAGGCGCAAAATGGACTGTTGCAGGTTCAGGGGGCCCAAGCCTCCTTGAGCCAGAGCCTGAACCAAGCCCTGCGGAACCAGGCACACGCCGCCTACCGCGCGCATGCTTCGGCAACGGGGGTAAGCACGAAATGATCAGACACGGCTGGCAACGAGTTGGGCCGCTTCCCAGCCGGACAGGTAAGCCCCGCCCACCGTGCCGCCGAGACCCGTATGGCAAGCCTCGCCGGCAAAGATCAGCCGCCCCTCTGCAAGCGGCTCCGCCAGGCGCGCCCGGGCTTCGGCCTGGCCCGGGCGGGCATAGCAATAGGCGCCGAGCACCTCGGGGTCGGTGCCCCATTCCGTGTGCACGGCGCCGGGGGCGAGCCAGCCATCGGCGCCTGCCCCGAAAATCGCGCGCCATTCCGCGCGCACGAAATCCTCGGCCGCTTGCGGCCCGGCCTTGGCGAGGTCCCAGGCGGTCCGCCCGCCGAAGAAACTCACCACAGAGTCGCGGCCGAAGGGGCGCGCGTGGAAAATCACCGCGGGCTCGGCAAAACTGTGCCGTTGGCGGAAAATCGCGCAAGAGGCCGGCAGGCCGGACTGTTCCGGCTCGCGCAGCCGAAACGCGATTTTGCTCAGCAGCCCCATCGGCAAAGCGTGAATGGCCTCCTGGGTCGGGGCGGGCAGTTCCGGCCGAAACGCAATGCCGCCGGCGGCCAGCACTCCGGTGGAGACGGTGACGATCGCGGCGCGCGCGTGCAGCGTTCCTCGTGCGGTTTCCAGAACCACGGCTCCGTTCGGCTCCTGCCAGCGGATCAGCCGCACCGGGCAGTTCAGACGAATTTCCCCGGCTTGCGGGGCGAGAAGATCGGCCACCAACGCGCCGAGCCCATCCGGCACCGCGAGGTTTTGCCCTTCCAGGCTGTTGACCGCCCAGTCCTTGAGGCTCAGCACCTCGGCATCGGCCGCGGCGATGATTGCCCCTTCCCAGGCGGCTATTGTCGGCGCCCAAGGGTTATCGGCATAGGGCCGCAGCGCCTCGGCGAGGCTGATATCGGGGCCTTGGGCCGCACGGGCATGAACGCTTGCCACGATGGCGTCATAGGCTTGGCGATAGGCGTCTTCTTCGGCCGGCGTGGCCAGGCGCCCGCCCACAAAGAGGCGGCGGGAGCGCATGCGTTCGGTGTCCAAAAGCCGCCGGCCCGCCGCCTTGGCCAAATCGGCCAGAGGATTTTGCTCGGCCTCGTGCAGCCACGAGGCGCCGTGATCGAACGGAACCCGGCCGAGTTCGGCGGGCCGGGTGGTCCAGGCCCGGCCGCCGACCCGCCCCTTGGCTTCCAGCACCAGGGCGGAGCGGCCCTGCGCCCGCACCGCCGCCGCGGCGGCCAGCCCGGCCACGCCCGCGCCGACGATCACAATCTCGGGTGCGCTCGTGTTCATGACGGCAAACGCCTTAGCTAGTTTTCCGCCGGCTTGCCACGCGACCCAGCCATTGTGCGGCCCTGGCATGCAAAATAAACATGAGCTTCAAGAGTGTATCTATTATAACGTTCCTTATTATATGGGCTGGAGGCTCACCCATGGCACAATTTCAGCCGGATATTATGACCTACCTCTTCGAGGTTGCGCACCTGGTGCGCGTGGCCTTCGACAAACGCGCGCGCCAGTTCGGAATGACTCGGGCGCAATGGGTCATTTTGCTGCGCTTGGAGTGGCAACCCGGAATTTCACAAAAAGATCTCGCCGATCTTTTGGAAGTGGAACCGATCACCGTTGCCCGCTTGGTGGATCGGCTGGAGCAGCGCGGTTTCGTCGAACGACGGCCGGACCCCAAGGATCGCCGCGTCTGGCGTTTGCACCTGCTGCCCGCGTCGGAACCTCTGCTCGAGCGGATCAAGCACGAGCGGGACGAATTGTTGCACTTGGTGACCTCGGGCATGGATGCCGCCGCCATCGCCGAGATGACGGAGCGGCTGCGGAGCATGAAGGCGATTTTGTGCGCCAATGTCCGCTGCAACCGTAAGGAAGAAGCCGTCTGCGCTGCGGATGACGAGGCTGAGCAAGCCGCACCCGAGGCGGCCGAATTAGAAGCGACCGCGAGCGCGGAGGTTGCGTAATGTCGCAGGCGAGCACGGCCGTCGCCCAGCCGCGGGTGACCGAGGAGGCACGCCCGCGCACGCGCGCGCTTCGTCAGCGCTTGCGCTTGGTGTTGATGGCGGGCGGCGTTGTTGCCGTTTTGGCAGGCGGATTGGGCGCTTGGCTGCAAGGCGGCCGCTATTCCTACACCGACGACGCATACATCGATGCGGACAAGCTTCCCGTTTCCACCGACGTTTCCGGCATCGTCAAGGAAGTCGCGGTTCACGACAACGAATTCGTGCGCAAAGGCCAATTGTTGTTCCGGATCGATCCTGAGCCGTTTCAATATGCGGTGGACGGCTACAAAGCCAAGCTGGACTCGATCGTCCTTACCGTGAACGCGATGAAAGACGACTATCAGCGGATGCTGCGCGATATTGCCGCGCAAGAAGACGAAGTTCGCCTCGACCAGGCCAATCTGGAGCGTTACGCCGCGTTGGTGAACAAAGGCGGCGTGACCAAGCTCGATTACGACAATGCGCGCTTCAAGCTGATGGGCGATCAACAAAAGCTGGAAAGCCTTCGCTACCAGGCGCGGGTGCAATTGGCCAAGCTTTCGGGGAACCCCAATGTCGCGCCGGAGGATACGCCCGATTATAAAAACGCGTTGGCGCAACTGCACGAAGCGGAACGCCAGTTGCGGCATACCGAAGTCCGCGCCCCCTATGACGGGGTGGTGACCGATGTGCCGAAACTGCAGCCGGGAATGTATTTGGCGGCTTCTACCGGCGCGTTCGGGCTGGTTTCCACCGAGCATATGTGGGTGACGGCTTACGCCAAAGAAACGGACCTGACCTGGGTGAAGCCCGGGGATCCGGTCACGGTATGGGTGGATACCTATCCGGGGCGTGAATGGCACGGCCGTGTGGTGAGTTTAAGCCCAGCTTCCGGCTCGCAATTTTCCTTGCTTCCGGCCGAGAATTCATCCGGCAACTGGGTGAAGGTGGTGCAGCGGATTCCGGTGCGCATCGAGATCGACCGCAAACCCGGCGATCCGCCGCTGGCGGCGGGAATGAGCGTGGAGGTTTCGATAGACACCAAACATCGGCGTGCCTTGCGCGACTTGTTCACGGAATTGTTCTAACCGCCGCAGAAATCCGCGGTGAGAGGCGTTGCATGATGGAAGCCAAAGCAGCTTCGCCTGAAGCGGTGACGCATCGCGGCATCATCACCGTTTGCGCCATGGTGGGCACGCTGATGCAGGCGCTGGATTCCACCATCGCCAACGTGGCGCTTCCCTACATGCAAGGAAGCCTGTCCACGACCTATGACGAGATCACCTGGGTGCTGACCTCCTACGTGATCGCCGCCGCGATCATGACGGCGCCCTCGGGCTGGCTGGCCAACCGTTTCGGCCGCAAAAATCTTTTTTTGGTCTCGGTTGCCGGCTTTACGGTCACCTCCATGCTGTGCGGCATTGCCAGTTCCATCGAGCAGATGGTGCTGTTTCGCTTGCTGCAAGGCCTGTTCGGGGCCGCGCTGGTGCCGCTCTCGCAGGCCACTATGCTGGATATTTATCCGCCCGAGCGGCGCGGCGCGGCGATGGCGCTCTGGGGCATGGGGGTGATGGTCGGGCCGATCGTCGGGCCGACGCTCGGCGGTTATCTCACGCAGTATTACAATTGGCGGTATGTGTTTTTCATCAACCTTCCGTTCGGCATCTTGGCCTTGTTGGGCCTTGCGTTTTTCATGCCCCGCAGCGGCCGGCAGACCGAATTGCGCTTTGATTGGACGGGGTTTCTCGCGCTTTCGCTGGCGTTGGGGGCTTTTCAGATGATGCTCGATCGGGGCGAGTTGAAAGATTGGTTCGGCTCCTACGAGATTATTATCGAGGCAATATTGGCCGGCCTTGGCCTTTATCTGTTTCTGGTGCACATGCTGACCGCGGAGCGGCCTTTTATTCCGCGCGCGTTATTTAAAGACAGAAATTTCGTCGCGGGCGTGATCGTTATGTTCGCGGTGGGGATGATTCTGTTGGCAAGTGCTGCGTTGCTGGCGCCGTTTTTGCAAACGATGGCGGATTATCCGGTCGATACCGCGGGGCTGGTGATGGCCCCGCGCGGGATCGGCACGCTGTTTGCGATGATGATTGCTGGCCGGATTTCCAACCGGATGGATCCGCGCCTTTTGATTGCGGGCGGGACGATCGTCATTGCCGGAACGCTGTCTTGGATGACGGGGTGGACGCCGGCGGTTTCCGAATCCGAAGTCGTGGGCGTGACCATCGTGATGGGGTTCGGCCTCGGTTTCGTCTTCGTGCCGCTGCAGGTGGTGGCGTTTGCCTCGCTGCCTGCCGCATTCCGAAACGATGCCACCGCCATGTGGAGCTTGTTGCGCAATGTCGGCTCGGCGATCGGCATTTCCATCACCTCGACGCTGCTAACGGAAATGCAGCAGGTAAATCACGCGATCATCGTGCAGAATGTGAACCCGTTCAACCGCGCTTTGACCGCGAACCCGACGGCGCTGCATTTTCTGGACCCCACCACGCCGCACGGCGCGGCCTTGATGAACCAGGCGGTGAATTACCAGGCCTCGATTATCGCCTATATCGACGACTTCAAATATATGATGATTACCGCGCTGTTGAGCCTGCCGTTGGTGCTTTTCATGCGCCATCCGGGGGCGGCGGCCCGCGCTGCTGCGACGCACGCGGCGGCGCTGGATTAGACCGTTTGGTGATCGGAGGAATGCGGATCCGGCCTTGGCGAGGGCGTTCGCGCGTATCGGCGATGGGTGAGGGCGAGGGTGGTTTTCTGACACCGGAAGCAAATGCGATGTTGCTTCGCCGTAAGTTGGATATCGAATGTCGCCCGCACGCTGCCGGAGACTCCGCACACCGGATGAACTTCTCGCTGCCGGCGAGGGGTTGGGGGAAGAGAGGTCTCACACGCTCATAGCCTTTCGAAGCAAGCCGAACCCACGTTGTTAGAAGCGGCATAGCGTTTGATCTGGATGCAGACCCGTTCAAGCCCGAAATTTGCAGCGCCTGGAGATTTCAGCCGCCTTTACCTGTCGGTACAGGCGCTTTGCACGCGAATGACGTGGAAATTCTATTAGATTGATCTCGCCTTTGAAGGCTATCAGCGCGGCATATTTCTGATCGTCGCTTACCTCGGCGACAAGCCGCTCAATCCATCGGTTCGAATAAGTGTAGTCCTTGTGGACGGGATGATAAATGCAATAATCCCGGTTTGTGTTCTCCGGATGCGGCGCTCCGTTGCGGGGCCGCACGCCGAATTTATGCCATGCCTGGGTATGATTGTATATGGTGAAAGGCTTCCCGGTTTTCTGACAAACCTGGGACACAACTGCCCCCGGCTTGTGGGGATAGAGGTGATCGGCCGGCTTATACTTAACAAGAACGTTACGGATTTCTTTCCCCTCGGCCGAATCAGGCGAGATAAACTGAAAATGCGCACGTGACTTGGCGGCGGCATCGAGCGTGAAGACCACTCGGAACTGATATTCGAGGTCATTGATCTGCTCTTCAGTCATGCCCTCGGTTAGGCGGGCGTCGATCGCGTCGATGTGGGCTGGGATTTCATAGGGATTAAGCGCGGAAAGTTGTTCAAGGTTCATTTTGGTGAATTGAATGGCGAACGAGAGGTCATGCGAGAGTGTCAGACGATCGCCGAAGAGCTTACAGATCACTTTATCGAAATTCAGGCAACAGGCTTGGAACAGACCAAGCCATTTCACATCGGCGTGGCCGAGAAGTTTATGCTCAACTTCGTTGCGTAAATTTATCAAGGAACGAAGATTATTCTTAATGCCGTCCGATAGCGGACAATCGTTTCTCTTCAGCATCTGGCTCAAAAGTAAAGATCTTCCGTTATCGTCGACAATTTTCACTTTCTTGCGTTCGTAGTACTCGTGGAGAAGATATGTCCAAGCGACGTTCGCAAGTATGGCGAACACCTCGGACTTGAAGCGCAAAGCGGGGCTGTTGAAGACCTGAACGGCCAGAATCATCGCTTCGCGGGATCGAATCAATCGCTCGTGATCGAACGGATTAAGGCCTGTCTTTAAATCGTATGAGACTTTTCTGATTTTGAAGAACTCTATTCTTTCGTCACTTGCCGCAACTATCGCGGCGTTGTTTTTGACCTCCGTGATCCGCCCGCTGTTGATTGTTGCCTCGCGGCCGATATTCACGAGAGCTTGGATATCCTGATTGCGCCACCCCTTCGCGAGAAGCCCCTTTACGATCTGTGCTTCTTCTTCAGTCAATCTTCCCTGCTTTTTTCGTGCGACCATAAGGCCCTTCTCATGAAATTGGCAAGTTCATACGCCCCAAGCCAGTCGAAGCTATTCAAAGAAGTTTTCATCGATTTTCTTGACTTCAAGGACTTCTTCAACCCGGCAACCCACGTTGTGGCGAATGATCAAACTGGCCAGTTGCTCGCCGTCGATCAACACAATGCGCTTGCTTTGGTATTCTGCGGTTTCCCGCGCGCTGCTTGTGAAGCTCGAAGTGGTGATGAACACGCCCTTCGCGGCCTTATGTCGGTCCAGACTGCCAAAAAAGTGGCGGATATCACTCGGCCCCACGCTGTTGGCAACGGCATAGCGTTTGGCCTGGATAGAGACCCGGGCAAGCCCTAAGGGGTCCTGATCGATCACGCCGTCTACTCCATCGGCACCGCTACGGCCGAGGACACGCCCAACCTCGGGCCGCCGAGCCGCCGTAACCCATGGCCATGTAAGTCTCGGTCCAATGGACGCGGTTGGCGAATATCGTCCGGCGGCCCGAGGGCAGCGAGGCGGCGCGTGCCGCCTCGCCCAGCGCTAATTCTCCGCCGCGTTTTTGCACCACCGTGCCAATATGCTGCTGTTCGCCGTTAGCGGCAGCCCGCAGCACGGGCAGCATCAGACTTTGATAGTCGGGAATGGTATCGGCGGGATCGGGCGCGGTCATCCGAAGATCTCCTTGGAAAACCGGGCAGCCGATGCGGCTTTTGAGCCGCAGAACTTTCGGAGCCGCCGGTCTAACGGAGCGCGTTTTCATGAGGGCATCTTCCGCCAACGGCGCGTGAGAGGGCCCGCGGACGAACGCGAGTTTGCTGCACTCGCGCGGAAAGTTGGGGGGGTGCAATCGCGAGCCGTTGGCGCCTTTCCGTTTCGGCAACGGCGTTCGTGGTTCTTGCCAATTCGAAGGGAAATCGTTACAAATCTACGTCTTGGGGGGTGATATGACCCGCTTTCTTGGTAGCCTGACCGGCATGGTGTTGGCGGCGGCGTTGCTGCTGCCGGCTCAGGCTTCGGCTCAAGGGCCTGCGGGTGTTGACCAAGGAAGCAGCGTCGGGGCGCCCGCGCGAAGCGCAGAGGACACACAAGGCCGCAAGTCCCTAAGCCCGGCAGACGCAGGAGACGACAAAGAAACAGCGCGCCTTCTTCGCCTCAAAGCGGAGCAAGGGGATGCCGAGGCGCAATTCCACCTTGGCGGCCTTTACTGGTTGGGCCAAGGCGTGCCGAAGGATGAGAAAGAAGCAGTGCGCTGGTTTCGTCGCGCCGCCGCGCAAGGGAATGCGAAGGCGCAGTTCAACCTTGGCATCGCCTCCTATCTCGGCGAGGGCACGCCGAAGAATGATAAGGAAGCGGCACACTGGTTCCGCCGCGCCGCCGAACAAGGGGATGCCCAGGCGCAGTACAACCTCGGCCTTGCCTACTTTTTCGGCCGAGGCGTGCCAAAGAATTACAAGGAGGCAGCCCACTGGCTTCGCCGCGCTGCCGATCAAGGGGATGCCCAGGCGCAGTTCAACCTTGGCCTTTCCTACGCGGCGGGCGCCGGCGTGCCGCAGAATTATGTTTTTGCGTATCAATGGTTTAATCTTGCTGCCGCCGGCAATGACGGCGAGGTTGCCGCCAAGGCCGCGCGCGAGCGGGACGAGCTCGCATCTCACATGACGCCGGAACAGATTGCGAAAGGGCAGCGCCTGTTCCGGCAGTTCCGCCCGCATTCGGGCGACAAAGCTCCGGCTCCGGAGTAGGAGCTTCCCTCGGAAACGATCCCCCTGCGCACGAGGCCGGCGAGGCAAGATCCGGCTCGGGCTTTTTTGTCTCCAAAACGAAGGGGGTGTGTCTTCCCATGCCCGCGCGCCTGGCTTCTGCGTGTTGTCCGGCAGATAGTGCCGCGAAGGACGTTTGCCGATTTGAAGCCTGGATACTGGGAAGTTTACAAATTCACTGGCCGGCCGCGACCGATGATGAGCACTATGTCTACGTTAGAGCCCGATAGCGCAAGCCACAACACTCGGTTTACCGGGTCTGGCGCAGTTCGGCGAGAACCCTCCGCACTTCCTCCTGGCACAAGCGGTCAACCTCGCGCCAATTCCCAGCAGCTGTGGCTTTCATCAGGCTATTAACCTACTCAGCACGCGGAACGTGGCGAATACCGTCCGATTCGACGCGCTTCTCCCACCGCGAGGGCTTGCTCCATTGATAGAATGGTCGCGGATCTCCGATGGAGATAATGGGGAGCAAGAAGCAACGGTGGTATTTCGATTGTTGCAGAAGATCATCGGTCGCTAAGTTCAGATCTTCTGCTGTTAGAAATTGGGGCATGACGAATGTCGCAACTACCGCGCCGGGCTCAGGGATTGACGCGCAAAGCAGCAGCCAGACCTCGTTGTATCCGTCGAACGAGTGCTTGGCTGCGATTTCGACTTTGCGTTCGATGCTCCTTTTGATCGCGTCGCGAATAACCGAAGGGTTGTTCTGCGCCCACCCACTGTAAGGCCCGCCCGCAGCGGCCTTCGCGTCCTTCTTCTCCTGGGCGCGGGCGAAGCCGGGCCGGTCGTGAGGATCAATCTCCGTCACCTGAACGCCGACCATTCGGCCATCCGCAAGCTTGACGGCGACGTCGATCCCGGTTTCCGTGCTACCAGCATTAGGGTCGTGGATCTCGGCGCCGCTCAAGTCGAGCCGAGGCAGCAAATACTGTACCAGATCCTTTTCGCGCTCAAAGCTCGCCATAGTTTCTCCCGGACTCGCACGCCAATGGGACAGTCGTCGGGGTCACCCACCCGCCTCTTGCTCAGGTAGCTGTGAAAAAAACTTTCTTGAAACGATCGTATTGACAATCTTCTCGCCGATGTAGGGGGAGACAAGTTGGTAGAGGTCGAACAATCCGCGATTGATCAGCGCATGCAATACTTGATCACAGCTCCAGCCAGATTCTTCTGCGATCGTTTCGATATGATCAAAAACAAAGTCATCTAAGCGTATGGATATCTGCTTCTCTCCCGTGCTTGGAGGTATCGTGTTGCCGGTGGTTCTCTTCTCCAGCGCATCGCAGAGATCGCCTATATAGGCCGGGCCCGCCATCGGGTTGATCAATTGTGTCGGGGGCGTTGAGCCGGTCCTTTCGCTCATATTACAATGAATATTCGAATCGTACCCCATTTTATATAGTCCTGATTCGGTGGTACGAGAAAGTGCTCGACCGGAGCGGGAATGTTGTGGGGGTTGTGGCGGCCAAGCTGAACGCTTTGAAAGTCGCGCAGGAGACCCCAGGATATTGTGGCTCGGCGATTTTCACGTGAGCCGGAGCGCTTTCGTCTGAAATGCTCGCGCAGCTCGGCAACATCCGCTGAAGTGAGAAGAACCGCGCCATCGGCAGGAACCGGTTTTTCGAGGTAAACGGTGCGCGCCATCTGCTCAATGTCCTGCCGATGTTTCCGAAAGGCATTGAGGAGCCCTGCTCTTTTTCCATCTGCACCGAAGTGATCTTCAAGCGCCTCCCGACTGATTGCACAGAGCACGCGCTGATTATGTCCGGCCTCTCCCGCGAATGTCACGATCTGTCGTGAAAGATTGTCATGGGGCGGTGTGTCTTAGAACCGAAGATCAAAGTGGGGCATGATGTCGCCCCCAATGCTGTTATGCTTATTTTGGCAGAATAAGTATAACAGCCCGCCTCGTGTTCCGCCGCTCCACCGGGACAAAAAGCCGCCGAGTTCGGCAGCGCTCCCCTTGCGGAATGTCAGACGGATAGTTACATGTAACATACCCGGAGGATCGAGCCATGGCATCGGCGAGAGGCGCCAAGCCCAACAGGGTCAAGGTTCAAGAACACCGTAACCGGCTGCGTGCCCAGGGGCTGCGCCCGATCCAGATTTGGGTGCCGGACGTGCGCGCGCCGTCTTTCCGCGCGGAGGCACACCGGCAATCCCTGGCCGTGGCGGCGAGCGCCCATGCGGCCGAGGATCAGGCGTTCATCGACGCAGTCTCCGACCGGGACGGTGAATGAGACGGGGCGAGGTCTGGACCGTCTCCGGCGGCACAGGCTATGCGGGCAAGCCGCGCCCCGTCGTCATCGTGCAAGACGACGCCTTCGACGCGACGGATGCGGTCACGATCTGCGCCTTCACCACGGACCCGACCGAAGCCCCGCTGTTCCGGCTGCCGATCGCACCGAACCCGCGCAACGGCCTACGCGCCCCCTCCCGGCTCATGGTGGACAAGATCACCACTGTGCGGAAGTCCAAGCTCGGCGAGCGGATCGGGCGGCTGGATGATGAGGATGTGGTGCGGCTCAACCGAGCCCTCTTGGTGTTTCTCGGCTTGGCGGTATCGCCGAGAACGGGCCGGAAAGGGGGAGGCTGATCCGCCCCGGCCGCGCGGCGTGGCAGCGGGTTTTACGCCCCATGCGGACGGGGGATGAGAACCGCTCTTGCGCGGAGGGCGGCGGGGGCGCTACCTCGCCCTCAAGGCAGGGTTTCCGCACATTCGGGAGCCTGCGAAAGCGGAGACTTTCGCGGGTGCCCGGTGATGGCGCGAATTGGCGGGGCCCCGCGCGCAAGGAGCTTCAAGCATGGCGGCAAAAGATGTGAAAAAAGTAGTCCTCGCCTATTCCGGCGGGTTGGATACCAGCGTGATCCTCAAATGGCTACAAATCACCTACGGCTGCGAGGTGGTGACCTTCACCGCCGATCTCGGCCAGGGCGAAGAGCTGGAGCCCGCCCGGCG
>JAIMBF010000067.1 GCA_023511585.1 Terriglobia bacterium
TTGCTCGGGCGTGGCAAACACCGGGGCATTGGCGCTTGCCAGCGCCTTGCGATGCTCGGCGCCGGTGGTCTCGCCCATCGCGCAGACCAGCACCGGCGCGCGCGAGGCCTGGACCGCAGCGGCAAGCGCCGCAAGCTCGGTAGCATCCGAAGGCCCGACCGGCGCGTGCATGGCCAAAACCCCGCCGACTTCCTCGGCTCCGGCTAAAACCGCGGTGATTTCGGCCAAGCGGGTCGGCGCGCCGGGGTTGACGTAAACCGGGCCGGATTCCGGCACTTCCATCTCTTCGGCCTGGCCGCGCAGCGTCAGATGAAGCGCCGCTTGCGTGGCGGGGGCGAACGTGGCCAAGGGCAGGCCCGAACGCAACGCCGCATCCGCAGCAAGCCGGCCGAGCCCGATCGCATTGGTGGCAATCGCCAGCGCCTCGCCGCGGGCGGGCTTGGCGCGGGTGAGCGTTTCGGCCGCGGCGAGCACGTCTTCCAACCCGGAAAGCGGCAAAATTCCGGCGCGGCGCAGGGCTGCTTCCATCGCGCCGTCGGCCATGCCGGAGGGGTCGGTGAGCCTGCCGCCTTCGCGCAAGGCCACCACAGGCCGAAGCCGCGCGGCGGCGCGGGCGGCGGAGAGAAACGCGCGGCGGTTGCGGATGCGGCGAAGCGCCAGCACAATCAAGCCGGTGCCCGGATCGCGCGAAAGCCAGTCCAGCACCAGGCCGAAGCCGATATCGGCATTGCCGCCGATGCCGACGATATGGCTGAACCCCACACCGTTCGGTTCGGCCCAGTCCATGATCGCGCGGGCAAGCGCGCCCGATTGCACGACCACCGCCATGCGGCCCGGCCGCGGCGGCAGATGCGCCCGCGTCGCATTCAGGCCGATCGCCGGAACGGCGATACCGAAGGCGTTCGGCCCCAGCACCCGCACGCCGCGGGCTCGGGCCATGGCGCCGAGCTCGCCATACGGCATGGGGCCGGGCACAATGGCAGCCAAGGTGCCGCGGGTGGCAAGCCCGGCCAGGGCGGCATCGATCTCCTCCGGCGCGAGGGCGAGAATGGCGAGATCCGGCGCCGCGGGAAGAGAGGCAAGGTCGGGGAACGCGGCAAGGCTCGGCACGGGCGTTGCGCGCCCGACCTGATAAATTTCCCCTTGGAAACCGCCGGCTGCCAGATTGGCGAGAATCTGCCCGCCGATTTCGGACTCGGCCCCCAGAAGGGCGATCCGCCTCGGCTTGAAGAGCGCTTCCGGGCGAAAGCGCGCGCGCGTTGGTGGCAGCAATTCTTGAACCATGCCTCAAAATAGGAGGGCGGCGTGATTTGTCCAAATGACAAGACGCGAACGCTGGACAAGGCGGCGGGGCAAGTGCTGGATTCGCCGGCAAGAACCGCAGAACGTACGAGCACAAGGGGGGGAGCGATGAAAATTACCGCCATGGAAACGCACCTGATTCGCTCAGGCTGCGCAGAAGGCGCGCCGAGCGGCGCTTTCGCCGGAGCGCAATGGACTCGGCTGGATAGTCTTTTTCTCCGGGTGATCACCGATCAGGGGCTGGAAGGATGGGGTGAGGCCTTCGGCCACGCCGCCTGCCCCACCACGCGCACCGCGATCGAGACCATGCTGGCCCCCGCCGCCCTCGGCCAGGACGCGCGGGATATTCGCGGGTTGCATCAGCGGCTGGCGCAGCAGTTCCATCTCTACGGGCGCAATGGGCCGCTGACCTATGCGCTTTCGGCGCTGGATATCGCGCTTTGGGATATTGCCGGCAAAGCCGCCAATCTGCCGCTGTGCCGCTTGCTCGGCGCCGCCCCGCCGGCTGAGGGGATGGCCGCCTATGCCAGCCTGATGCGCTATCAGGAGCCGAAAGCGGTGGCGGAAGCCGCCTCCCGCGCGGTTGCTGCCGGCTATCGGCATATCAAGCTGCATGAAATCGACGTTCCCCAAGTGGCGGCCGCACGGGAGGCCATCGGACCCGATATCGCCTTGATGCTGGATACCAACTGCCCGTGGCCGGTGCATCGGGCGATCGCCATGGCGAAGGCGTTGGCGCGCTACAATCTCAGCTGGTTGGAAGAGCCGGTCTGGCCGCCGGAGGATCATGCCGGGCTTGCGCGGGTGCGCCGCGAGGGCGGCATTGCGATCGCGGCCGGCGAAAACGCCGCGGGGCTGCATGATTTTCTCGGCCAGTTTGCCCTCAGCGCGCTGGATATCGCGCAGCCGAGCGTAACCAAAATCGGCGGCATCACGCCGATGCTGGCTATCGCCAGCCTTGCCGCCGGCCACGGCGTGCGCCTGGTGCCGCATTGCGCCTATTTCGGCGCGGGCTATCTGGCGTCATTGCACCTGCAAGCGGCGCTGGCGCCGGATGCGCCCTTCGAGCGGCTTTTCCTGAACCTGGAGGCCAGCCCCTATCACGAGCTGATCGAGGCGCCGGGCGGGCGCGTGAAGGTTCCCGAGGGGCCGGGGCTCGGCCGCGACCCCGATGCGGAGATTCTCCGCCGCTTTGCGCTGGCGCCGCCGCAGCTGATGAAAGCCTGAGGCGGTTCAGGCCGCCTCGGGCGCGGCGCCTTGCGGCAGCCAGACGCGGAACGTGCTGCCCACGCCTTCCTGGCTTTCGATGACAAGCTGGCCGCGATGGCGGTTGACCACGTGTTTGACAATGGCGAGGCCGAGCCCGGTGCCGCCGGCCTGGCGTGAGCGGCCCTTATCGACGCGATAGAAACGCTCCGTCAGCCGCGGCAAATGCTGGCGCGGAATGCCGGGTCCGTCATCGGCCACGGTGAGCACGAGGCCCTCTTTGGATGGCCACGACCCGGGCGAGGCTTCCGCCGGGGCAAGCGAAAGGCGCACGCATCCGCCCTCTTTGCCGTATTTCACCGCGTTGTCGAGCAGGTTCTGAACCACCTGGATGATTTGCTCGGCATCGGCCGGCACTTCCGGCGTGGCCGGATCGACGGAAATCTCCAGGCGCATCTGCCGGCCGGCAAAGCGCGGCTCGAAGCCTGCCGCCACCCGCGCGACCAGCTGGCCGATATCCACGCGTTCGGTGGGTGGCTGATGTTCCAAGAGCTCGACCCGCGAGAGTTGGAGAAGATCGTCGATCAGCCGGTTCATGCGCTCCGCTTGTTCGGCCATAATGGGAAGAAAGCGTTGCTGGGCTTCAGGATCGTCCGCAGCGGGGCCGCGCAGGGTTTCGATAAAGCCGATCAGGCTGGCCAGAGGGGTGCGGAGCTCGTGGCTGGCATTGGCCACGAAATCCGCCCGCATCCGTTCCACGGCGTGTTCGCGCGTACGGTCGGCGAGCACCACCAAAACCTCCGGCGGCGGCGCGGCGCCCTCGCGTGCGAGCGGAATGGCCGTGACTTCCAGATCGCGCAAGCTGGGCACCACCAAAGAAAGTTCGACATGCTGCGGCCCGGCCCCCGAGGCGGCGCGGTCGACCGCCGCGCGGAAGCTCGGATGGCGGAGCAAGGCGGGCAGGTCTTTGCCGAAGGCGGCGCGGGCGGCCGCGTTGGTGCGCGCAACCGCGCCGTCGGGCTTGAGCAGGAGCAACGGGTTCGGCAGAAGGTCGATGATCGCCTCCAGGGTTTGCAGCCGCTGCTCGGCGCGGCCGAGCTTGGCTTCGAAGCCGCGCACGATGCGCAGCAAACTCCTGAGCACGTGCCCGAGCGAGGGCAGGCGAATCCGCTCGGCGTGACGGTGAAAGCCCTCGGTGTCTTCGGTCGCCAAATGCCGCACGGCTTGCTGCATGGCCGCGATCTGGCTTGCCCACCAGCCGCCGAGCGCGGCGGCGGCCGCGGCGGTGAGCGCTATGCCGGCCACGGCGAGCGGCGCGGAGAGGCGCCCGGCGGCGGCTAAGGCCGCAAGCAGCAGCCATGGGACTGCCCCGATGAGAAGGCTCGCGGAAAGCCAAAGTGTGGCGCGCATCCTGCTTGGCCTTGTTGCCCTTCGAGCCCGACGCTACATGCCGGGGCCCGCCGCGGTTTGCGGCGCGGGGCTGACCAGCTTGCTTCCGCCGGGGACCACTTCAAAGACGGCCAGGCCGCGCGCCACGCGGCCATCCGGCCGCAGGGCCAAAACCCCATCGACGCCAAGAAACCCGTTCGACTGGGTGAGCACGGCCATAGGGCTGCCTTTCCCCGCGCCGACGACCCGAGCTATCGAGGCCGCGTCGTAAGCGAGATCCGCCAGCCCCGGGGG
The DNA here is from genome assembly GCA_023511585.1 of Terriglobia bacterium. Lineage (GTDB taxonomy): Bacteria > Pseudomonadota > Alphaproteobacteria > Acetobacterales > Acetobacteraceae > JAIMBF01. The sequence goes on from JAIMBF010000067.1 coordinate 4,192, forward strand.
CGGCGCGCCGTATTTCTCCTGATAGCGCTCGGCAAAGGCGGTGCGGAAAGCGGGATCCGGGGCCGCGTACCAGGCCCCGCGCAGCGCACGTCCGGCCCCGGCGCGGGTGGTCGGGCTTGCCCAGAGAGTCGGCCCCAAAAACCGCACTTGCGGGGCGGAAACATCGTAGTAGGAGAGCAACGAGGCGAGTTCGTCGAGCTGCTCGCCCGTATCCGCCAACAAGAGGGCGTCAAAGGGCGGCGGCGGCACGGCCGCGCGGGAAAGTTCGGCAACCAGCTTTCGCCCTTCGGCATCGTGGCGGGCGCGCGCTTCGCGGAGTTTTGCGTCGATCGGCCCGCGCCGGTTGGCGTAATCGGAGAGTTCGCGGATGACCGGCGTCATGGCGCGGAGGCCCGCGCCGTGGGTGCGGATGACGGGCGGCGCGAGCCCGGCCTCGGCGACGGCCCGCGTGAGCGCGGCGCCCATGGCGCGGCCGAATTCCGACTCGGGCAGCAAGGCGGCAAAGCGGGTTCGACCCTCGGCCTTAGCCGCCGCGACCAGCCGGCGCACCTGCTGGTCCGGGGTGATGCCCAGGACCCAAACCCCGGGTTGGGCTTGGGAAGGATCGGAGGTAAAGGCCAAGACCGGCACGCCGGCCTGCCGCGCTTGGGCGGCAACGGCCGCCGTCTCGGGCGCGGTCAAAGGCCCCAGAATGATCTGATCGCCGGCGCGAATGGCCGCTTGCACGGCACTTGCCGCCCCGCCTGGCGTGCTGGCCGTATCTTTGCTATCCAAGAGCGGGGCACCCGCGCCGCTGAGCGCGAGCTTCGCGGCGTTCTGGAGGGCTTCGCCGCGCTCCGCGTTGGCGCCGGAGAGCGGCAGCAGGGCGGCCACCCGGAACCCCGCAGCCGCACCCGCGCCCTCGACGCGCGTCGGCCCGGCGGAGGGCAGAGCCGTCGGAGGAGCCCCGCCGAAGACGCCTCCCGGACCCGCCGAGGAACACCCCCACAATGCGAACGCGCCCATTCCAAGCAACAAAGTCCGCCAAACCATCTTGTCATTCCTCCGATGCCGCCGACGAGCCGGGGGAAACACCCCCTGCCCAGGGTCTTGTGCTGGTTTCCACGCCAATCGGCAATCTAGGCGATATTTCGGAACGTGCGCGAGCGGTTCTGGCTGCTGCCGATATGGTTCTTTGCGAGGATACCAGACGCACCCGGCGACTCTGCGCCGCGCTCGGCATGCATGCGCGGCTTTTCAGTTTGCATGAGCACAACGAGGCGGCCCGGATTCCGGCGATCCTTGCCAAGCTCCGCGAGGGTCGGCTTTTGGCATTGGTCAGCGATGCCGGAACACCCCTGATTTCCGACCCCGGATATCGGCTGGTGCGGGCGGCGCTCGCCGAGGGTTTGCCGGTCCATGCGGTGCCCGGGCCCAATGCTGCAGTGACGGCGCTGGTGCTCTCCGGCCTTCCCCCCGCGCCGTTTTTGTTCCTCGGATTCCCGCCGGCGCAAGCGGGCCAGCGGGTGCGCCATTTCCGGTCCATCCGCAAAGCCGAAGAGGCCGGGCTTTCGGCAAGCTTGATCTGGCATGAGGCGCCGCATCGGCTGGCCGAGACGCTTGCGGATCTCGCCGCCACCTTCGGTGAAAGAGACGCAGCGGTGGCGCGCGAGCTCACTAAGCGCTTCGAGGAGGTGCGCCGCGAGAAACTGCCTGCGCTTGCCGCATATTATGCAGCACATCCCGCGCGCGGGGAAATTACCATTGTGATCGGCCCGGCGCCGGAGGCGAGGCCCTCGGAACCGAAGAGCGTGGAGGAGGCGCTTAAAGAGGCGCTGCAGACGCACAGCATGCGCGATGCGGTTGCCCTGGTTGCCGCCACCACGGGTAGGCCCCGATCTCAGGTCTATGCGCGTGCGCTGGCGATGAAGGAAGAGGCCGGCAAAGACGCCGCGCTGCCGGAAAGCGCGGAATCGGCGGAATCGCCGGAGCCGGTGCCGAAAAACACCCCCGACCCCTGAGCGCGAAGGCCGGAAGTTCAGCCCGCGGGGGGCATGCAAAACATGCGATAGAGTTCCGCCAAAATCGGGCGAACGCGCGCGGAGTGCACACGGTAGAAAATAGTGGTTCCGGCCCGCCGTGTGGCCACCAGCTGCCGCCTGCGCAAAGTGGCCAAGTGGCGGGAGAGATTCGATTGCGCAAGCCCGACCTTCTCCGCGAGTTCCCCCACCGAGAGTTCGCGCTCCAGCAGCGTGCACAAAATCAACAGCCGATGCCGATTGGCGATTGATTTCAGAAACGACTCCGCCGCCGCCGCTTGGCGGGCCATGCGCGAGGGATCGAGCCCCTCCGCTGCCGCCCGTCCGACGGTCTCGACGAAAGAAGGGTTCGGAGAGGGTTCATTCGGTCCGCTTGATAATGAAGCTATAGACACCGTCTTCTACCTTCGATTCCACCAATTGATTGCCCGTGGAGCGACAAAACGCCTCGAAGTCTTTGACAGAACCCGGATCGGTTGCCAAGACCTTAAGCGTTTCACCGGGGGGCACGTCTTTCAACGCCTTCCTTGCGCGCAAAATCGGCAACGGGCAGTTCAGCCCTTTGGCATCCAGAACATGTTCGGTCATTTTCTCACCCGTTTTCGCGGACGTTATTCAAATATAAAGATTGATGTCCGACTGCGTTGCACTTTCGATATAAGTTGCCGCCCCGCCGAGCACCGGCCCGTCGATGAGGTCTTCCCGCTTGATTTCGAACAAGTCCATCGTCATTTGGCAGGCGATCATTTTCACGTCGGATTCCAGCGCCAAGTTGCGCAACTCTTCGACCGAGGCGATGCCTTTCTTACGGATCATATCCTTCATCATCGATGAGGCCAGCGCGGTTGCCCCGGGTAGCGCGGCCAAGAGGTTCGGCATGGCGATATGCATGCCTCCGAGCGGCATTTTCATGGCCGGATTGCCGAGCGGCGAGACTTCCAGATCCAGCTTTTTGCGCAACAACCAGAGGCCGTAAAAGGTGAAGAACATGGAAACCTCAAGCCCCATCGCCGCGGCGGTTGTTGCCAAGATGAAAGGAGGATACGCCCAATCGAGCGTGCCTTTCGTGACGATCATCGACATGCGCTTTGCATTGGTGGCGTCTGCCATGACACTCTCCTCTCGGGCCGCTTAGGTGCAGCCCGCAAAACCATCGGCCTGCATTTTTGCCTCATAGGGCGCGGCCACTGCAGAGCCCGGAATCAAAGCCGCTTTTGCTGCCGCCCAGTCTTTGGGCTTGACTTTGACGAACCATCCTGCGCCGTAAGGATCGGAGTTCGCCAAGCGCGGATTGGCAACCAGCGCATCGTTGGTTTCCACCAGTTCGCCGTCGAAGGCGATTTTTGCCGGCCCCACCCATTTGCCGGATTCAACGGTTGCACAAGACTTGCCGGCTTGCACCGGACGGCCCGCCTTTCTCGGCGTAAAGGCAACGATCTGCCCGGCCATTGCCGAGGCCACCGCGGTCATGCCGGCGGTGACCGTTCCATCGGGGTTTTCCCGATACCACATGTTGTTTTCAACGTCGTAAAGAAGATCATCGGGCAAGTTGCAGCCCCGCACGATCGGCATCCGCCGGCCCTCCTCTCGCTTCCGCTTGCGTTGCTGTTGTTATAGTGGAGCAAACCTCGTTTTGCCGCAATGGCCGCGAGGAGCAGCAAAACTCCCCAAGCCCCGATATTTCGAGCTTTCCGCCGACAAACAGCGCCAAATGCAGAGCGACCATCGCGCCGAGCCGTACCCAACGCCCTGCTTGGAGGGGCTCCGACGAAGCCCGGACCAAGTTGTAATGATAGACGAGTTCACGGCATGATTCTCGGCACGCGTTGAATGTCGGGTCGCGCGCCGCGCCTTGCCGATGCAGCGCAAGCAGCCGAAAGCCCTCGCTTTTGGCCTCGGTTGGTTGGATGCCGTGCGCGATGAGCCAAGCCTCCAGAATCCTCTCGCCGAGAGCAAGCAATTCCGCGGCATAGAGCTGCGCTTGCGGGGCAAGCTCCGCCGGATCGTGCGCGATGATCCATTCCAGCCGCGCAGAGATTTCGGCAAACGGAGGAGAAGCCTCTGCCATCTTCAGCCAAGCCCTCGCGCTTTCAGCAGCGCTCGCGAATCGGAGATGTTTTCGTGCACACCCACTTTGCGGGCCGAGAGCCCGAGCGCCATTCCCAGAAGCTGCGTGAAATAAAGGATTTTAACCGTTGTTTTGCGCCCTAAGACTTTTTCCGCACGCACCTGATGCATCTCGAGGCCGGAATGGCAGGTCGGGCATTCGGTGGCAATCACATCGGCCCCGCAGGCCTCGGCGGTGGTGAGAAGATTGAGCACGAGCTTGGTGGAGGTGTCGGAATCGGAAAGCGTGTGCGCGCCCCCGCAACACGCCGTCTTCAGCGGATATTCGACATTTTCCGCGCCGGCGGCGGCAAGCAGATCATCCATAAAGTGGGGCTTCGAGGTGGATTCGCTGCCGGGGCCTTTGTCTTTTTCCGGAAAGATATGGCGCGGCCTTGTGTACATGCAGCCGTAATAATTGGCGACCTTGAGGCCTTTGAGGGAGTTTTTGACGCGCGCTTTCAGGCCTTCCTCACCGATTGCCTCTTTCAGCCATTCCAGCACGTGCAGGGTGCGCACCGAACCGGCACGGTAGGCGGCATGGCCTGCCTTTTTGGAGAGTCTTTCCACCACCTCCTGCGAGGTTTTGTCGTGCGTGAGATCGTATTCGGCTTTTTTGAGGTTGTGATAGCAGCCGTTGCACGGCGCCATGACCGTCTCGAACCCCATCTTTTCCGAAATGGCGAGATTTCGGGCAGAGAGATAGGTCTGCAATTTGGGATCGATGTTTTTGACTTCCATCGCCCCGCAGCAATTCCAATTCTCCAGCTCGACAAGGCCGAGGCCAAGCGCGTTCGCCAATTCTTTCGTGGAACGATGGTAGGCATGCCCGGTGCCTTCGAGTGCGCAACCGGGATAATAGGCAACCGGTCGGTTCGTCATGAGGACGGTCCTTTTCCGTTTAAACCAAGCACTTGGCGCTCCATGGCTTCGCATTCGGCGACGTAGTCCGCGATTGCCGCACGGGCTTTGCGCCAGCCGCGCGTGCGCGGATGGAACAGGCTTGCCCAACCGAGTTTCATCATCAACATGAGCGGCAAGCGCGAAAACAGCCGTCGCGCCAGTTCCACCAACCAATCTTGCAAAAGCTTCTGACGGGTGCGCGCGAAGAAGCGTTGCAACAACCGCCCTTCTTCGATGCGCCCTTTGGCAAAGACCTGGGCGGAAAATTCCTCGTCAAAAATGGCGGAGGGTTTTTTCTCGGTGTAGCCTTTGAGCTCCAACCAGCGCGCCGTTGCTTTCATCACCCCTTCGGGGTTCACATCGCGCGGGCAGGCATAGGTGCATTTGTTGCACGAGACGCACTGCCATATAATCTCTTTGTCGCGGACGAGCTCTTCTTTCATGCCGAGGCGAATGAGATAAATCCAATATCGCGGATTGAAATCCGGATTGATGGCATTCACCGTGCAGCTGTTCGTGCATGAGCCGCATTGCCAGCAGCGGTGAATGTTCTCCCCGCCCGGAAGAGCGGCAATTTCCTCTTGCAGCCTCTCGTCGTAATCGGTGACCACGCGGGGTTGGATGAAGGTGCTCCAGTGCCCCGAGACGTTGACCTCATCGATCACGAGCTCTTCGTGGGTGATGAGATTCTCGGGGCGAATCAGGGATTTTTCATGAATCGGCATCGCTGTTCCCTATGCTCCGGGCCGCGCCAGTTCTTTGGCGGCCTGCGCCGCGCTCTCTTCGATCAGGTCAAGCCAGCCGCGACCCGGCTCGCGTTCGATGGCATCGAGCCCCAACATCCGCCTTGTATGCGCCATCGGCGCCTCGTTGCAGCCGAAATCGGTGCGCAGATATTGCCCGGCGCGGTCGTTGATATAAAGCGCGTAGATGTGCGCGCACAGCAAATCCACATAAAGGCCGAGGTCGCGGAAAAACCCCTCGCCGCGGAGAAACCCGGTTAATTCCTCGTGGAGCGTCTCAAAGGTTTCGAAGTCATCGCTGATCGGAATGTGCAGATGATCCACATCCTCCGCATGCCAGATTTCCCTGAGAACGCCGGTATTGGTCTGCATATCCCAAACCCAGCGGGTAGCGAGCGGCAGGTTTTGGGGATCCGTAAAGTGCAGAAGCTCGGCGCCGAGATCGCGCACCCAGCGATGCCCGCGATCGTTGGGAAACGCGGCCGTGAACTGCCGCAATCGTTCCGCGGCCGTCCCCTCGCCGTTCAGCAAGCGCTCGATCGCGGAAAGCATGCGATCCAGGCCGTAATTTTCCAGCGCAGCTTTGATGCGCCGGCGCACGGTTGCGATAAAACCGATCAGCGCCGAAAACGCCGCCGGATCCAGCGCGAGCACGTTGTTTTCCACCAAAAGCTTGCGAAACAGCGTGACTTTCAATTGCAGATCGCTGATGTAGCGTTCGATGCCGCCGCTCGGCTCGGCAGCGTCGATCAAGTCGGAGAGCGCGGCCCGAAGCTTGGGCCCGCTCAAATCCAAGACAATGGAGCTTCTGTCGCTTTGTTGCTTTGGCGGGATGGGCATCATTCGGCGGCCCGGGCGAGCCCCCCTTGCGCGAAAGCCAAAGCGGCCATGGCGGCCGCCTGCGCCTGGGCGATGGAATCATCGATTGTCTCGGGCCCGGTTGCCGCGCCGGCTACGAACACGCCGGGGCGCGAGGTTCCGCCCATGGCGCTATAAGTCGGTGCGCGCGCGATATGGCCGTGCGGTTCGAGCTTGACGCCGAATGTCGCGGCCAGCAGGACGTTATCGACATTGGGATCCATGCCGATCGCGTGCACCACCAGATCAAACGGTATGGTAATCGGCCGCTTCACCAGCGTGTCTTCGCCCTTCACGATGAGCCGCTTGCCGTCCGAGGTAACCTCGGCGATCCGCGCCTTGATATATTTCACGCGGTATTCTTCCTGGCTTGCCCAATAATATTTGTCCTCGTAAAGGCCGAAGGTTCGGATATCCATATAGTAAATGTAAACCTGGCATCGCGGCAGCGCCTCGCGAATTTCCATCGCGATATTGGCGGAAACGGTGCAGCAGATTTTCGAACACCACTCGCGCCCGATTTGCCGATCGCGCGAGCCGACGCACAGCAAAATCGCCACGCGTTCCGGCTCGCGCCCGTCCGAGGGGCAATGCACCCCTCGCCCGGACGAAAGCATTTGTTCCACTTGCGTGGTGGTCACCACGTCGGGATAGGTGCCGAAACCCCATTCCGGCTTGTTGACGGAATCGAAATGCGTAAAGCCGGTGCACAAAATCGCGGCGGCCGGTTCGATCTCTTGGCCGTTGGAAAGCCGCGCGCGAAAACGCCCGGGCTCGCCTTCAAAGGCGGCGACGGTGGTGTTGCGATGCACGTTCACCAGCGGGTTCTGCTCAACGCGCCGCACCATACCGCCGATCGCATCGCGCGCCCACTCGCCCGAGGGCACCAGCTTGGCGTAGCCGGAAAGAATGGGCGCGCCGCCGAGACGATCCGCCTTATCAACCAAAACCACAGGTTGACCGACGCTTGCCAAGGCGTGCGCCGCGGTCAATCCCGCCGGGCCGCCGCCGACCACGAGAATAGGAGCGCTACTCATGATCCCGCCGTGCTCGTGCCGATTTGCGCCGGACGGGTAAAGCCCGGCCCGGAGGTAATGGCGCGTTTGGGATCATAGAGCGTCTCGATCCGTCCGGCTTTCACCTCTTCCAGATAGGCGTCGAATTCAGCTTTTGCTTTTTGCCAATCGATCCCGATTTTTTCCAAAAATGCCTCAAACGGCGAGGCATGCCAGTGCAGCTGGGCGAGTTTGTAGGGATGCGCCCCGCAGACCAGCGCCGCGAACTGACAATCCGCCATGATCGGCAATTCGTAGATTTTATCGACGGCTTTGCCGATCCACTGGCTTTTGTCCAGGGTGGTGATGCAACCGGTGTCATGGCCGATCATCACATCGGCGCGCGCCTCTTCCACCGCAACTTTGATCTTGCGATCGATCGAGAAGGAGCGGCTGAACTCCCGCTCTCCGATGATGTGCCGAAAGCCGAAGCCGCAACAATCGTACCAGGTGGAATAATCGATCACCTGGGCGCCGAGCGTTTGCAAAAGCCCGGTGGAGACGGCCACGCGGTTTCCGTCCAGCACGGTTTCATCGTAGATAACGTCTTCCGGCACCATTTTGTAAACATGGCATGCGGGATGAACGGTTGCGCGAATATGGCTGACGTCGATCACCTGGTGTTCGCGCACGCGTTCGCGCATCACATGCAGCCATTCCGAGTAGTGCACGATCTCTTCGGGGATGAGCAGTTTGCCGTCGATCAACCGGCCGAGTTTGCCGAGGATTTTGCGCACCTGCTCGCGAAGTTGCGGCGAATGCACCAGAAAATGGCGCATTTCCTTGTAGTTTCCGAAGGATGTGCCGCAATGCACCAGCGGGTAGTAGTAACCTTCCGGCAAACCCTGCGCTTTGGCGGAAACGTAGGCCTGGTGAAAATTGCGCAAAAACACGGCAGCGAGACTGACGACATTGCCGATGCCGGAACCGTGATAGTTCCAGGCGGTGCAGGAGGTTTGATCGGTTTCGTCCAAGTACCGCGTGCCGAGCTTGTTCATCAGCCAAAGCAGCGAGGTCGGGTATCCCGGAATATTGCCGCACTGGCCGCAAGATTTATGGTGCCACAATTGATTGGTGGGGATTTTCTTGGTCCAGCCGTAAAGCGTTCGCGCAGTGACCGGCTCGTGTTGCTCGGTGATGCGATGCACGACGATTTCGCCGTCTTTCTCAAGCTCGCGCAAGGCGTCGCGGACATCTTCGACGCGATCCTTACCCGTTAACATCGAGCGCCGATCGATGCGCGCTTCCACCCACGAGGTCGCGCGCTGTGCCTCTTGCGGGGAAAGCTTGCTTTCCTGCCACTCCGGTCCGAACCCGGTGTATGCGCCTTGTTTCTCTGTCATGATCGCCTCTTTTCAATCCGTTTCCCGAGCCCTCATGCCTCGTGTTCGTCTTCCTCTTGCTCAAGCAGCCATTCCTCATACTGCTCGCGTTTTTCGTCCATCACGTCGCGAATGACGTCGAAGAGATTTTCATCGACCATTTCGATCTGCTGCAGAACGCCGGTTTCTTCCCAGATCGTGTAAAGTTCGACGGAGGTGCGCAGATTGACGATCCAGGCCGTATCCGTCGTGTGCATGGTCGGCACCGGGATGGCTTTGCGCAGCACGTCCAACGGTGCGCTCACTTTCGAAACGTTCGGCCCCCAGTCGGGGAAGGCATCGCGCGTGATCATGTTCGGCGCGAGCTGGTTGCCGGTAGAAATAACTTTCAGCAGCACGCGCGAGAACGGCCGCAAGACATCTTTGGCCGATTGCATGCCGTGCTTGATGGCCACCTCGCGCATGATCATCACCAAGCCGCCGGGAGAATTTTCGAACGGGCAGCGCGCTGCGCAGGTGTAGCACTGCGCGCACGCCCAGATTTTCTCCTGCATCGCGTCGTAGATGCCTTCGAGATTTTCCGTCCAGAGCAGTTGGACGATTTCGCGCGGGGAATAATCGTAGTAATGTGCGGAAGGGCAGGTTGCGGTGCAGATGCCGCAATTGAGGCACCCGTGCAGTTCCATGTCGTACAACGGATGGTTGCGGATATCCTCGAAAATTTCCTCGAGCTTCTCGCGCGCGACGGGCGGGTTTTCGGAGACCGGATCTGCTGCGGGCCCCGGGTGCGGACGGACTGCCACCTGTTCATCCATCGGGATCGCCTTTCAATAGGTGAGCACGCGCGTGTCTTCGCCTTCCATCACCGCTTCGATCAAATAGGCGCCGCCCACGATACCAGAACATTCCGGGATCAGATCGGCTTCCGTCATCTCGAAGAGATCGAGGTTCGGGCTGCAGCTTAAGAACTTGACCCCGGCCTCGTGCGCATCCTTGATGAAGTCATAGACGGTTTTCGGCGAATCCGGCTTGACTTTCAGCTTATCGGCGACGCCTTTGCGCATCAGCCGCCCCGCCGTAGCGGTGCAAATGACCTCAACCTCGTAGTCCATCGCCGCGGCGACGGTGGCTTGAAAAAACGGCGCCCCCAGCTCTTCCGGGTTGCGCGGATCGGTATTGGCCATCACGATCAGAAGCTTGCGAGCCACGTTCCCCCTCTCTGCACGTATTCGCGTGCAAAAACCTGAAATTTTTTGGACCTTCGGCTTCGATGGCTTATATGATATGATGATCATATAAGGCGTGCAAGCAGAATTTTCTTTCCTTTTGTCCAAAGGCGCGCATGCCAGACCAAGGCCGCGCCGAAGCCGCTTGCGAAGCTCCGCCGCGGTGGCATAAGGCTTGTCTATGCGTATCCTCTACCATTTTCCGCTTTGCCCGTTTTCCCGGAAAATTCGCTTGGTTTTGTCGGAGAAGCGCCTGCCCTTCGAGCTGCGCCTGGAGCGCCCGTGGGAGCGGCGGACGGACTATCTCGAGCTCAACCCGGCCGGGACCGTGCCCACGCTTTTGGAGGAGAACGGTCTGGTCATCCCGGATTCCTGGGTGATCGGCGAATATCTCGACGAGGCGTATCCGGATACCTCCCTGCTCGGGCGCACGCTCGCAGAACGGGTGGAAATCCGGCGTTTGCTGGCATGGTTCGACGGCAAATTTTATGAGGAGGTCACCCGCAACCTGGTGGGGGAGAAGCACCTCAAGCGCATGGCCGGCCGCGGCCAGCCGACCGCCGGGGCGCTTCGGGAAGGCTATGCGAATCTGCGCCAACACTTGGAATATCTGGGCTGGCTGGCGGAGACGCGCAAATGGCTGGCCGGCAGTAACATCTCGCTGGCCGATTTTGCCGCCGCCGCGCATCTTTCGGTGCTGGATTTCGCCGGCGATATCGACTGGAACCTGGTGCCCGCCGCGCGCGACTGGTATGCGCGCATGAAAAGCCGCCCGAGCTTCCGTCCCCTGTTGACGGACCGCGTGCCCGGCCTCACGCCGCCGGCACACTACGCCGATCTTGATTTTTAGGGGGGCGCGGAGGGCGGGACCCGCGCTTCCGCCAAGCCGAAGCCGAGCATGAGATAGAACCAACCGTCATCGGGCAAGGCGGCCAGCCCGCTGGTGGAGGCGAGCGGCCAGAGGTGAATGAGCGCGGCCAGAAACAGCCCCACCCGCAGCGGCTCCGGGGCGCGGCGCAAGCCGTGGCCCAGCCGCGCAAGCCAGGCAACGGCGAGGGCGGCGAAGAGGATAAGCCCGGGAAAGCCGCCGTCGGTTGCGGCCTGCAAATAGTAGTTATGCGGGTGCAAATTGCAGATTTCGGCTCCCCCCGCGGCTTGGTCGGTGATGCCGAGAAGGGGCAGGCCGTGCCAGAACCGCGGCTCGGGGCAAAACAGACGAAACCCGTCGAAGCCGAAGCCGAAGAGCGGGTGCGCCAAGGTCATCCGAAGCGCGCGGATATAGAGCTGGCCGTAGGCACTGGTGGCGAAATGCGCCATTTGCTCGCCGAAGCGCGCGAGCAGCTTGGCGGCCGTCGGCGGTGAAATGATCGGCGTTGCCGCCAAGACAAGAACGGCGGCAAGCACGGCCAGCAGCGCCGGCTTGCGCCATTGCGGCAAGAGCCAGGCGCCGACAAGCAGGCCGAGTCCGGCGAGAAGCGCGGGCATGCGCTGGCCGATCAAGATCACCGTCACCAGGCCGAAAGCCGCCAGCGCCGCCCCGGCCATGCGCGCCGGCAAGCGGGGGCGGTTGAGCAGCGTGATGACGGGCGGCAGCATGGCCGGAAAAAGCAGCCGCACGAACGGGGCTCCGGCGCGGGGTTTGATGAACGGGCCGGTGAGCGCGCCGTCGCCCGCACGCGGAGCGCCGAGGAAGTTTCGGCCGGTGAGGTATTGCTCCCAGCTGGCGAGCGCGATGAATGTCGCCGCCGCGGCCAGCACCGCCTGCAGCGCGCGGCGGGCCGAGGGGCTGGCCAGCAGGCGCTCCTCCAGGGCCAGCGCGAAGAGCAAAAACCGCCCCAATGCCAGCGCTTGGAGAAGCGAGGGCCACCCGCCCGGGCCGAGCCCAACGAAATGAAGGGGCAAGGCGCAGAGAATTTCCCATCCCCACCAGAGCAGGGCTGCGCGCCGCCAGAGGGGTTGCAGCGAAATTCCGGTGCGGAGCAGCAGGCAGGACGCCAGAAAACTCGCATCCGCAAGGCCGATCATCACCTCGGCAAGCGCCCGGCCATAGAGAAGAAAGAGCGGAAGGATGAGCGTTGCGGCAAGCCCGGCGCGGTCGCAGAGCCCCAAGAGTCGGGCCCGCAGCGGGGAGAGCGCAAGCGGCGCGCCCTCGCCGGCCCTTTGTGCCGCGTCGCCTGATCTTGATTCGGATCTTGATTCTGCGCGCGCGCCTGCCACCTCTCGGTGATCCCTCTTTCAGCGCCTGCCGCACTGTGCGGCCGCCGGCCCCAAGGCGGGCGCCCTAACAGGCCCTACCCGCTTTCGGCAAGAGGTTTGGCATCTTTCCCGCGCTTTGCCGGCCGCGCATCGGGCAGCTGCAAGGAGGCTTGACGGGCGGAAGGGGGATCGTTACATTGAGATGACCGAACGGGTTGGGGCTTCGGATGGCTCTGCACAGGGCTTCCCAGTGCAGAGGCAGATTTTTTGTCTCAACGTGTTTTTTGTTCTTTGACAGTTGGATCGGGGAAGGAAGGGATACGTTGGCGGTGTTTTAGGCCTGGGCTTTGGGCATGTTCCGAGAGGGGCATGGTC
>JAIMBF010000195.1 GCA_023511585.1 Terriglobia bacterium
CGGATTCAGCTCGGCCTGGTCGAACGCGAAGCCGCCGATCCCGCTCGACGGCGGATCGGTTGGAAAGTCGGGCTCACCTCTCCCGTCATCCAAGAACAATTCGGCGTGCACGAACCGGTGTTCGGCTGCCTGCTCGCCGAGGGTCGGCTCGAATCCGGGCATGTGCTGAGCCCCGACCTGATCGCCCCGGGCTTCGAGAATGAAATCTGCGTCGCCCTCGCGCGCGACCTCACACCGGACGCCGATGCGGCCTCCGTCGCAGCCGCTGTGGATGCGTTCTTTCCGGCGCTCGAGATCATCGAGACCCGTGGCGACTTCACCCGCCAGCTTGCGCTCGCATTGGCCGACAATGCGCAGCAGAAAGCTTTCGTGCTGGGTCGGGGCGTTCCGCCCGATGGGATCGACCTCGCCGCCGTGACCGCGCGCGTGCACATCAACGGCGTAGAGGTCGCCACCGGGCGGGGCAATACGGTGCTCGGCCATCCGTTGAATTCCATCGTCTGGCTCGCGCGCAAACTTGCCGAGTTCGGCGAGCGGGTGCGCGCCGGCGACCTCGTGATGACCGGTTCGTTCACCCGCCAGTTTCCGCTCTCGCGTGGGGATCACGTGGAGACAGTCTTCGAGGGGATCGGGGCGGTTTCAGTCTGTCTCGCCTGAGGTGCCGAATATCTCGTTATTGTGCTCACCGAGGCTCGGTGCGCGCTTGGTGAAAGCGGGCCGCACCCCGTCGAAGGACAACGGCAGCCCGACCAAGGTCAGATCGCCCTCCGGCGCGGTTTGCAATATCCCAAGCGCTTGCGTCTGTGGATCGCACACGACTTGATCGACCGTTTGAATCGGGCCGTTGGGAACGCCGGCGGCATCCAGACGTTCCCGCCATGCCGCTGTGGTGTCTCGCGCGATAACCTCTTGAATCAAAGGGATCAACTGCCGCCGATGAACAACGCGAGCGGCATTCGTGCGAAAACGCTCATCCTGAGCTAATGCAGGAAGGCCGATCGCGTGGCAGAGCCGTTGAAAGAGATTATCGTTACCGGCAAGCACCATGATCCAGCCGTCGCGGCTCTTAAATGCTTGATAGGGAACAATCTGCGCCACGCCCGAACCCTCGCGAACCGGGAGCTCTCCCGATGCCAGATAGGTGGCAAGCGGAATTCCCATCCAGACAAGTGCCGCCTCGTAGAGCGACGTATCGACAACGCCCCCTTGCCCGGTGCGTCCCCGTTCCACCAGCGCAGCGAGGATGCCGAGCGCCGCCCAGATGCCGGTGCCGATGTCAACGATGGAAACACCCACCCGCACAGGGGGTCTGCCGTCCTCTCCCATAATACTCATCAGTCCGCTATGGGCCTGCATCAGCGGGTCATAGCCGGGGCGATCGCGGAGCGGCCCGATACCCCCGAAAGCGCCGAGATTGCAGTAAATGAGACTCGGCTTCTCCGCGGTCAGGACCGCGGCAGAAAGCCCAAATTTCTCGAGCGCACCGAATTTCAAATTTTGCACCACGACATCAACGCGTTCGTGAATAAAGGCTTTCAGGCGGGCAATTTCGGCCGAATCGTTAAAGTCGACGGTAATCCCGCGCTTGGCGCGATTGACCGCCTGGAAAGTTGCCGAAGCACCGCCCCAAAACGGTGGTCCCCAGTCACGGCAATAGTCTCCTTTATCAGGGTTCTCGAGCTTGACCACGTCGGCGCCAAGCTCGCCCAGGATCATTCCGGTGACCGGCGCCGCAATGCTGTGCCCGATCTCAAGCACCGTTATGCCCGCCAGAGGACGCGAACTGAGCATCTGGGAACGCCTCAACCGTTCGCGACGCGGCCGGAACGCAGCCGCCGCGTCGCGATTTCGTCAACCCGCCCGTCGACTATGGCGACACCGTAAAGGGTTCGCGCCGTATCAACGGAGACGTAGCCGTCCAAGACATCCGCCAGCACGAGCTCGGCCGGCCGATCGTGCGGGTCACCGTAGCCGCCGCTGCCGGCCGGCTGCACCGTGACGCGATCCCCCTTCTTGAGAACCATTTGGTCGCCCTTGCTCGGTATCGTCTCCACGCCGCCGCCGGCACGCTCAATGCACCCCATGAAGAGAGCGCCCGGCAGGCCGCCGAAAACGCCGTCCGGCGCAACGCGGCCGCGCTCGCCGCTCACCGTGCACGTCGCCTCCTCGAAAAGCACGCGGTAGACACGTTTTGACGCGCAACCACCGCGCCAGCGGCC
>JAIMBF010000196.1 GCA_023511585.1 Terriglobia bacterium
TCAGTTGGGAGAGCGCCTCGTTCGCAATGAGGAGGTCAGGGGTTCGATTCCCCTCAGCTCCACCACGCTCCTTGCCAACTTGTCTCGCGCGAGTCTTGCCGCGCGCGCCGCGGCGTGGCGAAAAACCCGAAGCAATCCTCAGAAGGCCAAGGTCTGCGCCTGCACCACCAAGGGCAACGTGCGGATTTCCCTCACCACCTGATCCGGCACCGGTTCATCCACGGAGACAAGGCAAATAGCATCGCCCCCCGGCTCGGCTCGGCCCAAATGAAAGGTTGCAATATTGATTCCCGCTTCCGCGAGCTTCGCGCCGAAGCGCCCGATGAAGCCCGGCTTGTCTTTGTTGGTGACGTAAATCATATGGCGGCCGAAATCCGCCTCCACCGGAATCCCTTTGATTTCCACGATGCGCGGGCGAGAGCCGGCAAAAAGCGTTCCCGCGACCGAGCGGGTTTCTTGATCGGTGGTCACCGCAATGCGCACTAAGGTTTGATATTCGCTCGGGCGATCATAGACGGTTTCGGCAACGTCGATGCCGTGCTCGCGCGTCGCAACCGGCGCATTGACCATATTGATGCCGGCCATAAACGGAGAAAGCAGCCCGGAAAGCGCTGCCGCAGTCAGCGGACGGTGATTGAGCTTTGCCGCCGCCCCTTCATATTCCACCGTGATGCGCCGAATCACGCCTTCACGCGCTTGCGTCATTTGTCCGGCGAAGGAGCCCAAGAGCCGACAAAGCTCCATATAGGGCTTCAAACGCGGCGCCTCTTCGGCGGAAAGCGAGGGCATGTTGATGGCGTTGGAAACGGCCCCGGTGAGCAAAAAGTCGCTCATCTGTTCGGCGATTTGCAACGCCACGTTCTCTTGCGCTTCCGCCGTCGAGGCGCCGAGATGCGGCGTGCAGACAACGTTTTCGAATCCAAACAGCGGGCTCTCTCGCGCGGGCTCGGTTTCAAACACGTCCAGAGCGGCTCCGGCGACGTGGCCCGAAGCCAGCGCTTCCGCAAGTGCCGCCTCATCAATAAGGCCGCCGCGCGCGCAGTTGATAATCCGCACGCCGCGCTTCATGCGCGCGATGGCATCGGCGGATATGATATTCCGCGTGGCATCCGTTAACGGCGCGTGCAGGGTGATGAAATCCGAGCGCGCCAGCAGCGTGTCCAACTCGACTTTCTCGACGCCGAGTTCCAAAGCGCGCGCTTCACTCAAAAACGGATCGTAGGCGATCACGCGCATTTTCAGGCCGTGCGCGCGATCGGCAACAATGGAGCCGATATTGCCGCAACCGATAATGCCGAGCGTTTTGCCGAAGAGCTCCACGCCCATGAAGCGATTCTTCTCCCACTTGCCGGCCTTGGTGGAAATGGTTGCTTCCGGAATTTGCCGCGCCAGCGCGAACATCAAGGCAATGGCGTGCTCGGCGGTGGTGATGGTGTTGCCATGCGGGGTGTTCATCACCACAATGCCGCGCGCGGTGGCCGATTTGACATCAATGTTATCGACACCGATGCCCGCGCGCCCGACCACCTTTAAATTGGTTGCCGCTTCCAGCAGTTCTTTGGTGACCTTGGTTGCCGAACGGACGGCAAGCCCGTCATATTCGGCAATGATGTTCCGAAGTTCCGCGGGCGAAAGACCCGTTTTCACATCAACCGTAATGCCGCGATCTTTAAAAATTTTTACCGCGGCGGGGGAAAGTTTATCGCTGATCAGAACCGAAGGCATCTTTACTTACTCCGCCGCACTCGCCGTTGCGTATTGCTGCGCGGTTTCCGCCAACACCCAATCGATCCAAGGCAGCAAGGCGGCAATATCTTGGGCCTCTACCGTTGCTCCGCCCCAAATGCGGAAACTGGGCGGCGCATCGCGGTGATTGGCAATATCGTTCGCAACCCCTTCTTGCTCCAATCGCGCCGCCATTTGCCGCACCACGCGGAATTGTTCCTCGGCCGACAAGGCGGTGAACCATGGCGCCACGATTTTAAAGCAGATCGAGGTGCACGAACGGGTGGCCTTTTCTTCCGGCAGAAAGGCAAGCGCGGGATGGCGATCCACCCATTCCGCAACGGTGCGGAGATTGGTCTCGCTCCGCTCGATCAGAGCAGGAAGCCCTCCGATCCGTTCCGCCCAACGCAGGCCGTCCAAGGCATCTTCCACGCAGAGCATGCTCGGCGTGTTAATCGTTTCTCC
>JAIMBF010000003.1 GCA_023511585.1 Terriglobia bacterium
TACACGATCAAAGACACGGTCGAAGCCGGCCTTGTCCTCAAAGGACCGGAGGTGAAATCCCTGCGGCTCGGGCGGGCAACGCTTTCCGAGGCTTGGGCGGGCGAGCGGGACGGCGAGCTTTACCTCTTCAACGCCTATATCCCGGAATATCAAGGCGGCGTGCTTTCGCGCTTCGAACCCCGAGCACCGCGCAAGCTGCTTTTGCACCGCAAGCAGTTGCGCAGCCTTATCGGCGCGCTGAGCCGGGAAGGCATAACGCTCGTGCCGCTGCAAATCCACTTCAACGAGCGCGGACGGGCGAAAGTGCTGCTCGGGCTTGCCGAAGGCCGCAAGAAAGCCGATAAGCGTGCCGCGATCGCCGCACGAGACTGGCAGCGCGACAAGGCCAGGCTGATGCGGGAAAAAGGCTGATCCCGTTGCGGCGGCAGGCAGCGAAACATGCGCCGCGGCGGTAGATTCCGTTTACGGAGAGCGCAATGTCGAGCGAAAACAGCGCCAACCTGATCGGGCGCATCAAAGAAAAACTGATCGAGAGCAAAGAGAATTGGGCGCGCGAAGGCAGGCTGCTGACGGGCAAGGAAGCCGATCCCCGGCAGGAACGCCTGCCGCCGGGACAGCGGCGGGTAGAGAATTGGCCGGTGCTCGATCTCGGCATACAGCCTGATATCAGCGCGCAAACGTTTCGCCTGGATATCGATGGCGCCGTTGCCAACCCGCTTTCACTTTCCTACGAACATCTCATGGCTCTGCCGCAGCACGAGAGCGTCTCCGACATTCATTGTGTCACCCAGTGGTCGCGCTACGACAACCACTGGCAAGGTGTCGCTGCACGCACTTTACTGGATTTGGTTCGCCCCAGAAGCGATGCCCGGCACGTGATCTTCCACTCCTATGACGGCTACACCACGAATATTCGGCTGGATCAATTCGCAGAGCCCGAGGTGCTGCTGGCGCACTCGTGGGAAGGCCGGCCGCTGGAGCGCGCGCATGGGGGGCCTCTCCGCGTGGTGGTGCCGCGGCTTTATTTTTGGAAGTCTGCGAAGTGGATTCGCCGCATTGAACTCACCTCGGTCGATCGCCCGGGCTTTTGGGAAGTCCGCGGCTATCACAACAACGCGGATCCTTGGCGCGAAGAGCGTTACGGCTGAAGCCGTCCTCTGTTGTTATACCGTAGCCTCTGCCGGCACCGGCTCTGCCGAGACGGAAGCCGGCGCGTGCCCGATCCGCCGATACACAAACGCAGGCGCTGCCTCCGGCCGCCCCTCCGCCACCGCAAGCATGAGGGCATGGTCCGGCGAAAGAGCGCAGGCCGGATCAGTCCTTGCCGCATCTCCGGTCATTGCGAAAGCCTGGCAACGGCAGCCTCCCCAATCGATTTCGCGCCGATCACAGGAGCGACAGGGTTCGGGCATCCAATCCGTGCCGCGGAAGCGCCGGAAAGCCGGGGCGTTGCTCCAGATGTCGGCAAGCGGCGTATCGGTCACGGACGGGAACTCAAAACCTAGCAGCGAATCCGCCGCATGGCACGGCATTGCTTTACCGGTAGGCGTGATGACCATTTCCCGCCTTCCCCAACCGCCCATGCAAGCCTTAGGCCGCTGCGCGTAATAATCGGGCACCACGTAATCGATCACCATCTTTTCGGCCAATCGCGCGCGTGCCTCCTGCACCACTTGGAGAGTGAACTCAAGCTGCGCTCTGCTCGGCAGCAAAGCTGCGCGATTGACCAATCCCCATCCGTAATATTGCACATGCGCAATCTCCGTGCGTGCCGCGCCAAGCGATTCGGCGAGTGCCAGCATTTCCGGAACACGTTCCGCATTGTGTCGGTGAACGACAAAATTGAGCGTCAGAGGCAAACCCGCTTGCCGAATTGCTTTTGCGACAGCAAGCTTACGTTCGTGCGCTCCGGCGAGACCGGCAATGCGGTCGGCGCTCTCCGCGATCACGTCTTGAAAGCTCAATTGAATATGGTCAATCCCGGCAGCCTTCAGGCGATCGATCGCTGCGGCATCCAACAATACCCCGGCGGTGATAAGGTTTGTATAAAGCCCATTGGCGGAAGCGCGGCGCACAAGATCGGGGAGATCCTTCCGCGCGGTGGGCTCGCCGCCGCTGAAATGCACATGCAGCACCCCAAGTGCGGCCGCTTCGTCCAAGACGCGAAGCCAAGCATCGGTGCCGAGCTCCGCGCCCGCACGCGCAAGCTCCAGAGGATTGGAGCAATATGGACACTGGAGCGGACAGCGATGCGTCAGCTCACAGACAATTCCAAGAGGCGGCGGGATCGCGTTCATAGCCTCAGTGCTCCTTTTGCAGCCAGCTCATGCAGCATCGCGCTGACATCGGTGGCGATGACATCGCGCGGCGTGTCGGCAAATCGCGCGGCGAGAATGTCGATAATCTCGGAGATCTTTCGGACACCATCGACAAGCTTCAAAATTTCCACCGCCTGTTCATCAGGCATAAACAAGCGTTCCGGAGCCAACAGCACCCAGGCATTCCGCACCGAATCGAAGCGAAACTTCACCCCGGGCGGAAATGTAGGCACGACCGTTTCGCTAACCGCTTTATTCATGCGCTCGCTTGCACATGATCCTCGGGCACGAATGCTCCGGGGGGGATCAACCCCGGTGACACATAAGCAAAGTAAAGCGCATCGAGCTGCGCCCACAGCACGTCGCACTTGAATCGCAACGCCGCTAGAACCGCAGCCTGCTGCTCGCGTGTGGTTGCGTGCTGTTTAACATAAGAAAGCGCAAACTCGGCATCGCGCGGTGCCTGTGTTAAACGCGGAGTGAAATACGCCAATGTTTCCTTTGTGATATAATCGTAATTTGCCAACATGTTGGGCACGCGCTCGGCGATAATGGTGGGAGAGAAAAGCTCCGTCAGCGAAGAAGCAATGCCCTCCAAAATGGAACGCTCGGAGACGAAATGCACATAAGCATCGACGGCAAAGCGCGTGGCCGGCAGCAAGCCCTCGGTGGACTGGACATAAGCCGGATCCAACCCCACACCCTCGACGAGTTTCAACCATCGGGCGATGCCGCCGGTGCCCGGCGCGTCGCCATCATGATCGACGAGCCGCGTACGCCACGCGCGGCGAAGCTCCGGTGTCGGCAAGCGCGCGATCAGTGCGGCGTCCTTCACGGGAATTTGGGATTGGTAATAATAGCGATTGAGTGCCCACGCCTGCACTTGGCCCCGACGCAACTTGCCGCTGTGGAGAAGCTTATGAAACGGGTGCAGGTTGTGATAGCGTTCGGCGCCGATGCCGCGCAACGCGCTTTCCAGTTCCTCCGGGGTCATCACGCGCTCGGACACGCTGAAATTGGTCATAACGTTACCTCCATGCCGTCATATGCAACAGTCCATCCTGCTGCTTCCGCGATTTCGCGTTCCGGCGAGTCATCTAACAGAACAGGATTCGAATTATTGATATGGATCAAAACTTTCTTGCGGACCCCCAACGATGAAAATGCGGCCATCGTTCCATCCGGCCCCGAGATGCTCATGTGCCCCATGCGAAGCCCGGTTTTGCTGCCGATGCCGGCGCGAATCATTTCATCATCGGTCCAAAGCGTACCGTCGAAGAAAACGAGCTCCGCCCCGGCAAGCCGCGCGCGGAGGGAAGCCGTCATGCCCGCGCAGCTCGGCACAAAGTAAAAGGTATGAGAACCGTCGCTGACCGCGACGCCGACAGTGTCTTCGCCTTCGACGAGCGCTGGCGCTTGATCCGCCGTTTCCAAATAGAGCGGCACTTTGCCCAGCGTCGGGAACAATTCGATGGAAAGCCCGGCGGCTTTGCCGCTTGGCAAGAGCAGCGGCCAAGACGTATTGAGCGGCACAACCTGGCGTTTCACGACATCGTGCGCCAGAACCTCAAAAATGGGATTTGCCGCCAAGATAGCGAGGATGCGCCCGGTGCTGTATATCGTGAAAGGCTGGCGCTCGCGCAGGTGCAAGAGCCCGGCGATCGCGTCCACATCGCCGTTGCTCAAGACCACCCCGGCGATGGGGGAGGAACGCAGGCCTTCTTGGGGCTGAAGAGGAGGGTTCGCTTCGATTTGGGCGCGCAGATCGGGGGAGGCGTTCAACAAAAACCAATGCTTGCTGTCGGCGGAAACCGCCACCGACGCTTGGGTGCGCGCACGCGCCTTCGGATCTTTCGCTCGTGCACGCCGGCAGCCCGGCGCATTCGAATTCCACTGCGGAAAGCCGCCCCCCGCCGCAGCGCCCAAGACCACCACTCGCATAACGACCCAACTTGTGCAAACGCGCTATCGCAGCTTTCTCTCACTGCGACAGCGCGCTGCTCAAAACAAGCTAAGAACTTCGACGAGTTAGACTTCAGCGCAAGCGTAGCAGTTGATTTCCGCGCCGAGAGCAATCTCGATAACCTTCGGGGACTTCCAGCTCATGATCAACCTCCCTGTTTAAGCCGGCGAACATATATCCAAGACGGCTCTTTAACTAATAGACCGGCTGTACCCTGTCAAGCACGAACCAAAATTTTTTGTCAAGTGGGAATGAAATTACCGGTCGGCTATCGTGGAATTGGCGATGTGATATTGGCAAATTATTTTGGTAGCTTACTGCCGCCATTGCGGTAGGTCATCATGGAGCATGATCGAAAAACTGGAATATCTTCTGGCCTTAGCGCGTGAACAGCATTTCGGCCGCGCGGCACGCGCGTGTAACGTCACGCAACCCACGCTTTCTGCCGGTATTAAGCAGTTGGAAGAAATGCTCGGGGTTTTGCTTGTGCAGAGAGGCTCGCGCTTCATGGGCTTTACTCCGGAGGGGGAGCGCACGCTCGATTGGGCCCGTCGAATCGTGGCGGACGCCCGGGCCATGCGCCAGGAAATACAAGCTCTCAAGCGCGGCCTTGCCGGTTCTCTGCGCCTTGCGGTTGTGCCGACAGCGCTCGGCATGGTGGCTGCGTTAACCACCCCTTACCGCGCCCGGCACCCAGCGGTGACTTTTACTGTTCTTTCGCGAACGTCGATAGAGATTCTTGCGCTTTTGGAAAATCTCGAGATCGACGCCGGTATGACCTATATCGATAACGAGCCCCTCGGCCGAGTTCGCACCATTCCGCTCTATCGCGAACACTATTGCCTTGTCACGGCTCCCAATGCGCCGCTCGGCCAACGCGAGCAGGTGACTTGGGCGGAGGTTGCCGAAATTCCGCTCTGCCTTCTCACACCCGATATGCAAAACCGCCGCATTATTGATCGCATGCTGCGTACCGCCAAAGCCTCCGTCACCCCGACGCTCGAATCCAATTCCATGGTCGCGCTTTGGTCGCATGTCCAGACCGGTCGCTGGGCCAGCGTGATGCCGCGTAAACTTGTCGATACCCTCGGCTTCAGCACCAATATTCGCGCCATCCCGATCCGAAGTGACGAACCGAGCCCGCTGATCGGCCTTGTCATTCCCCAGCGCGAGCCCATGACCCCGCTGATGGCTGCCCTGGTTGCCGAAGCCCAGCTTCTGGCTCCCAAACTTGCCGATGAGAAACCTAGTTAATTGGTATCTTCTATCGAGTCATATGCCGAACGTGCTTGAAATACGTGACTTCTGCTTGCAATAAATCAAGTTTTGGAGACGGCCATAGAAGGCGATCATGACAAATCAAACAGCTTGGAATGCGGCACTCGCAGAAGAGATCATTGCCGGATACAAAGACATTCAAGGTGCCACCCTACCAGTTCTCCATGCGCTTCAGGACGCGTTCGGCTATATTCCCGATGAAGCGATCGCGCTCGTTGCTCGCGGTCTGAATATTTCGCGCGCTGACGTTTACGGGATATTGACTTTCTATCATGATTTTCGCCGTTCCCCGCCTGGGCGGCATGTTCTGCAACTTTGCCGTGCCGAATCATGCCAAGCCATGGGTGGGGATGCGTTGGCCGACCACGTGCGCGAGCGGCTCGGGCTCGATTGGGGCGAAACCCGTGCGGATGGTTCGGTGACGCTGCTGCCCGTGTTCTGCCTTGGTCTTTGCGCTTGCAGCCCCTCCGCATTGCTGGACGGTCGCCCGCTGGGGCGGCTGAGCCAGGAGCGCATGGACGCGCTGCTCGATGAGGTCGCACCATGAGCGTCCGTCTGTTTGTCTCGCGCGATGCCGCCTCGCTTGCTGTGGGTGCGGACGAAGTGGCGCAGAGCCTCGCCGCAGCACTGAGGCGGCGGGGGATCGGCTTTGATCTCATCCGCACGGGTTCGCGCGGACTGTTTTGGCTGGAACCCCTGGTGGAAGTGGAAACGCCGGCAGGCCGGCTCGGCTATGGGCCGCTCCAGCCAAGCGATGCCGAGGCGGTGGCCGTCAGCATCCTGGCCGGAGGGGCGCCGCACCCTTCCCTCCTCGGGCTGGTCGATGAAATTCCGTATCTGAAACAACAAACGCGGCTGGTCTTCGACCGCTCCGGGAAAATCGACCCGCTCGATCTTGCGGCCTATCGCCGGGAAGGGGGTTATCGCGGCCTTGCGAAGGCGCTCGCGCTTGATCCTGCTGCGGTCATTGAAACAGTCACGCAATCCGGCTTGCGCGGGCGCGGCGGCGCGGGCTTTCCGGCAGGGATCAAGTGGCGCACGGCTGCGGCGGCGGGAGGCGGTCAAAAATACATTGTCTGCAATGCCGATGAGGGGGATTCGGGAACCTTCGCAGATCGCATGCTGATGGAAGGGGATCCGTTTGTCCTCGTCGAAGGCATGACCATCGCGGGCTATGCCGTCGGCGCAAACAAAGGATACATCTACACGCGCTCGGAGTACCCGCATGCCGTCGCGACGATGAACCAAGCGATCGCTCGCGCCCGTGCGGAAGGGCTGCTCGGCCCCAAGGTTTTCGACAGTACCTTCGCCTTCGATATCGAAATGCGCGTCGGGGCCGGAGCATATGTCTGCGGTGAAGAGACCGCCCTTTTGGACAGCATTGAAGGCAAACGCGGCCAAGTTCGCGCCAAGCCACCGCTGCCCGCCGTTTCCGGCCTGTTCGGCAAACCCACCGTGATCAACAACGTCATCACACTTGCTTCCGTGCCGTGGATTTTGGCCAACGGTGCGGAAGCATATCGGGATTTCGGCTACGGCCGTTCGCGCGGGACAATGCCGATCCAGCTTGCCGGGAATATTCGCTATCCCGGCTTGTTTGAAGCCGCCTTCGGCCTCACCCTTGGTGATCTGGTGGAGAAGATCGGCGGCGGCACCGCAAGCGGTCGGCCGGTCCGTGCCGTGCAAGTGGGCGGGCCGCTCGGTGCGTATTTTCCGCCCGCGTTGTTTGACACGCCCTTTGATTATGAGGCCTTCGCCGCGAAGGACGGTCTTATCGGCCATGGCGGCGTGGTGGTCTTTGACGATCGCGTGGATATGGCCCGCCAAGCCCGCTTTGCCATGGAATTCTGCGCTTTTGAGTCCTGCGGCAAGTGCACGCCGTGTCGGATCGGCTCGACCCGCGGGGTGGAAGTGATGGATCGCATCTTGCAAGGGGAAAACGTAGAGGCCAATCTCGCACTCATTGAAGAGCTTTGCGAAACCCTGCGTTACGGTTCGCTCTGCGCCCTTGGCGGGTTCACCCCTTACCCCGTCATGAGCGCGATCCGACATTTTCGAGACGATTTCATGACACCCAAGCGGCGATTTGTCGCAGCATAACAGGCGGAGGACGGGATGTCGCTTATCCAGGAGATCGATTACGGCACGCCGGCTTCTCAAGCGCGTGAGACGGTGCAGCTGACGATTGACGGCAAGCCGGTGCGTGTGCCCGCCGGCACCTCGATCATGCGCGCAGCCATGATGGCGGGGATCGAAATCCCCAAACTCTGCGCAACGGATACGCTTGCCGCGTTCGGCTCGTGCCGGCTCTGTCTGGTGGAAATTGAAGGCAAGCAAGGCACCCCGGCCTCTTGCACCACCCCAGTGGAAGCAAACCAGGTCGTTCATACGCAAACGCCGCGATTGCAGCGTATTCGGCGCGGGGTGATGGAGCTTTACCTCTCCGACTACCCTTCCGATTCCGCCGAATCGGCAACCGCGGAGGCGGATCCCATGAAAACCCTCGCCGCCAGTTTAGGCGTGCGAGAGGTGCGCTACGGCCCCTCCGGTGCCAATCATCTCCATGCGACGAAGGACGAATCGAATCCTTATTTTACGTTCGATCCTGCGAAATGCATTGTCTGTTCGCGATGCGTGCGTGCGTGCGATGAAATTCAGGGTACATTCGCGCTCACCATTGCCGGGCGCGGCTTTGCCTCGCAGGTCGCAGCCAGTGCAGGCCAGGCCTTTTTCGATTCCGAGTGCGTCTCTTGCGGCGCGTGTGTGCAGGCCTGCCCGACAGGAGCACTTTTGGAAAAATCCGTGATCCAGATGGGCAAACCGGACCGCGCGGTCTTAACCACCTGTGCTTATTGCGGTGTCGGCTGCACGTTCAAAGCCGAGATGCAGCAAGATCGGGTGGTGCGGATGGTGCCGTATAAGCACGGCAAAGCCAATCACGGTCATGCCTGCGTCAAGGGCCGTTTTGCATGGGGCTACGCGATGCATCCTGACCGCATTCTCAAGCCGATGATGCGCGAACGGATTACCGACCCTTGGCGGGAAGTGAGCTGGGACGAGGCCATCAACCGCGTAGCCAGCGAATTTCGGAGGATCCAAGCGCAGTATGGTCGCGGGGCGATCGGCGGCATCACATCCTCACGCTGCACCAACGAAGAAACCTATCTTGTGCAGAAACTCGTGCGTGCGGTCTTCCGTAACAACAACGTAGACACGTGCGCGCGTGTTTGCCACTCGCCCACGGGCTATGGGCTGAAAAGCACGTTCGGTACTTCGGCCGGCACGCAGGACTTTGATTCCGTCGATTATGCCGACGTCATTGTCGTCATCGGAGCAAACCCGACCGATGCGCATCCGGTTTTTGCCTCGCGCATGAAGCGGCGCCTGCGCCAGGGCGCGAAGCTGATTGTGATCGATCCGCGGCGGATCGATCTCGTGCGTTCGCCGCACATCGCCGCGGAATACCACTTGCCGGTAAAGCCCGGCACGAATGTCGCCATCCTGAATGCCTTGGCGCATGTGATCGTGACCGAGGGCTTGGTCAAAGAGGCATTCGTGCGCGAACGGTGTGATCTGCCAAGCTTCCGCGAATGGGCCGCTTTTGTCGCCCAGCCTTTCAACAGCCCGGAAGCCATCGCAGAAGTTTGCGGGGTTCCGGCAGCGCTGATCCGCGATGCCGCCCGACTCTATGCCACGGCCGGCAACGGTGCCATTTATTACGGGCTTGGCGTAACCGAGCATAGCCAAGGCACAACGGCCGTGATGGCACTCGCCAATCTCGCAATGGCCACGGGCAATATCGGCCGCCCCGGCGTGGGCGTCAATCCGCTACGCGGGCAAAACAATGTGCAAGGCTCGTGCGACATGGGTTCCTTCCCGCACGAATTGCCCGATTATCGGCATATCTCGGATCCGCTCACGCGGCGCATTTACGAGCAGGAATGGCGGGTGCAACTGGATCCGGAGCCCGGGCTCCGCATCCCGAATATGATCGATGCCGCCTTGGACGGCAGTTTCAAAGGCCTTTACATCCAGGGCGAGGATATCGTGCAGTCAGATCCCAACACGCAGCACATCGTCGCCGGGCTTGAGGCGATGGAGTGCGTGGTGGTGCAAGACCTGTTCCTGAACGAAACGGCGAATTTTGCGCATATCTTCCTGCCGGGATCATCGTTTTTGGAAAAGGACGGCACCTTCACCAACGCCGAGCGACGGATCGGCCGTGTGCGCAAAGTCGTAGAACCGAAAGCCGGCATGGCGGATTGGGAGGTCACGCTGGCCATTGCCAAGGCAATGGGGTACGAGATGCATTATTCGCATCCCGGCGAAATCATGGACGAAATCGCCCGCACCACACCAAGCTTTGCCGGGGTTTCCTACCAAAAGCTCGATGCCCTGGGTTCGGTGCAATGGCCGTGCAACGACGCCGCCCCCGAGGGCACGCCGGTGATGCATACGGACAAATTCGTGCGCGGCAAAGGGCAATTTCTCGTAACCGAATATGTACCGACGGAGGAGCGTGTCGGTCCGCGTTACCCGTTGTTGCTCACCACCGGGCGGATCCTGACGCAATACAATGTGGGCGCGCAAACCCGCCGAACCGAGAATATCCGCTGGCATGCCGAAGACGTGCTGGAAATCCATCCGCACGATGCGGAGGAACGCGGCATCCGCGACGGCGATTGGGTGAAACTTGCCAGCCGCGCTGGCGAAACCACGCTGCGTGCTTGCATCACCACGCGCGTCGCTCCGGGCGTCGTTTATACCACCTTCCACCACCCGAACACGCAAACCAATGTGGTAACGACGGAAAACTCCGATTGGGCAACCAACTGCCCGGAATACAAAGTCACCGCCGTGCAGGTTTCCCGCTCCAACGGTCCATCGGAATGGCAAGAAGAGTATTCCCGAAAGGCGGAGCAAGCGCGCCGCGTGCTTGTGGCCGCTGCGGAGTAGCCGACGCGCATGCCGAATCCTCCGGCCCCAGCTTTGCTTTCTTGGCCAAGGGTCTGGAACGGCCAAAAGGCTTCGACGCGCGCGCGGATGATTCCGGAAGAAACCGCGGTTGCGTTCACCTATCAGCGCGCGACCTATGCGGTGATGATGGCAACTCCCTCGGATTTGGACGATTTTGCCGTGGGTTTTAGCCTTAATGAAGGAATCATAAACGCCGCTTCCGAAATTGAAACCTTGGAAATTGCGGTCCTTCCTGCCGGGGTGGAGTTGCGAATGGACCTGACATCCCCGCAAGCCGAGCAGCTCTGGGTGCGCCGACGTGCCATGCGCGGCGCAACCGGATGCGGCTTGTGCGGAGTGGAAAGCCTGCAAGCCGCTTTGCCGACGCCGCCGCCGGTCACGCGCGCCATTTCCATCCCTGCGCCGGCGCTTTTGCAAGCGATGGCAGCGCTCGGAGCGGAGCAAACGCTGAATCGCCAAACCCACGGCGTGCACGCCGCCGCGTTCTGGAGCCCCGCACAGGGACTGGCTTACGTGCGCGAGGATGTGGGGCGGCATAACGCTCTCGATAAGCTTGCCGGCGCTCTGGCAAGAAATGGGGTTGCGGCGGCAAGCGGTGCCGTTTTGCTCACCAGCCGCATCTCCGTGGAGCTGGTGCAAAAAACCGCCATGATGGGCGCTTCCGTGATCGCTGCCATCTCCGTGCCGACAGCGTTGGCGGTGCGGGTGGCCGAAGCAGCCGGAATTACGCTTGTGGGCATTGCCCGCTCCGACGGTTTTGAAATTTTCACCCATCCCGAGCGCATTCTCATGAAAGATCCCGTTAATGCAGCCTAAACGTTTAACTGCTATGGCAAATCAAATCGCCCGGTTTTTTGAACATCGCGGCGAGGAGAAGGCAGCTGCCGATACGGCAGACCATCTGCGCAAATTTTGGGATCCTCGAATGCGTCGGGAAATTATCGCGCATTTCATGGCCGGAGGCGAAGGACTGAGCCCGATCGCGAAAAAGGCCGTGGCGTTGCTCGCCGGCACAACGCAAACAGCCCAGACACCCGAAACAGTGCCCGTGATGGCAAAGGGAAGCGACAAAGTATCTTAACAAATTATGTTAGATCCCCGATAAGTGCTTGCTGGAAGTAGGGAGGTTCCATCGCATGTCCGTGACAACTTCGTACGAGGGTGGGGGTGCACGTTCGCCCGGTCTTCTCGATCGTGCACGCATTATCGCTCACCCCGGTTTCAACCGGTGGCTTGTGCCCCCGGCGGCTCTTTGTGTGCACCTTTGTATCGGTCAGGCCTATGCGTTCAGCGTTTTCAACCTGCCAATGACCAAGTTGATCGGCATTACCAAATCCGTCCCCGGAGACTGGAAACTGACCGAACTCGGCTGGATTTTCAGCATTGCAATCGCGTTTCTCGGCATTTCATCGGCACTCACGGGCGCGTGGCTGGATCGTGTCGGGCCGCGCAAAGCCATGTTTATTGCAGCCTGCTGCTTCGGTGGAGGGTTTTTGATCTCCGCTGTGGGCGTTTACCTCCATGAGCTTTGGATCATCTATCTGGGCTACGGCGTACTCGGCGGGTTTGGGCTGGGAATCGGTTATATTTCCCCGGTGAAGACGCTGATCACTTGGTTTCCGGATCGGCCGGGCATGGCAACCGGGCTTGCCATCATGGGCTTCGGCGGCGGGGCTATGATCGCCTCACCGCTTTCGGTTCTGTTGATGCGGCATTTTTCTACGCCGACGCATGTCGGCGTTGCTGAAACTTTCGTCGTGTTGGGCGTGGTTTACTTTTGCTTCATGACGATCGGCGCTATCATCGTGCGCGTCCCCTCGCCCGATTGGCACCCGCGAGGCTGGGTTCCCCCTGCACAGCCCAAACGCATGGTGACGACGAATGATGTGCATGTCGATCAAGCCTTGAAGACACCGCAATTTTATCTGCTCTGGCTGGTCTTGTGCCTCAATGTCACGGCGGGTATCGGGGTTTTGGGCCAGGCTTCGGCGATGAGCCAGGAAATGTTTCCGGGGCGCGTGAGCCCGCTAGCGGCCGCAGGCTTCGTTGGTTTGCTCAGCCTGTTTAACATGTTGGGGCGGTTCTTCTGGGCGTCGACCTCCGACCTCATCGGCAGGCGAAACACTTATACGATTTTCTTTTTGCTGGGCTTGGCGCTCTATGTGCTGGTGCCGAACACATCCAGTATCGGAAGTGTCGCGCTCTTCGTGGCGTGTTTTGCCGTCATCATCAGTATGTATGGCGGCGGCTTTGCAACCATTCCGGCCTATCTTAAAGATATTTTCGGCGTGCGATACGTCGGAGCTATTCACGGGAGGTTGCTCACGGCCTGGTCCGCTGCCGGCGTGTTCGGTCCGGTGTTGGTGAATTACATCCGTGAATATCAAATCACGCACGGCGTGCCGAAAGCCCAAGCGTATACCGTAACCATGTACATCATGGCCGCGTTGCTGGTCGTTGGGCTCATCTGTAATTTACTGATGCGCCCGGTGCATGAAAAACATCATCTTAAAGAAGAACAGGCTCTCGCGTAACGGAGATCGGGTTATGAATAAAACTATAAGCAAAGCGGATAACGGCTCCCAAACAATAAAGGTGCTTCTGGCCTGGGCTTTCGTCGGGATTCCCCTGCTATGGGGAATCTCCGAAACTCTCGCGAATGCCATGCGCCTCTTTCGTTAGGACCTAATCACCTAAGGCGAAACCGCGGATGATGCGCACGCCTTCTGAAGCCGGGAAGCCGAAGCGATTTTGGTTCAACCTGAGCCGAAACCGCTTTCGTTTCCGTGCGCGTTAGTTCGGAGGCTGGAAACGGTGGCGGAAATGCCGAAGCGCATCGTCACTCTGGCACTCAACCCGGCTGTCGATGTGGCTGCGGAAGCCGAGGCGGTGCGCCCGGCGCATAAGATCCGTACGTTCAACGAACGCTTTGATCCCGGCGGCGGCGGCGTGAATGTTGCACGCGTGGTCCGAACCCTGGGCGGCGAGGCACATGCACTTTTGTTTCTCGGCGGCGCCACCGGTGCGCTTTTGCAAGAAATGCTGGATGCGACCTCCCTCTCCTGGGAATCCTTACCAATTCAGGGTCGTACGCGTATCAGCCTCACCGTGCACGACAGAGGCAGCGGCCAAGAGTATCGCTTTGTGCCGGAGGGCCCGGTCGTTGCGGAACGCGAGTGGCGGGCCATGCTGGATCGGTTGGAAACGGTCGAGGCGGATTGGCTGGTCGCCAGCGGCAGCCTTCCTCGCGGCGTACCGGATGACTTTTACGCGAGCGTAAGTGAAATTGCCGAGCGTCGGCGGATCCCCTTTGTCGTGGATACTTCCGGGCCGGCGCTTCGCGCGGTGACGGCAAAGAATGTCAGTTTACTCAAGCTCAGCCTCCGCGAGCTGGAATGGCTGCTGCGGCGCACGCTTCCGAATGAGGCGGCGCAAGAGAAAGCTGCGGCGGAATTGATGCGAACCGGAAAACTTGACCGCCTTGCGCTTTCGCTTGGCGCGGCCGGCGCTTTGCTCGCCACTCGGGAGGAAGCTTATCGCGTTCCCGGTCAGCGCGTGCCGGTTCGGAGCGCGGTGGGCGCGGGTGACAGTTTCCTGGCGGCAATGGTGCTGGCCTATGCGCGCGGCGCGCCGGATGCCGAGGCGCTGGCATGGGCAGCCGCGGCCGGCACGGCGGTGGTTGCACATTTCGGCACGGCGCAGGTCTCGCGCGAAGAAACCGAAGCCTGGTTTGCGAAAATTCTTCCGCAAATACGCGCCGTTCCGCTGGCCGGCTGATGGGCGAAAATGAAAATTGGGAGCGCAGGCATCATGCCTGCCTCCCAATTTGCAAATCAGGCAACCTGGCCGACCCCCCGATCAGCCGTGGCTTATGGGGATTTGCCTGGTCTCGCTCTGGGCTTCCGGACGTTTGGCCAGGGTAATGGTCAGCACGCCGTCCTTAAACACGGCACTGACCTTGTTAGGATCAATATCCGGACCCACCACCACTGAACGTTGGAACTGGCCATACCAACGCTCGCTATAGAGGGCGCCGTTGCTTCCGCCCTTTTTCTCGCCTTTCAGCGTTAGCACGCCGTCCTTCAGCGAGACATTGATATCCTTCTCCTCCAACCCGGGCAGTTCGGCAGCGACCTTCACCTCTTTATCGGTTTCGGTCACTTCCAGCTGCGGCCACGTTCCGGCGAGTCCGAAACGCACCGGCATGCCTGCCCAGAAGCCGCGGCTGAAGTCGTCCAGCATGCGGTTGACTTCACGCTGCAGGCTGAGGAAGGGATCACGGTCCATCGCAAAGCTCTGGCCGACCGGAGAGCGGTTGCGGCCCCAGGGAACCAGGTTTGTCAGAACCATGCTAACCACCTCCTTTCATTTTCTCTCCACCGGACGGGGGGGCTGCCATGGTGGCATCCCTTGTCCGGCGCTCTTTCGTTGATCTGCCTAAAAATTAGGCAGTCCAGTTTTCTTATCAAGGGGGAACGATTGCTAATCATCTCGAGGACAACCGGCAGAAAGCGTGCTATGATTTTTAGGGAGACGCCGATCGCCGGCGGAGCAGAAACCGGTAAAGGAAGTACGCCATGCGCAAGAAAATCCTCGTACCCTTTTTACTTCTTGGCTGCGTCGTGACCTTTCCGGCCTTCGCCCAGAACGATCTGATGGCAAGAGCGCGCCAGCAGTTCCAGCCGATCCCAACTACTCCGCCGGAGTTGCCCGGAAATCCGGCCACCCCCGAGAAGATCGAGCTTGGCAAAATGCTCTATTTTGAGCCGCGCTTGTCCGCAAGCCATGCGATTAGCTGCAACTCCTGCCACAATATCGGGCTCGGTGGCGCCGATG
Organism: Terriglobia bacterium; assembly: GCA_023511585.1. Taxonomy (GTDB): domain Bacteria; phylum Pseudomonadota; class Alphaproteobacteria; order Acetobacterales; family Acetobacteraceae; genus JAIMBF01. The sequence continues at coordinate 15,373 of JAIMBF010000003.1, forward strand.
GCCTTCCGACTTCCATTGGGCATCGCTGGCAACACGGCGGGCGTAACGCGCCCACGGTTTTCAACGCGGTATTCAACAAGGCCCAGTTCTGGGATGGCCGGGCCAAGGACCTTGAACAACAGGCCAGTGGGCCAATTGTCAATCCGGTCGAAATGGCTTCCCCCGTGCCGCATGTGGTTGAACAATTGAAAGGCATTCCGGGCTACAAGGAAGCGTTTGCGAAAGCTTTCCCAAACGAAGCAGACCCGATCACGCTAAGCAATGTCACAAAGGCCATTGCCGTATTTGAAGCCACGTTGATTACACCCAACGCTCCCTTTGACCGCTTCCTCAAGGGTGAAGCAGACGCACTTTCGCCAAAGCAGAAAGAGGGTTTGGCTCTATTCATGGATAAAGGGTGCTCTGGCTGTCATAATGGCATTAACGTAGGCGGCGGGATGTACGCGCCTTTCGGAGTCGTCGAGAAACCAGGAGCAGGGTTTCTGCCGCCGAATGACAAAGGTCGATTCATGGTCACCAAGACACCGAGTGACGAATACGTTTTCAAGGTGCCAACGCTGCGCAACGTTGTGTTGACTGCTCCCTATTTCCATACCGGGCGTGCTTGGGACCTCCACCAGGCGGTAGCGGTCATGGGCGCAAGCCAACTCGGCATTCAACTCAGCGATGACGAGATCGACAAAATCACTGCGTTTTTGGGCAGTTTGACGGGCGATCAGCCGAAAGTCGTCTACCCCATCCTTCCCCCAAATGTTGCTACCACACCGCAGCCGCAACCGTAATCTGAGCTGCTTTGCGGCGTTAGGAAAGTTGGCCGCATAGGCCGCGACACGATAGAGCGGAGCACCTAGGCCAAACCGGCTGCCTATGGTCGCTTGATGGAAGCATCGGTCTCCACCGGCAGGCCTTCCGCCTTCCATTCGGGAAAACCGTCCTCCAACCGGTAGGCACGAAACCCCGAACGGCGGAGCTCGGCTACGGCTTCGAAAGCAAGCACGCAATACGGGCCGCGGCAGTAGGCCACAACCTCGCGGCCGGGATCGAGCTCTGCAAGCCGTGTCTTGAGTTCACCAAGCGGAATGTTCACGGCGCCCAAAACGTGGCCAAACGCAAATTCATCCGCTGGGCGAACATCCAAAACGGTCACCAAACCCTTCTGCACGCGTCGAAGCAGCTCTTTGCGCGAGATCGGCTCCAGGCTGTCCCGCGCGGCAAAATAGCCGGCAACGATACGATCAATTTCCGCCAGCCGCCGCTCCGCAAGTTTTCGTAATGCGTTCAGCACGCCTATCACGGCTTCGTCAGCCAGCCGGTAGCTCATGAACTTTCCTTTCCGTTCCGAGGCCACAAGACCGGCCCGCCGCAGCCGGTGGAGATGCTGGGAAGTATTGGCAACGGAAAGGCCGATGCGCTCGGCCAGGGCTTCGACACTTCGCTCCCCTTGCGCGAGATGCTCAAGGATTTCAAGGCGATGTGGATGCGCAAGCGCTCCGGCAACGGCGGCGAACTGGGCAAAGACGGCTAGTTTGGGACTTGCTGAAACCATAATCGCATTGACTTTCTATCATTCAATAGATAAATTGAAAGTATAATAGAAGGCCTTCTCCAACAAGAGCATTTTCAATATGTTTCGGTTTCTGCTCGCAAACGAGCCATCCATTCGCCTCGCCTTCTTCTTTGGGACATTGGCCGGGATGGCAGCGTGGGAGTGGGCGGCACCACGGCGAAACCAGGAAACGCCGCGTCTCTTGCGCTGGCCCAATAACCTCGCTGTCGTGGCGCTCGATACCTTTCTCGTTCGCCTCACTTTTCCCATGACCGCCGTGGGCCTTGCCATGCTGGCAGAAAGCAAAGGCTTTGGGCTATTCAACCTCATCCGCGCCCCAGCTTGGTTAGCTTTTGGCGTTTCGCTGCTGGCGCTCGATCTTGCCATTTATCTTCAACACGTCATCTTCCATGCCGTGCCCGCGCTCTGGCGCCTGCACCGGATGCATCATGCGGATCTTGAGTTCGACGTCACCACCGGCGTACGCTTCCATCCTCTTGAGATCTTGCTTTCGATGGGCTTCAAGCTTGCGGTTGTCATGGTGCTTGGCCCTCCGCCAATCGCGGTGCTGGTTTTTGAAGTGTTGCTCAATGCGACCTCTTTGTTCAATCACGGCAACGTGCGCATCCCGCACGGTCTTGACCGCTTCCTCCGCATGGTCGTGGTAACCCCGGATATGCATCGCGTTCATCATTCCGTTCGCCCGAGTGAAACCAACAGCAATTTCGGCTTCAACTTTCCGTGGTGGGACCGGTTGTTCGGAACCTATCGCGACCAGCCCAAGGCTGGGCATGAAACTATGACGATCGGCATTGAACAGTTTCGCACCGAGCGCGATCTCTGGCTCGATAAAATGCTGCTTCAGCCCCTTTACGGCAAGGCAAACGACTATCCGATCAATCGGCAGGAAGAGGGCGCGCGATGAGCAGGCAACGCCTGGTTGGCCGCCTTGTTCTCATTGTCGTTATCTTTGCTGGAGTCGCTTGGGGCGTATGGCACCGTGAACTTTTCGAACCAGCAGCGTTGAATGCCTGGCTTCGCCGATTGGGCATATTCGCTCCGGCGGTTTTTATTGCCCTTTATGGGGTCGGGACGGTCGTTTTCCTGCCCGGGTGGGTGTTCTCTCTCGTCGGCGGTGCGCTGTTTGGCCCGCTTTGGGGAGCGTTGATTGATCTCATCGGCGCCACGCTCGGAGCAACCCTTGCTTTTCTCACGGCACGCTATCTTGCCGGTGACTGGGTCGCAAAAAAAGCGCCGGAACGGTTGAAGCCGTTCTTCACAGGGGTGGAGGCGGAAGGCTGGCGTTTTGTCGCCCTTCTTCGGCTGATTCCCCTGTTTCCCTTTAATCTCACGAACTACGTGCTCGGGCTCACGAAAATCGGGCTGGTGCCGTATGTTGTTACGTCCTTTATCTGCATGGCGCCGGGCGCAATTGCCTATACCTGGCTCGGCTATTCGGGGCGCGAGGCGTTGGCGGGCAATCATGCGGCGATCGGGTACGGATTGGCAGCGCTTGGGCTTCTGGCAGCGATTGTTCTCTTACCAAAGCTGATTGGGCGGATCAGAAGCCAAAAAGCCCCCTCGCGCTGGGTTGAGCCGGAAGTCCTGCGCCGCGCGATACAAAGTACCGCGCCCCCCATCGTGCTCGATGTGCGGGGCAGAGATGAGTTCATGGGCGCGTTCGGGTATATTCCCGGGGCATTGAATATCCCTCTTGGCGAGCTGGAAGCTCGGCTGGGCGAACTCCGGCAGCATGCCGCCTCCGCGATTGTGACTGTCTGCCTGACCGACAAACGTTCGGCCAGGGCACGAGACATCCTGCATTCCGCGGGATTTGCCGAGGTGGCCGTCCTCCGCGGCGGCATGCAAGCGTGGAAGGCGTTGGGGTTTGAAACCGCTCGCGGCTACGAAACGGTATCCTATTAACCCCCGAAAGACCGCATGCTCAACCCAGCGGCCAGAAAACCACCGTCAACGGCAAGCACTTCTCCGGTGATGAAGTTGGCCTCATGGCTGAGCAAGAACAATGCGGCGCCGGCGATTTCCTCAGGCTCGGCGTAGCGGCGCATCGGTGTCACCCGTTTCCAGGCCTCGCGGATTTGTGGGTCGTGCATCTGCCGCACCAGCGGCGTCTCCACCGGGCCGGGCGCGATGGCGTTGACCCGCACCCCGTAGGGGGCAAGCTCGATCGCCATCACTTGCGTCAGTGTTATGACGCCGCCTTTGGAAGCCCCATAAGCAGCGCGACCGACATTGCCGCGCAGACCGGAAACCGAGGCGATATTCACAATCGATCCGCCTCCCCCGGCAACCATTGCCTTGGCACAAGCTTGCCCCACGAGAAAAGTGCCGCGGAGATTGACCGCAAGAATTCGGTCGAATTCACTCGCCGGTGTTTCCAAAAACGGAAGATCCCGGCCAATTCCGGCACAATGCACCAATCCATCCACTCGGCCGTGCCGCTCTCGTGCGGCGGAAAGAAGCTTTGCGACACTCTCTTCATCCGCAACGTTGCAATGAAACGGCGCAATCGCTCCGGACCCGAGCGAGGTTTCGGACGTGCTGATATCAGCCGCAATCACTTTTGCACCAGCATCCGCCAAACGCTGCGCTACGGCAGCCCCGATGCCTGAAAGCCCGCCGGTGACGATAGCGACATGATTTTCAAGCCTCATGCCCGGTTTCCTCCCACAACGCCTGATTCTTGCTTCCATCCCGCCCCTTGCGCAGAGCGGCGCGAGGCGCAACAAGGTGCCAGATTGCACACAAACCTCGGGGGTGCCAACAACGGTTTCCGACTTCGAACCTGGGCCAATTCTTGGCGTGCTGCTCGCTGGGGGACAGGCGCGCCGGATGAACGGCATCGATAAACCCCTGCTCCTTCTGGGCGGGCAGCCGCTTCTGGCGCATGCGATGGCACGCTTGCATTCGCAAACTTCCTCTCTTGTGATCAGCGCCAACGGGCCGCCGCAACGTTTTGCCCGCTTTGCCCTGCCCGTGTTGGCAGATACCGTGCCCGGCCAACCCGGCCCGCTGGCTGGCATTCTCGCCGGCATGCTGTGGGCGCGCGAGGTCATGCCGGAAATCACCCACATCATCAGCCTTCCGGGCGACACGCCCTTCCCTCCGCCGGATCTTGTTGCCCGGCTCGTCGCTGCGCAAAAAGCCTCCCGCCAGCCCGTCGTGCGCGCAACTTCGGCAGGCCGGCGCCATCACGCGGTCGCGCTCTGGCCCATCGCGCTCGCCGAACAGCTTGCCGGTGCATTGGAGCAAGGCATGCGCAAAGTCGGCCGCTTCGCTGAACACTGCGGCGTTGCCGAGGCGGATTTTGCAGCCATACCGTTCGATCCCTTCCTGAATGTGAACACGCCGGAAGATTTGGCGGAAGCGGAGAGAATACTGCCTTTCGCGCGATCGGCCTCGTTGTGAAACCACTGGTCTCGCTCTGCCAAGATGCGTAACCTCCTCCCGTTATGGGAGGAGGTGCCGATGTGGGAACCAAACTTGCGCTATCCGGATCCGGCTGTTCATGTGCTTGACCCGCGCTTTGAGCGGCTGCGTCTGCCGTTTGCAAGCGTCGAACGTCTGGCCACCGGGTTTCGCTGGGCGGAAGGGCCGGTGTGGTTCGGGGACGGGCGCTTTCTGCTCTGGAGCGATATCCCCAACGACCGCATCATGAAATGGGAAGAGGAAACCGGTGCCGTCAGCGTCTTTCGCAAACCGTCCAACTACGCCAACGGCAACACACGCGACCGGCAAGGCCGACTCATTACCTGCGAGCACGACTCCCGCCGCGTCACGCGCACGGAATATGACGGCTCCATCACCGTGCTCATCGACCGGTTTGAAGGCAAACGCCTCAATTCGCCCAACGATGTCGTGGTGAAATCGGATGATACCATCTGGTTCACCGATCCGCCGTTCGGCATTCGCAGCAATTATGAAGGCCACGTGGATACCGAGGAATTGCCCGGAAACGTCTATCGTTTGGATCCCCGCACGGGCCGGGCAACTATTGTGGCCGACGGCCTCAACTGCCCGAACGGGTTATGCTTTTCCCCCGATGAAAAGCTCCTTTACATCGTCGAATCGCGCTCAGTGCCGCGCGTGATCCGCGTCTATAACGTGGTCGGCGACGGCGATCGGCTTTCCGGCGGGAACGTCTTCATCGATTCCGGCCCCAAGGGAACCCCGGACGGCATTCGCTGCGACATTGAGGGAAATCTCTGGGCAGGCTGGGGAATGAGCGAAGACTTGGACGGAGTGCGTATTTTTGCCCCCGATGCCACGCCCATCGGGCATATCTCCTTGCCCGAGCGCTGCGCCAATCTTTGCTTTGGCGGCAGGAAGCGCAACCGTCTGTTTATGGCGGCAAGCCATTCGCTTTATGCGATTTATGTGAACACGCAGGGTGCAATAGGCGGTTGAACGTGAGCGAAGATGCGAAGATGACAGCGCACGGCATGCAGAAGGGGCTCACCAGTTATGGCGACCCCGCCTTTTCCTTGTTTTTGCGCAAGGCTTTCATCAAGGCCATGGGGTTTTCGGATGAGGCGCTTTCGCGCCCCATCATCGGCATTACCAACACGGCGAGTGACTTTAACCCCTGCCACGGCAATTTGCCGCTGTTGATCGAGGCGGTGAAACGCGGCGTGATGCTCTCGGGCGGCTTGCCCATGGCATTTCCGACGATTTCCATCCACGAAGCTTTCTCCCATCCCACCAGCATGTTTCTGCGCAACTTGATGGCCATGGATACGGAGGAAATGATCCGTGCCCAACCCATGGATGCGGTGGTCCTGATCGGAGGCTGCGACAAAACCATTCCGGCGCAATTGATGGCCGCCGCCAGCGTGGATCTCCCCGCGATTGTGTTGCCGACGGGGCCGATGCTCACCGGCCGCTATCGCGGAGAAGAGCTCGGCGCTTGCACCGACTGCCGAAGGCTTTGGGCTGAGTTCCGGGCCGGCGCGCTTTCCGAGCAGGAGGTCGAGCAAGTGAACTCCCGGCTTGCCCCCACTTTCGGCACCTGCATGGTCATGGGCACCGCAAGCACCGTGGCCTGCATGGTGGAGGCAATCGGCATGGCCTTGCCGGGTGCCGGCACGATGCCGGCAACATACGCGGATCGGCTGCGCTTGGCGGAGGCAACCGGCGCAACAGCGGTCGTGCTTGCCAAAGCGGGCGGCCCGAAACCTTCCGAGATCATGACGCCGGCGGCATTCCGCAACGCTTTGGTCGTATTGCAGGCCATCGGCGGCTCGACCAATGCGCTCATTCACTTCACGGCGGTTGCGGGGCGGCTGGGGATCCCGATCGATCTCGAAGCATTCGACCGGCTCGGCCGTGAAGTTCCCGTCTTGGTTGATCTCAAACCGAGCGGGCAACACTATATGCAGGATTTCCACTGGGCCGGCGGGATCCCTCGTCTTTTGCAGGAACTCCGCGAGTTTCTCGATGTTTCCTGCCGCACCGTCGCGGGCGAAACGCTCGAAGAGGTGGCAACCCGAGCCGAGCAGGTTCTCGGCCAACAGGTCATCCGCACGATCTCGGACCCGATCGCCCGCGGCGGCGGGCTAGCGGTTCTGCGGGGCAATCTTGCGCCCGGCGGCGCTTTGCTCAAGCGCTCGGCGGCGAGCCCTTCCCTGCTTTACCACGAGGGGCGCGCCGTGGTGTTCCCCTCCGTCGAAGCAATGGTCCGAGGCGTAGACGATGAAAGCCTCGACGTTACACCCGAAGATATCCTGGTGATGCAAGGCGGCGGGCCGAAGGGAGCGCCCGGCATGCCCGAAGCCGGATATATCCCCATTCCCAAGAAGCTGGCGCACCGGGGGGTGAAAGATATGGTGCGCATTTCCGACGCCCGCATGAGCGGCACGGCATTCGGGACGATTGTTTTGCATGTCACGCCGGAGGCAGCCGTCGGCGGCCCGCTTGCTCTGGTTCGAACCGGGGATCGCATTCGGCTGGATACGGAAACGCGTCGACTGGATGTCTTGCTGGACGAGGCAGAGCTCGCCCGCCGACGCGCGGAGTGGCAACCGCCGCCGCCCCCTGCCCGAGGGGGCTATGCATGGCTCTTTCATCATCATGTGCTGCAGGCGGATGCCGGCTGTGACTTTGATTTCTGCCGCCCGCAACCGAGCTAAGCGCGGTTAAACCGGCAGCGAGTCGGCAAGGCTTGCATCCGAAGCTTCCTTGCGAAGCCTAAGCGATTGCTCTTCGCGTTCGGCAATCCGTGCCTTCATTGCCTTTTGTAACTTCTCGAAGGCACGCATCTCGATCTGCCGCACGCGTTCGCGCGATACGCCGTAGTGGCGCGCCAGCGCTTCCAGGGTCGTTGGCTCATCTTTCAGCCGCCGCTCTATCAGGATATGGCGCTCGCGTTCCTTCAGAGTGGCCAATGCATCGGTTAAGAGCTTGGCATGGCTGCTCTTTTGTTCTCGTTCCGCCACCGCGGCTTCCGGGCCTTCGTGATCATCGGCGAGCCAATCCTGCCATTCGCTATCCTCGTCTTCGCCCACCAGGCCGTTGAGGCTGCTATCAGCCGCGGCAAGACGACGATTCATGCTGATAACCTCTTGTTCCGAGACGCCCAGGGTGCGCGCAATGGATTCCACCTGTTCCGGCTTCAGATCGCCATCGTCGATGGCTCCCATCTCGCTTTTCATCCGCCGCAAGTTGAAAAACAGCTTCTTTTGCGCCGCCGTGGTGCCGATTTTCACCAGCGACCAGTTGTGCAGAATGTATTCGTTGATCGCAGCCCGGATCCACCACATGGCATAAGTCGCCAAGCGGAATCCGCGATCCGGATCAAATTTCTGCACCGCTTGCATAAGGCCGATATTGCCTTCGCTGATCAGCTCGCTCAGCGGCAGTCCGTATCCTTGGTAACCTGCGGCAATTTTGGCAACAAGCCGAAGGTGTGAGGTAACAAGTTTATGGGCGGCTTCGAGATCCTGCGCCTCTTGCCAGCGACGCGCGAGGCTGACTTCCTCTTCCGCCGAAAGCATCGGAAATTTCCGGATTTTCTGGAGATAGTCCGTAAGACCGTCTCCGGTAAGAGTGACGGTGATAGGCAACATCAAAGGGTAGTCTCCTCGTGCGTTGCCGCCCTCCCTGTTGCTATCCGGAAGGGGGCCTGGTTGTTGGGGTTGCGTGGAATGGAACGGGGAATGGATAGGCTGCGCGTTTCAGGCGGCAGTTCTCAGGGTTGGCCCGAACTCATGCCTGTGCGCTATGTAGGAATAAATACCTATATTATCAAGGGCTATACATCCAAAATCAACTACTTTTGCCCGAACCGGGTTGCTCCATTCTTATCCCCGGCGAATTTTCGCATTGCGCCGAGCAAGCTCCCGGGCGTTTCTGCATGACGAACTTAGGGAAAAGGACAAATCGGATCCCCTCCGTCGGCCCGTAATATGGCCAGCCTGGCCGGATCGGGGCAAATCTCATTGATCTCGATCAATGCCCAATAGCTCAAACCCTGGTCAGATTTTAAGAGAAAGGATTGCCATCGAGCGGAAATTCGACAGGGAAGAGCCCTGGATAATTTTACTTTTCCGCTCGCTTCTGGGCAGGAGGTACGTCTGCGCCGTATGTTTCAAGTGGCAGTGCTAGCTCTCGGCCGTGCTCGTGCTCCCAAATCTGCGGATGCCGCTGTGGGCAAATCCCATGCCGTTTGCTGATCGCGCCGAAGCCGGGCAGTTGCTTGCCAAGCGGTTGTTGCACCTCAAGGATCACCATCCGGTCGTCCTCGCTTTGCCACGCGGCGGCGTAGCGGTGGGCTACGAAATTGCGCGCGTGCTCGCCGCCCCCCTTGACCTTGTGCTGGTGCGCAAGATCGGCGCGCCCGGGCAGCCCGAGCTTGCCATTGGTGCGGTCGCGGATGGCGAGCAACCCGAACTTGTTACAGACTCGGAGATTTTGTCATGGCTCACAGTGGGATCTGAATACATCGAGGCAAGCAAAACGCAGGAATTGGCCGAGATCGAGCGGCGCCGGAAACTCTATTACGGCGACCGCTCGCCGGTTGATATCCGTGGCCGAACGGCGATCCTGGTTGATGACGGCATTGCGACGGGAGCCACGATGTTGGCCGCTCTTCGTGCCGTCCGTCGGCGCCGGCCCGCGCGCGTGGTCGTGGCTGTGCCGGTAGCGCCGGAAAGCTCGCTCGAGAGGTTGCGCAACGAAGCAGACGAAGTGGTCTGCCTCGATACGCCGACCGAGTTCATGGCTGTCGGCCAGTTTTACTATCGCTTTCCCCAATTGCGAGACACGGAAGTTATTCAATTGCTCGCGGACGCGCGGAAATTCGCTGTGACGGAGCAAAAAGAAAGAGAACGGCATTAACCGGATAGAACGCGACACTCTCCATTAGCAGGCCAAGCAGGGCAGATGCCGGCAATGATCCCCGAGAAAACAACCGAAAGCGCGTGGAACGTTGTCGTAACTATTGCAGAAAATGCATTTCGCGATGCCCATCGCTTGCTTAGCCGTTGGGGCCGGGTGATGCGCACCAGTTTCTACAACGTGCTTGCGGTGCAGGTGAAAGACCCGCATCTGTTCCTAACAGAATTCGCTGCTGCTGTGGCCAATGCACCTCACTTGCTCAACATTATCTCCCGCGTGGTGCCCGCGCATCATACATTCCACTTTCTCACTCGCGAAGAATTCGAACAAAAGGTGCGCGACATCGTGTTGAAATGGTTGCCGGAGCTTGCAGGTGCAAGCTTCCATGTTCGCATCCGTCGCCGCGGGGGAAAGAGGGTGCTTTCGCCGCGCGCGACCGAGCGTTTTCTGGATGAAATGCTGCTTCGGGCGCTAGAGGCGCAGGGCACGCCCGGTCGCATTAATTTCGACGATCCCGATAGGATCATCCAAATTGAAACCATCAATGACCGTGCCGGCGTGTCGCTTTGGAGCCGCGAGCATCGGCTCAATTATCCTTTTCTCGGCATCGATTAGCGGGAATTCCCGGTATTTTTTTTACAATCGAGGTTGATATCAAAGCGCCCGTGCAGGGCGCTGGCGGAACTTCAGTATCCAAGATAAGATAGAGCTGTTACGCCAAGCAAAAACGGCCGACAGATAAAACAATGCGCCCGAGTATTCATTGCGAGCTTGTCAACGGCCCGTTCGGAGATCCGGCCGTCTACGCCGATATCATGTTTGAGCGGCGCGCCTTGCTCTTCGATCTCGGGGATATCAGAGAGCTTCCGCCGCGAAAGCTCCTTCGTGTCACCCATGTATTCGTCAGCCATACCCATATGGATCATTTCTCCGGTTTCGACCATCTGCTGCGATTGATGCTCGGTCGCGAGAAAACAATCGCCCTCTACGGTCCTGCCGGATTCATCGACAAAGTGGGACACAAGCTGCAAGCTTACACCTGGAATGTCATTCAAAACTATGCGGGAAACCTCGTCTTTGACGTCTATGAGGTGCATGATAACGGAACCCTGCGCAATGCACGTTTTCGTTCGCTCAGCGTCTTCCAGCCCGAGTTGCAACCCGATCTTCACATAAAAGACGATGAATTAACGTCATGCGGTGCGTTCAAAATACGCTGCGCGGTCTTGGATCACGGGATCCCCTGCCTCGGCTTCGCACTCGAAGAAGCCGCCCACGTGAATGTTTGGAAAACCAAGCTTGATCAACTCGGCCTTGCCGTCGGCCCCTGGTTGCGTGATTTGAAACACGCCGTTTTGACCGGAGCACCCATGAACACCCCGATTCGGGCATTGAAGCGTAGCGCCGACGGCGTAATGCCGGTGACATTGCCTTTTCGTGATTTGTGCGGCCTCGTTCAGATCACTGCAGGGCAAAAAATCGCTTATATTGTCGATGTGCGCTATCATCCCTCAAATGCCGAGCGCATTCAGCATTTGGCATTCGGGGCAGATCTTTTATTTATTGAAAGCCCTTTCCTGGAAGCCGATTCGGCGCACGCGGCCCGGAAAAACCACTTGACAGCCCTCCAGGCCGGGACGCTTGCGGCGCACGCGCAGGTGAAACAGTTTCTACCTTTTCACTTTTCCCCACGTTACACAGACCGAGGTGAGGCATTGCTGGAGGAAGCGATGCGTGCTTTCTCCGGGGCGCTGAAGAATGCGGCTATCGCGGATGGATAACGGATCACGCATGAGCATCCTCCTGGGCATGGGGTCGGGAAGAACCTCTGTCCTCTCCCCGCCGGCCTATTCTCCCGCCGGTGCGCGGTTCCGCTTCATGCCGCTGAAAGCCGGGCCGGCCGGGGCCGAGGCGGCAAACTTCCCTGCCCTTCACTGCAGAAATCGCGTTGACAAAGATCGTACGGCTCGCTAGCACCAAATATGGTGTCTGTTTCCGATTCTCGCCCTACCATTAGGGTCCGTGGTCGTTCCTTTATGGCGCTGGTGCTGACGCCAGAACAGCCGCTTGCGGACTGGTTGGCCGCGCTTGACGCCCAAATCGCCCGTGCCCCCGCTTTTTTTGACTCCCGCCCCGTGTTGCTTGATCTTGCGGCCCTTCCGCGCGAGCAGCCCGACGTTGCCGGCCTTATTGCGAAGCTCGCCGAACGCGGCATTCGCATTATCGGCACGGAAGGGGCACACCCCTCCTGGAAAGGCGTTGAGAAATGGGGCGGGCCGATTACCGGCGGCAAAGGCGGCAGGCCGGTGGAAGTTCCCGATGAGCGCATTTCCGGCGTTCTTCCCCCCCAGGCCGCGGAGCCTGCTTCGCTCATCATCGAGCAGCCTGTCCGCTCCGGCCAGTCCATTGTGCACGAGGCAGGCGATATAACCATCATCGGGGCGGTGGCTTGGGGCGCAGAAATCATCGCCGGCGGCTCGATCCATGTCTACGGAGCGTTGCGCGGCCGTGCCATAGCCGGTTTGTCCGGCAATAAAGGCGCGCGCATCTTTTGCCGCAAGCTGGAAGCCGAGCTGCTGGCAATCGACGGCTTCTATAAAACCGCCGAAGATATGGACCGGGCGCTCTTCGGCCGCGCCGTGCAGGCCTGGCTCGATGGCGAAGCTTTGATGATGGCAGCATTGGACTGAGGGAAGGAGAGAAGCGATGGCGCAAGTCGTGGTTGTGACCTCCGGCAAGGGCGGCGTCGGCAAGACGACCTCGACGGCCGCCCTTGGGGCCGCCCTGGCACAAGGCGGCGAAAATGTAGTCGTGGTTGATTTCGACGTGGGCCTCCGCAACCTCGACCTAGTAATGGGGGCCGAACGACGCGTCGTTTTCGATCTCATCAACGTGATCCACGGCGAGGCGAAACTCACCCAGGCGCTGATCCGCGACAAACGGTTGGAAAATCTTGCGCTTCTCCCCGCTTCTCAAACCCGCGACAAAGAAGCGCTGACCCCCGAAGGGGTGGAGCGTGTCATCGGCGAGTTACGCACAAAGTTTGACTGGATCATATGCGATAGTCCCGCCGGGATCGAGCGTGGCGCCACCATGGCGATGCGGTATGCGGATATCGCCATTGTGGTCACCAACGCCGAAGTTTCTTCGGTGCGCGATTCGGATCGGATTATCGGCCTTCTCGATGCGAAAACCGAAAAGGCGGAGCGCGGGCAGAAAATGCCCAAGCACTTGTTGCTCACCCGCTATGACCCCGCCCGGGCCGCCCGTGGAGAAATGTTGAAGACCGAAGATGTGCTTGAGATTCTTTCAATCCCGCTGCTCGGCATCATTCCCGAAAGCCAAGACGTGCTGAAAGCGTCCAATCTCGGCTCGCCGGTGACTTTAAGCAGCCCGAACTCGGCGGTTGCGCGGGCGTATGTCGAAGCATCCCGGCGATTGAAGGGAGAACAAATTAAGCTCACTTTGCCAGCCGAAGCGAGACGTGGCCTGATCGGCAAGCTCTTCGGACGGAGGGCTATCGCATGAACTTGCTCGCTTTTTTCCGTCGTCGTGACTCAGCGCCGGTGGCACGCGAGCGTCTGCAGGTGCTGCTCGCGCATGAGCGTGCGGTACTTGGCGGCTCCGATCTTATTTCCGTGCTGCAGGAGGAGATTCTGGCGGTCATCGCGCGGCATGTCGCGGTGGATCGCGATAAGGTCCAGATCAGACTTGATCGCGGCGATCTTGTCTCGACGTTGGAGGTCGATGTCGAAGTGCCGAGCACGCTCCCGAACGCACCGCGCACGGCCCATGCACGGGCTTGACGCTTCGCCTCCGGCGCGGCCGAGAAAAAGCCGGAAGATGCGTGATCTTATCCTTTGATGCAGATAACAGGTCGCAGCCGCGCCACACGGCGCGCAAGCCCCGCACGTTCGGCGGCGTAGACCACCTCGCCCACATCTTTGTAAGCGCCGGGGGCTTCCTCTGCCACGCCGCGCAGAGACGGCGAGCGCACCAAAATTCCCCGCGAGGCAAGTTCATCCACAATCTGCCGCCCGCTCCACGTCCTTGCGGCAGCATAGCGGGACATCGCGCGTCCGGCACCATGGCAGGCCGAGGAAAAAGCCAGCTTTTCGGAGCCCTCCACACCCACCAGGATGTAAGAGGCGGTGCCCATACTGCCGCCGATCAGAACCGGCTGGCCGACATCTCTGAACTCGGCCGGCAATGCCGGATGCCCGGGGCCGAAGGCCCGCGTCGCCCCCTTGCGGTGCACATAGAGTTCCCGAAGTTTTCCGTTCACTTGGTGCTCTTCGACCTTGCAGGTGTTGTGCGAGACATCAAAGAGAAGCGGCACCGTTGCCTCAGGAAAAAAATGTTTGATCGTACGGCGGGCGAAATGGCCAAGGATCTCCCGATTGGCGAGAGCGCAATTGATCGCGGCCCGCATGGCGCCGAGATAGCGCTGCCCGACCTCTGAAAGAATAGGCGCGCACGCCAACTCGCGATCCGGCAGTACGAGTCCCGCGGCTTGCGCGGCGGTAACCATCTCCTTCAGGAATTCGGTTCCGATCTGGTGCCCCAAGCCGCGCGAGCCGCAATGGATCGTTACCACAACTTCCCCAAGCGCAAGCCGAAAGGCATCGGCAACGGCAGGGGCAAAAATCTCGTCGATCACTTGGATTTCCAGATAATGGTTGCCGGAACCGAGCGTGCCCATTTCATGCCGTTGGCGCTCTTTGGCGCGCGCAGAAACAAATTCCGGTCGCGCTCCTTCCATTCGCCCGGCCTCTTCAATTCGGCCCAAATCCTCGGGTTCACCCCAGCCGCGCTCCACGGCCCAGGCCGCACCGCCGGTTAACATCGCATCCATTTCCCGAGCATCAAGCGTAATCGCGCCTTCGCTGCCAAGCCCGGCAGGAATGGCCCGGGCGAGTGAATCGGCAAGCGCTACTTTGACGCGCTCGACTTCCGCAAGCGGAATTCCCGTCGTCATGGTGCGCACGCCGCAGGAGATGTCGAAACCCACACCGCCGGCCGAGACAACGCCGCCCTGTTCTGCGTCAAAAGCGGCGACCCCGCCGATGGGAAAGCCGTAACCCCAATGCGCATCGGGCATCACGAAACTCGCCCCGACAATACCGGGCAATGATGCCACGTTGCTGGCCTGCTCCGCCACCTTATCATCCATTCCTCGAATCAGCGCCTCATCGGCATAGATAACGGCCGGCACGCGCATCGCTCCCGTGGGCTCGATTTGCCATGTCACATCGTTGAGCTTCGTCAGACGTGCAGGATCCATGGTTCGTGCCCCTTGTTCCTCTCCGCTCAGACATCGATCACGCAAGCAGCGATCCAACGCCCATCGGGCGTACGAGCAACACGGAGCGCGGTGTAAGTCGCTCCTTTCGGCTCCACAGCGGGGAGATGCCGAGCGACATCCAGCTTCTCCCCCCACATCCTCCCCGCCAAGCATTGTGTGCCGTCGAAAGTTACCTCAAAGCGGCCGAACACCATGCTTCGTGTCGCCATTTCAAAAATAATAGCGTTGAGCCATTCCACCAGAAGGAGCTCAAGTTCGGGTGCGGTACGAACGATCTTGACGTCCTCCAAGGGGCGGACTTCTTGATCCGTCACAATCCGCGTAAGTGCCAAGGCCGCTTGTTCGAAAGCCTTCTCCGGGCTCGGTCCCCAGCCGCGCACACCGATATCGGCATCATGTGCAAAATGTTCCCAGCCCGTTTCCGAAGGCGGATTTGCTTGCTCTGCTCCGACGTTTTCTGCTGGGCTCATCGCTGACTTCCGAGCATTTATCCAGAAAGGCGTTTACCGCGCATCGTGTAGAAAATCCTTGATCCCGCTCAATACAGCGAAAAGCTCGCTCGCGGTGGAAAGATTTCAACCAGCGGTTTCGTTGAATTTCGCATAGGAAGGCAGAACAGCCGATGCAACGGCATCATCCTTTTTATACAATTGGCCATTCTCGCCGATCGGTGGAAGAGCTCGCGAGCTTGCTTCGCGAAGCAGGTGTGACTCTTCTCGTCGACGTTCGGACAATCCCCCGTTCGCGCACCAATCCGCAGTTCAACGCCGATACGCTTCCCGACGCACTGATCCCCTACGGGATCGGGTATCGTCATATCCGCAAACTCGGCGGTCTGCGAGGCCCGCGAAAAGATCGGCAGCCGTCACCCAACACGTTTTGGCAGAATGAAAGTTTTCGGAATTATGCCGACTATACGGCCACATCGGATTTTCGCGAGGGGCTGGCGGAACTGCGCGAACTCGGCCGCAGCCATACCTCTGCCATCATGTGCGCAGAGGCGCTTTGGTGGCGCTGTCATCGCCGTATCATTGCGGATTACTTGCTCGTGCTTGGCGAAGATGTCTTTCATATCATGGCGCCGGGAAAGATCGAGCGCGCAAGCCTCACCCCCTCAGCGGTTCGGGAACCGGACGGCAGTTTGGTCTACCCCGCATAGTCTCTGAACGATACCGCCGATAGCCTGCAAGACGATCCCCGGCACACGGATGGCGCTCGGCGCGAATGAAAAAGCAACAATCGGGTAGCATGTGCCCGCATTGTGGCCGATATTTCGCAGCATGACTGAAACACCCGTGCAGAATGGCGGCCGGCGCCTCGAGAAACTCGATCCCGCAACCTGTTGGGCCGCTCTTTGTGCCCGCGATGCGCGTTATGATGGCAGGTTCGTCTATACCGTGAAAACAACAGGCGTCTATTGTCGGCCCTCCTGCCGTTCTCGGCTGCCGCGGTTCGAGAATGTTACCTTTTTTCCCACCCCCGCCGAGGCCGAAAAAGCAGGGTTCCGGCCTTGCAAACGCTGCCGCCCGGCCGAACCCTCGCCGGTGGAACGCCACCGCCGCGCCATCGAGCGCGCCTGCGCGCTCATCCGCGACGCAGAGGCCGCGCTTGATCTCTCTCAACTTGCCGCGGCCGTGGGCATGAGCCGCCATCATTTCCACCGTGTTTTCACTGAGATCGTGGGCTCTACGCCGGGGGCCTATCTGCGCACCCATCGGTTGCGGCGTCTCGCGACGGAATTGGAGAGCGGCGTGCCCGTAGCCGAGGCGGTCTATGCCGCCGGTTTCACCTCGAGCTCGCGCGCGTATGCCGCAGCCCCCGGGGGCCTGGGAATGACGCCGGGCGCCAGGCGCCGCGGCGGTGCCGGACAAATCATCCGCTACGCGACTGCCCGAACTTGGATCGGCTGGGTCATCCTTGCGGTAAGCGCGCGCGGGGTCTGCGCTGTCGCCTTCGGAGACGAACCGGAATCTCTTGTGGCCGATTTGCGCCGACGCTTCGCTTCCGCCACCCTCATCGAAGACCGGAAAGATTTGCATTCCTGGATGCAAAAGCTCGTCGATTATTTGGCCGCACCGGGGGCAAGAGCGCTTGATTTGCCGCTCGATATTCAGGGCACTGCGTTTCAGGCGCGCGTTTGGCAGGCGCTTCGAAAAATCCCGCCCGGGCAGACTGTCAGCTACGCCGATATCGCCGCCGCGCTCGGCCAGCCGAATGCCGTTCGCGCCGTGGCGCGGGCGTGTGCCAGCAACCCCATCGCACTCTTTATCCCCTGCCATCGTGCGGTGCGGTCCGACGGAGGGCTTGCGGGATATCGATGGGGCGTGGAACGCAAACGCGCCCTGCTCGCAGCGGAAAAGCGCAGCGCTGAGGAGGCACCGAAGAAGAAGAATCCGGGCTAAACCGCCCGCCGCACCGCCGAAGCCGGCCAAGGCGAAGCCGCGCTCGCCGGCCGTATCGCCGGCTCGAAGGGTGGGCGCGCCCGAGGTGGCCGAGGCGACCGATCCGCTGCCGGCGGAGATGTGGGCTGCCGAGCTGGCTGGGCTGCTCGCGTTCACGTCGGGACAGCGCATCACCGATCCGGCCCGGCCGGCGTAATGTTTCGCGCCATTATCCGCTGGCCACTGAGCGGCCGATGGAAATCGGTTCTGCCGGAATGGATTGTGGCGGGGTACTCCCGCCGCTGCCGCTCGGGAGTCGCTATCTCCGAGTCTGGGCTTTTTTCAGCTCCTTTCCGCCGATCCCACGTTTTCCGTCCTGTTCGGAGCCGCGCCAACTCTGCACTATGCGTTACGCCCGTTCGGGCAAATGCTGGGGCAAAACCATCCGGCCGCGTCTATCACTGCCCGAGCCATCGGCTGCGACCGAACCGGCACCGTACCAAAAAAGCTCCGCTTGTACCCGCGCCTGTTTGAGCCACAGACCTACCCCTGTTCCTGGGAGCACTGGTACTCAATCGCTGACAGCTCGCCTGTCACCGCCCGAGCAAAAACTCAAGACTTTCATCTCCTGATTAACAACAAACGCCTTCACCGTTCCGTCCGGACCAATGACATCGCCTATCATTGGTCATCAGCAGCAACGCCGCGGTTCAGCTCAATCATTCAATCGGGGCTAACACAAAGTCGTAATAGGAGCGCCACACGGTGCGCCCATCTTGCACGCGCTCGAACGGCGCAATCAGACTGGCCTTTACCCCAAACACGGCATCGCTTTCGAGAAACGGGTCGTCGCCGACGAAGGTATGCGTGACCAGCCGTTGATAACCCGGTGCGGTGACCATGAAGTGCATATGCGCCGGCCGATACGGATGCCGCCCAAGCAGCCGCAGCAATTGTCCGACCGGCCCATCGTTCGGGATCGGATAGCTCACCGGCTTAATGCCGATGAACTCGTATTTTCCGTCCGATCCGGTGATGAAAACACCGCGATTGTTCCACTTATCCTGAATGCCGGGCTGTTGGACGGAATAGAACCCTTCGGCATTATCGGACCACACATCTACCCGTGCGCCTGCGATCGGCCGGCCTTGCAGATCAATCACGCGCCCGGTGTAGAGGCAGCTTTCCCCCTTTCCGTCGCTGGAGATATTGTCACCCATTTGCCGCTCCGGCGCACCTGCAACATAGAAGGGGCCGAGAACGGTGTTTTCCGTCGCGCCCGCGGGGCGGCGGTTGTTAATCGCATCAACCAGCATCGAAACGCCGAGCACGTCCGAAAGCAGGATAAATTCCTGCCTTTCGGCGCTGCACATCTGGCCGGTCTTGGTTAGGAAATCGATGGCTCTCTCCCACTCTTCTTGCGTGAGCTCCACCTCCTTGATGAAGGCATGCAGGTGGCGCACAAGCGCCGCCATCACCCGCCGCAGGCGGGGCGGGGCATCAACGCTCATGCGGCCATTTACCGCCTCGATCGAGTTCTGTTCCGCGAAATATGTCATCGTGTCTTCCTCCTTACGTCGGGCGTTCGCCCGCCCAAGCCCGTTCGAGCAACGCGAGAATCGCATCTCGCGTCACAGGCCGGGGGTTCCAGTAGGGATTCTGCACCGCGAGATCGGCCGCACGGTGCAGATCGCCTCGCGCAAGACCCAGCTCGCGCAACGCCAGCGGCGCACCGAGCGATTGCGCAAAATCCCAGAGTCCGCGGCCGAGATCGCCGCCAAACAACGCCGCTGCTGGCGCTAGTTCGGTCGCCGCCGTGGCCGCGTTATAAGCAGCGGTGTGCGGAATCAGCACGGCGTGCGTCTCGGCGTGCGGCAAATCGAACGAACCGCCCAGCGTGTGGCAGAGTTTGTGATGCAGCGCCATGCCAACGGTGCCGAGTACAGTTCCGCAGAGCCACGCCCCATATAGCGCACGCTCCCGGGCCGCCTCGTTGCGCGGCGCGTTCACGATCACCGGCAACGCATCCTTCAGCGCCCGAACTCCCTCCACGGCCATCCAGGCGGTGACAGGGTTTCGTTCCTGCGCATACAGCCCTTCGATCGCATGGGCTATGGCGTTCAGACCCGAGGTCACGCTCAGGCCTACCGGCAAGGTTTGTGTGAGCTCGGGATCATAGATGACGACCTCCGGGAGCACTTTGGCGTCGCGAATGGTGGTTTTCATGCCGTTTTCGGTTTGGCCGAGAATCGGCGTAACCTCGGAGCCGGCATAAGTGGTGGGGATGACGAACTGCATCGTGTCATTGCGCCACGCGATTGCCTTGCCAAGCCCGATGGTTGATCCACCACCCAGCGCCACGATACAATCCGCCCGTGCCGCGGCGAAAGCACTCATTGCACGCGCGGTCACGTCGACTGGCGTATGCATCGCGGCTTCGGCGAATACGCCTGCCGCAAGATCCTTAAGCGAGGCGGCGAGTGCATGGGCCGCATCCTTTTGGGCGGGTGTCGACAAGATCAATGCGCGGTGCCGATCGGCAGCAGACAACTCCTCGGCCAGCCGGCTCACGCTACCGGCGCCGAATACGATGCGCGCCGGATTGAACCGGCACGCGAAGCACAAATTTTCGGCCATATCCCGGCTCTCGAATGAGGCGTTAAGTGCGCACGACGATTTTCAGATGGTTGCCGGCGGGATCGAGCAGTGCTTCGAACCCCTTGGCCACCACATCGGCGGCGTCGATACGAGCGGTAATGACCTTTTCCACCGGAAAGGTGCCGGACGCGATCATCCGCGCAATGCGCGGCCAGCTCTGCACCGGATAACACCAGGTTGCTTCCAAGGTGATGTCTTTCAGGGCCCACTGCATCGCATCGACGCTGGCGCGTTTGATGTGCAGCCCCACTTGCACCACCTTACCTTGCCGGCGTACCGCATCGGCGCAGGCGTTCAGCGACGCTTCCAGCCCCACGCATTCCAGCGCCACATCGACGCCGACACCCTCCTCGGTCAGGTCGCGGACCACTTCTATCAGATTCTGCGTCCGGGGATCGACCGTGACGACATAAGGCGCAATCTCGGCAATGATACGACGGCGGTTGGGATTCGGTTCGGAGACGATAATCAACGCGGCACCGGCGGCCTTGGCGGCCAATACGGTCAGCGCGCCAATCGGCCCGGCGCCCGAGACTAATACCGTAGACCCGGCCCGCACGCCGCCACGATCGACGCCATATAAGGCCACCGCGGCTGGCTCGATCATCGCACCCTGCTCTTCGCTCAACGTATCAGGAATTGGTTGGGCATTGTAATCCTTGATGACGGCCCGCTCAGCCATGCCGCCCCAGGCCCAACTGAGCCCCACGCAGCCCATTTTGGGCGAAAGATGATACAAGCCGCGCTTACCGTAATAATCATCGCGCGGGAACAAAAGCGGTTGGACGGAAATTCGGTCACCGGGTTTCACGTGGCTCACCGCGGCGCCGACTTTTTTTACCCGCGCCGAAAATTCATGCCCTAGAATCTGCGGAATGACGGCGCCGGTGAAAACATGCGGCGTTTTCGGGGTTACGATGGGACCGGCAACATATTCGTGCAGGTCGGTGCCGCAGATACCGGTGCAGAACGGTTCAACCAAAACTTCGTCCGGCGCCAAATTCTCGGGCGGCGGCGGCACGTCCTCGACGCGAATGTCACGGGCGGCATGAAAGCGAACGGCACGCATAGTTCTCTCCCCCCTTGGTCAGCCATCTACTTTGGATAGTCGCTATCAGAGGACCGGGTATTCTGCGCTGCAAATTTCATCCAATATGGATTACTCGAATGTCTTGATATATTCTTCGCTCGAGTAACCTTAGCGTTCGTTGAACTACCAGCGCGGGAGACGGTTGTGACTAAGGCTCAGAATATCCAAGATGAAATCGGCTGGATCGGTGTCGGTAAAATGGGCAACCCGATGGCCACACGCCTGATGGAGGCCGGACATCGGCTCACTATTTGCGATCCGGTAGTCGAAAACCGGGCGAGTTTGGTTGCGCGCGGGGCCCGTGTGGCTGCTACGCCGGGGGAAGTGGCGGCGCGCTGCACGCTGATCTTCGCGACCATTCCCGACGACGGAGCGCTGGAAAACGTGATTTACGGCAACGAAGAGCACGGCAGCTTTCTCTCGTGCGTCGGTGCCGGGGTGGTGCTCGTGGAGATGAGCACTGTTTCGCCGTCACTATCGCGTCGTGTCGGGGAGGACCTTGCGCGCCGTGGCGTCGGATATTTGCGTTGCCCGATCTCGGGCAGTACGGCGCTGGCACGCGCGGGCTCGCTCACCGCGCTCGCTTCCGGCGATGCCACCGCCTGGGAGAGGGCGGTGCCGTTCCTCGATGTGCTCGCCGCGCGTAAGTTTTATCTCGGCCCCGGAGAAGAGGCACGCTACATGAAACTGGTGCTCAACGCATTGGTCGGCGCCACTTCGGTCATTCTCGCTGAAGCATTGGCGCTCGGCGCGATCGGCGGATTGAGCGACGCCCAGATGATGGAGGTTATCGCCGAAAGTGCCATTGCGTCGCCTTTGATTCGTTACAAACAAGATATGATCGCACATCGAGACTTCCGCCCCGCTTTTTCCGTCGAACAGATGATGAAGGATTTTACCATCATCACCGATGCCGGCCGCGTCCATAGGGTGCCTCTCTTTGCCACCAACTTAATCCTGCAGCAATACACCGCCGCCGCAAGTGGTGGATACGCGGAAAAGGATTTTTTTGCAATGGTGGAATGGATGCGCTCCGCATTCAATCTTGACAACTACGTCTAATGCCGCTCGGCAAGCGGAGGCAGACGATGACACAGACGAACCGCAAGCTATCCGACCACGAACTTTCCCGTATCATCGATTTCCTTCGCAAAATACGCCAGCCTTTCGACGCAGGTATTCCCGGCGCGAGCCCCGATATTTACTGGAACGTTGTGCTAGAATTGGTTGACACCCACCTGCAGCAGCGTCCCGTAGATATGTCAACGCTGATCCAATTATCGCAGGCGAGCTGGGGAACCGGCAATCGACTGATCAAGCGCATGATTGCAGAGGGCCTGATCGAACGTGTACCGCGAGGGCCAAAGAATAAAACTTTCTTCCTTGCTCCTAGCGAAAGGCTTGTAGAAAACTTTATCGAATACGCGACCAAAGTGAAAGCACATTTGGCAAAAACCTTTGGTCTGCGCTCAGGCACAGAGACGGAAGAATACTATTTCGGCGGATCGTATTTTGCCGCGCACATCATTGCGCCGTTACATGGCGGCGATATCAGTTCTCTGCGTAACCTACGATTCCTACTCCATGATGACAATTATTTTGCAAGCATGCGTAATATGTGGTCGGACTTCCGCAATGATATCGGCCGCAAGAGCAGTTTCGATCTGCGTCCGTTGCCGGAATTGCTGACTGCGGCGGAATCCGCTCTCGGTAACCCTGTCGCCGCTTATGATGTGGTGGCGATCAACATGCCTTGGCTTGGCCGCTTTGCGGACGCGGGACTACTGGCCCCTCTGGATGACGTTCTGCCGCAGGCACCGATCAATCCGCTGGATTTTCACCCCTCGGTGTGGAACACCGGCCGATGGAACGGGAAGCAATATGGAATCCCCATCTACTGCACGGTGGAAATCCTCACCGCTCGGCGCGATTTGTTCGAGGCGGCGCAGCTTGCCTACCCGCGTACCTTCGATGAGACGATCGCCGCGGCCCGCAAGCTACATAGGCCGGAGAGGGAACAATACGGAATCAGCTGGAACGGAGCGCGCGGTATGACCATAGCGCATGCTTTTATGTTTTTCATGGCATCTTCGCAGGGCTGCGTTCTCGAATTGCCGCGCCGCACGGAAAACTGGCTCGACTATCTCGATACGCAGAACTTGCGTTTACGTATCAACAGCGAAGAAGGTTTGGCGGCACTCGAATATATGCGACAGCTGGCCGAGGTGTCGCCACCGGGGGTAGAAACGTTTGATGCCGATCGCAATCTGGAATGCTTCATGGCGGGCTATACGGCGATGAGCTACGCATGGACCATGCGCGCCGCTCGGCTGGAATATGAGTTACGCTCAAAGGTGAAGCGACGCGTTACCTACTTGGCCCCGCCGGTGCTGCGAGGGCGGCCGGTCACCGCCCCGGTTGGCGGATTCCTGCTTACGATTCCGGCTTACGTTTCAGCCAAGCGTAAGCAAGAGATTTTCAACGCCATCGCCTGGATGGCTTCTCCCGAAGCGATGAAGGCCCATGTCAAAAACGGCTTTCCGGTTGCTCCACGCTTTTCGGTCTGTGCCGATCCAGAGGCGCTGGCTTCTTCACCGATCGTTAGCTTTATTGATCGCCTTGCACGGCGCAACGAGTTGAATACCTGGTCACGCCCGCCAGTGCGCGAATATATCGAGATCGAACGGATCCTCGGCGAGGAAGTCTTTGCGGCCGTGTTCGAGGGCAAATCACCAAAGCGCGCTTTGGCCGATGCCGAAGCGGCCGCTTATCGTTGCATTCGCGAGCGGGGCTCGGCGCGCAACGTCCTGGCCGCTTAGTCATTCGTCCTGCATCGCCGCGCGGCCGCGCACTGTAGAATAAACCACGGTTGCAAGCAGGATCAATGCGCCTTGGAAAACATACTGGTAGGTCTGCGATAGACCGATAAATGCCACGATGTTCAATACCTCGGTCAGCAGCAACGCGCCCAGAACGGTGCCGAGGAATGTTCCCCGTCCGCCGCGCAGGCTGGTTCCTCCCAAAACCACGGCTGTGATGCTCGACAACGTATAATTGACCCCCTGGCGTGGATCGCCCACACCGATTTGCGCCATCAGCATTACAGCCCCGAGCGCCGTCAGCAGGGCGGTGCCAATGTAGCCAAGCACGATCGTGCGATCGACCGGCACGCCAATGCGTCGGGCTACATCCTCATCGGATCCGGTGGCGCGCAAACGCCAGCCTGAGCGGAGTCTCCGCAAACCAACCTCGCCCAATATCGCCATCGCGAGTAGCATAAAGAACGCCACCGGAACTGGACCTATTTGCGCATTGATAGCAGCCACGACGTCGCTGTTGATGTAGCCGCCTGGCCCGTCGCGTAGCAGAAAACTACAGCCCTGGATGGCGATATACATGGCAAGCGTGGCCGCGATCGGCGTGAAGTTGGCAAATCGGATGAGCAGCCCGTTGATGGTGCCGGCCGCCAACGCTCCGACCGCCATCAGAACGAAGCCCGCCACGATCGCTCCCGTGCTTTGTCCTTCATTAATAAAGAATGAAGCCACGACAACTAAGAACCCTGCGAGCGGGCCAACCGACAAGTCAATTCCCCCAAGCAGCAACGGAATCGTTTGTCCCAGCGCGAAGAAACCAAGCGCCGTGCTCAGCGTTAGGATGTTTGTGAGATTGAACGCCGAAAGATAGTTCGGGTTTTTACTGTAGCCAAACAGCGCCAGCGCGAGAATAACCAATGCCAAAGGCAGCGTCGGGGCGTTGTCGGTCTGCACGATATGGCGCCATTTGCTGTGTGGCGCGGCACGCGGGATGCTATGGGCCGCATGGGTTTCGGCACTCACGGCGGCAGCAACGATGCGCGCTTCAACGACGTCGGTGCCAGTAAGCGTTTCCACCACATGTCCGCGGGATAGCACAATCACCTTATCACACAGCCCCTCCAACTCCGTCGCATCCGAAGAGTTCACAATTACAGGCGTGCCCTTGGCAGACACTTCGCGAAGAATGCGATAAATTTCGGCGCGCGCGCCGACATCAACGCCCTGTGTGGGCTCATCGGCCACGATCAATTCCGGTTCGGAAAGCAGCGCCCGGGCCATGACCACTTTTTGCTGATTGCCGCCCGAGAGGGAAAGCACAGGCGCCTCAATCGATGCCGCCTTGACCGCAAGCGCACCGAAGGCAGCGCTGACGGCTGCCACCTCCCGCCTGCGGCTAACCAGGCCGGAGAAAGCAAATTTCTGCAAAGACGCAACTGCCGCATTTTCCCGCGCCGATAACCCTGCCGCCAGCCCCTCCGTGTGTCGATCGGACGGCATAAAAGCGGCACGGTGCCGCAAATCGTGCGGCGCCAGCGTGCGCCCGTTCAGCACCACTGTCCCAGCGGCGGGCTGCAATCCCGCGAGTGCCCGCATCAACTCTGTCTGGCCGTTCCCTGCCACGCCGGCAACGCCGAGGATTTGACCACGCGCGACTTCGAAACTAACATTGTGAAAACGCCGGCCGCTTAATTCCGTCACTTTCAGCACCACATCCGCCACGTTGGGCGAGGCCTTAGGCGGGAAAGTCGAGCCAAGCGTGCGGCCGACGATCATGCCCAACAGGTCTTGGTCGGTTACCTCCGCAACCAACGCACTGCCTTGCACCCGCCCGTCCCGCAACACCGTGACGCGGTGCGCAATCTGACGCAGTTCGGCCATGCGATGGGTAATATAGATGACCGAAGTTCCGGATTGCACCACTTCGCGAATGCGGCGGAACAGGATGTCGGTTGAATCCTGATCGAGCGAAGCGGTCGGCTCGTCGAGAATGAGTACTTTCGGCCGAATCGCCAGCGCCTTGGCGATTTCCAGCAATTGTTTTTGCGCAACCGTCAAGGTGTCGCCGCGCGCCTGCAGCGGCACATCGAGCGCCATCGTCTGCAAGATTTCTTGCGCCACTTCGCGTGCCGGACGGCCCGCAAACAAATGCGCGGGCAGCGCGACACGCAAATTCTCCATCACCGAGAGGTCATCCAACACGGCCGGATGCTGGTAGGAGATCGCAATACCCAAAGCCGCAGCGGTTTCCGGCGTCATCGAGACAACACGGCGGCCGGCGAATTCTATCTCCCCCGCATCCGGCTGTTGCGCACCGGCGATGATGTTCATCAGCGTAGACTTGCCGGCGCCGTTCTCGCCAAGGATTGCATGTACTTCGCCGGCCTGAAACGTGACGCTGACATCCGACAGCGCCGGAACGCCGGCATAGGATTTCGAAATGCCCCTCAGGCGTATCAAGGTCGGTGCCGAAGCGACGGGGACGGCAGAGCCCGCCTTCACGGTCTGATGTTCCATCGTCGCCGCCGGGCTGCGCATATCGTGATGATCCATTGTGCCACAATCAGCAACACGGCCCCGCGCGAGCGCACCCGCCGGGGCCGTTAAGGGTTCGCGTGTTACTTGTTCACGGCCTTAGCTTGTTCTTCAGGCGATAGTTTCGCCGAAAGATAGATGGCACCGGGCAGGTCACGGCGACACTGCACGGGATGCGGTTGGCCCGTTACCGAATTTTCAAATACCGGCGCTTTGAAAATCTGCTCCGAGGGCAATTTGCCGCCGGTTACCTCGGCCACCGCCCAGTCGATCGCCAAGCGAACGTTGTCGTTACCGGTTGCCACAGTGAACAGCTTGAAATCAGGATTTTCCTTGTGGTTGTCGATCCAGAAGCAGCCCAGAGAATTGCCGTCGGAAGTAGCGAGCGCCGGGATTGAACGATTGAACTTCTTGAACACCGGGAGCGCGCCAACCAAAGATGGCCCGAAATCGGAAACGATCACGTCGATTTTCGGGTTTTTGGCAATCTCGGCCGTTAATACCTGCTGGGTGAGCGAAGGATCCCAGTTTGTCACGTCGAACGGCGCCGGGTTGAGGAATTTATATTTGTCGTCCAGCACCGACTTGAGGCCCGCCAACTCATCAAGGCCCTGGCTGTTGCCGGCCGGACCGCTCAAAAACAGCAGATTGCCGCCGTTGGGCAGGATGGCCTTGATCCATTTGCCCCAATTCTCACCGTCATTCTTGAACGAAGAACCGATGAAAACCGTGTAGTTGCGACCGGCTTTGCCGCCCACATCGACGCGATACGGCACGACAACTTTGCCCGCCTTATAGACTTCGGTAAGCGCCGGCAGTACCGCCGGACCGGCATCGCCAAACACCACCAGTGCGTCGATGCCGCGTGCGGCCATGCTTTTGATGTCGGAAATCGCCTTCTGGGTGTTGCCCTGACCATCGGCATACTCAAACCGCGTAATGCTAGGGCAGAGCGAGGCTTCTTGTTTGCCCGAAGCGGCGGTTACCAGCCGCCAACTGTTGCCGCCGAAGCCGTCGAGTAGGGCAAGTGTCGCTTTTTTTGGCCCACACCACGAGGGTACCTCAGCTCGGGCAGTACTGCTAAAGGCAAGGGCAACAGCAGCAGCGGTCAGCGCCATGACGCCGCTACGGAACAATCGCTTCATTCTTGTTCTCCTCTGTGTCTGGTTGTTTTTCGAATGGTTTTATCGGCTCTGCGCCTTTTGTGACGCGCCGGGGCCGCCGTAACGAATAGACGGCAATGCCTAAGCCAAGCGCGAAGGCCTGAATGATGGTTTGGGCCGAGTACGGCACGCCGATGGCGAGTGCAAACTGGCTCAGTTGATTCAAAAAGAACGCAGCAATGGCGGTTGAAATCGGAAAGCCTCGTCCGCCAAGCAACGATGTTCCGCCCAACACCACCACCGCGACGGAAGGCAGCAGCAACGGGTCGCCCTGAAAGGCTGTGGGTTCGCGCGTGATCCCCGCGATCAGCAAACCGGCAATGCAATAGAGAATCTGCGCGCAAACATAGGCCATGGTTTGGTGCAGCCGCACCCGTAGGCCAACGGCGCGCGCTGCCCGCGGATTTGCACCAATAGCCTCGAAGCGGCGGCCGATCACGGTCTTTTTCAACACGAAGCAGACCACAATCAGAATCGCCAGCGCGAACCACACCGCATTGGCAATGCCGAACGTTTCGCCCCCGGCAATCGCTGCCAAAAGCGATGTGGTGGTCCTCGGCACACCGCCCGAGACGGCAAAGACCCCACCGTAAATTAAGGCATTCATGCCGATGGTGGCGACGATAGCGTTCAATCGCAGCACGCCCACCAGAATGCCGTTCAACACGCCGGCCGCCAACGCGCAGCCGAGCGCCATCAGGATTGCTCCCGGCAGCGCAGCGTTTTCGCCCGCTGGGACATGCGTTGCGATCACCACCGCGAGCGAGACACCACCGGCAACCGACAGGTCAAAACCACCCTGCTGCACCACCAGCATCTGTGCTAGCCCCACAATCGCCAGCACCGCTGCGAACGGCAGGCTTCCCGCCAGCGCCCCCGGTGCGATCGCAGAGGGTGTCACGAGAGCGCACACCACCAGGAGCGCCAGTGTCGAGACGACGATCGTCACAAATCCCCGCGCAAGCGGCAGCGCACCCGGGCGAAGCGGCACGGGGATAGCGATCGGTTTGTCTGCGGTTAGGTTCATCTCCTCATTCCTTGGACGTCCGCCCGCTCGCGGCAACGCACTTACGCGATTTCTAGCGTAACCTTCACCGCCTTCTGGAGATCCTTGCCGACTTCCAATGCAGTCAGAGCCTGATCAATCGGGAAACTATGGGTT
The DNA here is from genome assembly GCA_023511585.1 of Terriglobia bacterium. Lineage (GTDB taxonomy): Bacteria > Pseudomonadota > Alphaproteobacteria > Acetobacterales > Acetobacteraceae > JAIMBF01. The sequence goes on from JAIMBF010000003.1 coordinate 44,384, forward strand.
TGAATCGGCGAAAGGTCGATCTGGGTTCGTTCCAAGAAACGGATCGCGGCGGGCCAGACGCCCGGCGAGCCAATGCAGCCTTTTACCGACAAGTTCTTGATCTGGATTTTGCCCAACTCCACCGGAATCTTTTGGCCGATATTAATACCGACCATCGAGATTTTGCCCTCGGGGCGTGCGTAGTCGAACACATTGGCCAACGAAGCGGCATGACCGGCGCATTCCACCACGAGATCAGCACCACCCTTGGTCAGCTCCTGTACCGCTTCAACAGGATCGCCGGCCGTAGGATCAACCGTTGCCTCTGCACCCAGCCGTTGAGCAATCTCACGGCGCAGGGGCACGGGATCAACCACGATGACACGCGCGCCCATGCCAATCGCCGCCGCCGCCGTCACCAACCCGATAGTGCCGCCGCCGGAGACGACCACGGTATCGGCCGCATTCACGCCGCCATGGCGCATCACCGCGTAGTAGCCACAGGTGAAAGGTTCGATCATTGCGCCTTTGGCATCGTCCACCGCATCGGGCAGTTTGTGCAACCATTCTGGGCGAGCGGTGAAATACTCGCGATCGGCTCCGTCCATCGAGAAGCCGAAATGGTGAATCCGCTCCGGCGTGCGAATCACGCATTCACCGACTACCCTATCACCGGGCGCAAACCCTTTGACATTGGCGCCCACATCAACCACCTCGCCCACCCATTCATGGCCGGGCGTGACCGGGTAGGAGATCGGGATGATGTAGCGCCCGGCCAGCAATTCGTAATCCGAATGGCAAATGCCGACGCGGCGCGAGCGAATCAGCACGTCGTTTGCCGTCATCTTGGGCATTTGCACCTGGGTTACGACCGGTTTGTTAGGCGCATCGAAAATCAGCGTTTTCATGAACTCCTCCTCAGACTGCAGTGACCGGTTAGGCGACGGGTTCGATTTTGCCGCTGCGTGCGGAGACGAACACCGCCTCCAGTAACGCGATGGTGTTGATGAGATGATCGGCCGTAATTGGGTACGGCTCGACACCTCGGATCGCGCGCGCAAAAGCCACCAGATTGTCTTTCACCGGCTCCGCCGGGGGTACCTCAACCGTTCTGGTCGGACCGCCCGTAATCGCCGAAGTGACGATCCAGCCGTCCGGCGCTTCGACATGGGCTTTGTCGCGTATATCCACCCAGCCCCTCGCGCCGAAAACAGCGAAGCGTGAGATGAACGGATTGGCGAGCGAAGCGGACACATAAGCCGTGCCTCCATGCCGGAATTTTATGAACGCCGCCACCGTATCGCCTTGCGGCAAATCCGATGACAATCGCTCGCAGATACACCACACGCTCTCCGCGGGGCCCAGCAAGCGAACCGAGAGATCGAGTAGGTGGATGCCCGTTGCCGTCATCCCGCCGGCTGGCGCGTGCTCGGCGTTCAACCGCCAATTGTCGCGATTGAGTGTGAGAAACTTGTCGTGGCTGAAATTCGCCTCAATCTGATGGATGCGTCCCAGCACGCCGGCATCGGCTTTGGCCATGAGGTCAGCAATCGGCGGCTCCCATCGGCGCTCATGCCCCATGCCGAGAACAAGCCCTGCTTCGCGGCACAACGCTACGGCACGCTCTGCCCCCGCTTTGGTCAGCGCGAGTGGTTTTTCGCAAAACACATGCTTGCCCGCTGTCACAGCCGCGGCGATCTGGGCCTCGTGCAACGCATGCGGCGTCGCCAGTATCACCGCTTCAACCTGGGGGTCGCTCAGCGCGTCGGCATAATCCGCCGTAAGCGCCACGCCGCGCGAAGCACACAATGCACGTACCGCACTCACGTTGGGCTCGACCGCTCGCACCACGCGAATCTCGTGCGGCACGGTGTCGAGCACAGATAACATTTTTCTGCCCCACCAGCCCATGCCGATCAGGGCAACACGCACAGGTTCTTCTCTCACCGGTTGTCCACGCGCTTGTGAAACGGATGAATGGAGATGGTTTGCCAAAGCCCGATGGCGTAGAATGGATCGTTGCGGTTAAACGCTTCCACCTCGGCCAAATTCTCGGCTTCCACGAGAAAGCAACTGCCGATCATGGTTTTTTCATCATCGGCGAGAAGCGGGCCGGAAATTAAGGTTTTGATTTTTGCACCCGCCAGGTAAGCCCTGTGCGCGTCGTAATGCGCAAGCCGCTTCTCGACGGAATTAGGGTGATCAAGACAGTGGATAACGTAGTGCATCGGAAAAATTCCTTGCGGTTGTCACGCGGGGATAATCCGTTTTGCCCGCAACTCGTCGAAGACGTCGAAGAAGCTGCGGGTGGTCTGTTGATAGGCCGTGAAGCCTCTTGTGCGGCTATTTGTCATATCGGTGAAGCATTCCAGCGTGCGGCCAAGATCAGCATCGCTGTGCCACCATGAGGCAAGGCGGTCTACAGAAATGTCCTGCAGCCCATGCTTCGCTACAATTTCGGCCCAGATTGCCGGTGCTTCAACCATTTGCTTCTCGAGCGGCGTGGGATGGCCGGGATAATCGCCGACTGCCAGGCCGAAATAATCCGCAATCTGCTGCCACAACCACGTCCAACGAAATAAGTCTCCATTGACCACGTTGAACGGCACGTTGGCGGCCTCAGGTGTGGTAGCCGCCCAGTACAATTGTTTTGCCAGCATGCGGGCATCGGTCACATCGGTCACTGCGTGGTACTGTTCCGGAGAGCCGGGAAACACAAATGGGCGGCCGGTATGTTTGCAAATAGAAGCATAGACTGCCAACGTCACGGCCATGTTCATGGCATTGCCGATAACAAATCCGATCAACGTGTGCGGCCGATGGACCGACCAAGTGAAACCGCGCTGTGCCGCCGCCTCAAACAGCACGTCCTCCTGAGCGTAGTAGAAATTTGGCCCCGGTAAGCGCGGGCTGTTTTCTAAAAACGGCGTATAGGGTTTGACCTTAGCGTAATCGTCGAACGATCCCAGATAGTGTTTCAGCCCCGTCACCAGTGCCGCGTGGCGGAGCGGCGCACCGGCGAGGCCGGTGAATAGGTTTTTGATCATCGCCGCATTTACGCGGACGTTTTCTACTTCGTTAGCCTGGCGTGACCAAGTGCAGTAAAACACGTGCGTCACATCCCGCGCTGCTGCCAGCGCAGCTTTCGTTGCCGTCGCGTCTTCGAGATTGACTGCGATGTGGCGATGGGACCACGGTATATCAACCGCACCGCGCGAGAGGGTGACGACCTGCCAACCCTGCTGCTTCAGATAACGCCCCGCATAACTGCCGGAAAGTCCTGTTGCCCCGACAATTAGTGCAACCTGATCATTGCTCATGTTGCCAGCCTTGTGTTTGCGACGACCCAGGAAGTGATATTTAAGGTGTGCCACAGCCTCATGCTTTGTGGCCGAAAGGAGTCATGGGCTCATCCAACCAACGGATCGCTCCTGAATACAAAACACTTCCTCAACCGTTCTCTTGTGAGGTTGGCAGAACGTTTGCAGTCTAAAAGGCGCATCGCAGCATCCAAAAAACGCGTCCTTGCCATTGGAGAGGGCCCCTCTTGTCCAGTTTGGATAACTCTCTTGCCATGCGATTCCTTCAAATCAAAACCATGCCACCATCCGCCATGATGACTTGACCGGTGATGCAATCGGAGTCCGATGACGCCAGGAAAGCCGCCGTGCCACCAAGATCTTCGGGCTTTGAAGGATGACCGATCAGAATGCTTGATGAGAAACTTTCGATGAATTCGCCCTTCTGACGGATCACGCCCTTGTCGATCATATCTTGCTCTAGCCCGTCCCAAAGCGGTGTCACCACCACCCCGGGTGCGAAAGCGTTAACGGTAATCTTGTATTTAGCGAGTTCGCGCGCGCCGGCCTGCGTCAGCGAAATGACCGCAGCCTTGCTGGCGCAGTAAGGCGCGAATTCCGGATAACCCTGCCGTCCAGCGATCGAGGCGGTGTTGATGATTTTGCCTCCATGCCCTTGGGCGATCATCTGCCTGGCAGCCTCTTGCATGCCGATCAGCACAGCAAGAGCGTTGACGCGCATGATCGCATTGAAATTTTCTTCGTCAACATCGAAGAAGGGCAGAGGCTTGTTGAAGCCAGCGTTGTTGAACATGATGTCGATATGGCCGAATGCCACGACGGTTTCGGCGATCATTGCTTTAACTTGCCGGCGGTCAGCCACATCCACCGCGACCGCGATTGCCCGATATCCGTCGGTCCGTAACGAGCTTGCGACGGCCTCGGCCTTTGCCGCATTCAGATCCGCGACTACAACCTGAGCACCCTCTACCGCCAGGCGCCGCACGATGCCTTCGCCTATCCCCTGTGCCGCGCCGGTGACAATAGCTACACGCCCTGAGAGCCGGCTCATACCGTTATCATCCGACAGTCTAAAAGTGCGGTTTCTTTTGCAACGTACAGCATTTCTAAATCCTCCCACGAGCTCATCGCAGCCAACCGAGAGCAAGTCGGCACTGATCACCCAAGTTGTTTGCGGCCGCCCTCGGGTGAGACCGCTCTTGTCTTCAAATCGGACGATGCGGACACAGCCGGCAGGGCGGCGATAAAAATGTATCAAGACCGCGTGGGCCGGTATCGACTATTTTATCCATATCGGATCAATTATTCGGCCATACGTAAACAAGCCGAAAAAGAGTTGATCCGAAGCGGTTTTTTTAGAAGTGGCAATAAAGGGATTCCCGCAGGAACGGAGGTGTGATTCAAGCTTTTCGTTTGGGAGGCTTGATCATGCAGAGATATGAGCTGACGGATTTTGAATGGGGTGTGATTGCGCCGTTGCTGCCGAACAAGCCGTGCGGCGTTCGGGGGTGGATGCCCGGCGGTTTCTGAACCGGATTTTTTGGGTCTTGCAAACAGGCGCGCGTTTGGCAGGCGCTCCGAAAAATCCCGCCCGGGCAGACTGTCAGCTACGCCGATATCGCCGCCGCACTCGGCCAGCCGAATGCGGTCCGCGCCGTGGCGCGGGCGTGTGCCAGCAACGCCATCGCACTCTTTATCCCCTGCCATCGTGCGGTGCGGTCCGACGGAGGGCTTGCGGGGTATCGATGGGGCGTGGAACGCAAACGCGCCTTGCTCGCAGCGGAAAAGCGCAGCGTTGAGGAGGCACCGAAGAAGAAAGATCCGGGCTAAACCATCCCCCGCACCGCCGAAGCCGGCCAAGGCAGTACGATACTTCGTGGCCCAGATGCGCCCGTGCTCAACCTCGGGCGAGATGGTCCGCCGGCGCCCTCCCCCCAGCGTCTCAGGAATTCGATAACGAAGTTTGCCAATGAAAGCAATTCAATTATAGTCTAAGATTCTCCGTCAAGCACAAATCCTAATCAAGGCCCGGCATGCCGAACGCGATGATGGCAACGTCACTCAACCCCGGTTCCATCGTTCGCTGCCGTAATCGAGAATGGGTCCTGTTGCCGGGGCAGACGGATGATATCTGGGCCCTCCGTCCCCTAACCGGCACCGAAGACGAGGTGGTGCAGGTCCACAGAGCCCTCGCCGATCTGGTGAGCAACGACCTTCCGTCCGAGCAAATCGCGCCCGCATCGTTTCCGCTGCCGACGGTCGCGGATGTCTCGGACGCCGCCAGTGCGCATCTTCTTTGGCAGGCAGCGCGCCTGACGCTGCGCGAAGGGGCGACACCGTTCCGCTCTCTAGGGCGGATCTCCATTCGTCCGCGAGTCTATCAGTTCGTGCCGCTGCTGATGGCCCTTCGGCTGAATCCGGTGCGTCTGTTCATCGCCGACGATGTGGGCGTGGGCAAAACCATCGAAGCGCTTTTGATCGCGCGCGAAATGCTCGATCGCGGTGAGATCAGCCGCTTCTGCGTGCTGTGTCCACCCTATTTATGCGAGCAGTGGGCAAAGGAGCTCGCCGAGAAGTTCAATCTGGATCCGGTGGTCATACGCTCCGGAACGGTTGGCCAACTCGAGCGCCAAGTCCCGGTCGGGAGAGACAGCATCTACGCATACTTCCCAGTACAGGTGGCGAGCATTGACTTCGTCAAGACCGAACGCAACCGTCACCAATTCCTTCACTTCTGCCCCGAGCTCGTCATTGTGGATGAGGTGCACGGCGCCGCCGAGGCGCCGGGTTCGGCCCAGCAGGAACGGCACGCGCTTCTCCGCAAGGTGGCCGCCAAGGATCCCGCGCGCCACCTGATCCTTCTCACCGCCACGCCGCACTCCGGTATCGAGGGCACCTTTCGCTCGCTGCTCGGGTTGCTGCGGCCGGAGTTCGCCGCGTGGAATGTTGCCGATCTCTCCGAAGAGCAGCGCGATGAGCTCGCCCGCCATTTCGTCCAGCGCACGCGGAAGGATATCGAGCGCGGATGGGAAGCCGCGCATTGTTTCCCCGAGCGGGAGCCGGTGGATGAGACCTACGCGCTCTCGCACTCCTACCGGAAACTTTTCGAGCAAACTTACGACTTTTGCTCCGAAATTGTCCGCACGGGAGAGCGCTTGGAACAGCGCAAACGACGCGTGCGTTACTGGGGCGCGCTCGCCCTTATGCGCTGCGTGATGTCAAGTCCGGCGGCCGCGGTGGCGGCACTCGGGAAACGGGCCGGCGGGGTCTTGGCGGACGAGGACGAGTCCGAGTTTCGCCCTTTCGTGTTTGAATCGGCGGACGATCGCACCGATGACGAATCACCGGTGCCGCCTCTTGAAGCGGCGGCGGCAACATTCGCCGACACCGAACGCCGTCAGCTCGCTGAACTCAAGCGGCTGGCGGAGACGCTTCACGGTCCGGAGCACGACACGAAGCTCGCCCGGGCCAGCGCGGTTGTGCAGCAACTTCTTGCGGAGGGTTTCTACCCCATTCTTTGGTGCCGCTATGTGGCCACGGCCGAATACCTGGCCAATCATCTCCGAGAGACTCTCTCGCAGGAAACGCAGGTGGTCTGCGTGACGGGTCGGCTGGCCGATGACGCGCGCCAGGCCAAGATCGAAGCGATCAATGCCGAGCGTCCGCGGGTGTTGGTGGCGACCGATTGCCTCTCCGAAGGGGTGAACCTGCAGGAAAAATTCACGGCGGTCGTCCACTACGACCTGCCTTGGAACCCGAACCGCCTGGAGCAGCGGGAAGGGCGCGTGGATCGCTTCGGGCAGCAAGCCAAGCGGGTCAAGACAGTGCGGTTTTTCGGGCGCGACAACCCCGTGGATGGCGCCGTGATCGAGGTGCTCCTGGACAAGGCACGCGAAGTCCACCGGACGCTGGGCACCTACCTGCCGGTGCCCGAAGAAGGCGAGAGCGTGACACAGGCGGTGCTGGAGGCGCTGTTCCTCAAGGGGCGGCGCGGCGTGGCGCAACAGCTCTCGCTCGACCTCAATTTGCCGGAAGTAGAAAACCTGCACCAACGCTGGGAGCGCGATGCCGAGCGCGAGCGCACCAACCGCACCAAATTTGCCCAGCGGGCCTTGAAACCCGAAGAAGTCCAGCGCGAACTCGAAGCCACCGACGCGGTGCTCGGCGATCCGGACGCCGTCCGCGAGTTCGTCTTGGCGGCGGCCCAACGCCTCGGCTTGCCCGTCAGCCCGGACCGTCGTCCCGGCGTGTTTCGCATCGCCGTGTCGGCCGAGATACGGAAAACGATGCCGGAGCCCGTCCGCCTCGCCCTACCCGCCATCAAGAACAGCCACTGGCTGGTGAGCTTCCAGTCCCCCACGCCGGAAGCGGCCGAGTACCTCGGCCGGAACCACCGGTTCGTCACGGCTCTTGCGCGTTTCCTTTTCGAAGAAGCGCTGACGCGCTCCAGCGGTGCCACCGCCTCGCGCTGCGGCGTGCTGCGCACGCGCGCGGTCGCGGAGCTGACCAAAATTCTCCTGCTGCGCGTGCGTTATCTAACCGAGCAGCCGGAGACGAGACCGCTCCTTTCCGAAGAAGTGCTGGTGATGGGCTATCGCGGGGGCCGGGCAAGCGACATCGCATGGCTCGATGAAAACGAGGCGCTCCGGCTGCTCACCGAGGCGAGGCCGGATGCAAATATCCCGCTGGAGGAGAAGCGCGAGTTGATCCGACACGCGTTGGCGCAATTGGGTGACTGGGCCACCCCCGACGGCGTATGGGGGACGCAAAACGCGATCCAAAGACACATACGCGGCCGACAGGTTGAACGCGCCGAGGAGCTTACGGAGGCCCACAAGCGCATTCGGCGGAGTGTCGCGTTGCGCGTGCGGGAGCTCAAGGTGAAGCCGCAGTTGCCGCCTGATCTTCTGGGAATTCTCGTTCTGCAACCGATGCTGCGGGTGTAAGCGTGTTTCCTGCGATCCGGATCGAAGGCGGCCTGCTCGGGCCGGACACTTTGGACCAGCTCTTGGCGGGGGAGCTCGAGGGCCAAAATCCGGGCGATTTCGGCCTCGCTGGCCGACGAACGCTCACCGATGAAATCGCCGGCGTGTTTGCCGACGCCCGCGCCCAATGGCAGGTGTTCCAGCATCGGCGGGAGCGTCTGCCCGACGCCGACCAAGCCACCTCGGTCACGCGCGATGCGTGGATGATCCCCTTCCTCAGTTTCCTGGATTACAAGCTTTTCTATAACACGCGGGCCTACGTGGTGGATGGCGCGACATTCGCCATCTCCCACCGGGCAGGAGACGCCGAAGACGCCCCGCCGGTGCACATCGTCGGCGCCCAGCAAGAGCTGGGGCGCCTCGCGCCCACCGGGCGGCCCAGGCTCGCCCCGCACTCCCTCGTCCAAGAATACCTCAACCGCAGCGAACAACTCTGGGGCATCGTCACCAACGGTCTGACCATCCGGCTGCTGCGGAACAGCACCTACATCCGCCGTCAAGCCTATGTCGAGTTCGACCTGCGGCAGATCCTCGAGGAGCAACTCTTTCCCGATTTCTCGGTCCTCTACCGTTTGCTTCACCGCTCGCGCCTGCCGCGCACGGCAAACGATGCCGGCGACTGCCTTCTGGAGCGGTACCATCGGCACGCGCTTGAGCAAGGCGGGCGCGTGCGCGAGGGCCTTCGCGACGGTGTGGAAAAATGTCTCACGCAGCTTGCCGAAGGCTTTCTGGCACACCCCAAAAACCAGAAGCTCCGCGCGCAGGTCTTGCCGAGCGGCAGTGAACCCGAGCGTTTGCCGGCGGAGGAACTCTACCGACAGCTCCTGCACCTCGTTTACCGTTTCCTGTTCCTCTTGGTGTCCGAGGATCGGGGCCTGGTGAGCCCCGACCCACTCTATCGCGAACACTATGGCGTGGCTCGGCTGCGGCAACTGCTCGACCGCCGCAGCGCCTACACCGACTACGACGACCTCTGGTGCAGCCTGCAGGTGCTCTGGAAAGCGCTCTCGGACGAGAAGCTGGCTCGATGCTTGGGCGCCACCCCCCTCAACAGCGAGCTCTTCGCGCCGATCGCGTTCGATCACTGTACGATCGCGAACCGGGACCTGCTCGAGGCCTTCCGGCACCTGACGTATTATCAAGAAAGCCAATCCCAGCCGCCGCGGCGCGTCAACTACGCCGCTTTGGATGTCGAAGAGCTCGGTTCGGTCTACGAAAGCCTGCTCGATCATCACGCGCAGATTGAAGAACCACACGAGCCGAACAATGTGCCGCGGTTTAAGCTGGCTTCCGGCTCCGAGCGCAAATCCACGGGCTCGTACTACACGCCGCCCGAACTCGTGGCCGAACTCATCCGCTCGGCATTGGAACCGGTTTTGGAGGAGCGGCTGAAGCACGCGAAGAGTGGCGAAGAAAAGGCGCAGGCGATCCTCTCCCTGCGTGTCCTCGATCCCGCTTGCGGTTCCGGCCACTTTCTGCTCGCCGCCGCGCGCCGTCTCGGCAAGGAGCTTGCCAAAATCCGCACCGGCGAAGCCGAACCCGCCCCCGAGCGGGTGCGCGAAGCGATCCGCGAAGTGGTTGCGCGGTGCATCTATGGCGTGGACAAAAACCCCCTTGCCGTCGAGCTTGCCAAGGTCGCGCTTTGGATCGAGACCGTTGAGCCCAGCAAGCCGCTCACCTTCCTTAACCATCACATTCAATGCGGCGACAGCCTGGTGGGCGTCCTCGATCCCAAGATTCTGGCAAAACCCATCCCGGATGAGGCTTATAAACCCTTGACCGGCGACGATAAGGAGATTTGCAACGCTCTCAAGAAACGGAACCGCGACGCCGAGGACCGCGTCCGCCAAGGCGATCTGCTCGATCGCGAGGCAGCCTTACGCGACCGGGCGCTCGCGGTATCGCTCAACGATATGCCGGAAGAGAGCCTTGCCGACATCGCGGCCAAGCGCGAGCGCTGGCAGCGCCTGCACCAAGATCCCCACTACGTGCGCGAAAAGTACCGCGCGGATCTCTTTACGGCCGCCTTCTTTGCGCCCAAGACTCGCGCCACCGCGGAAAAAGTGCCGGTCACGGAAGACCTCCTCTCCCTCGCGGAAGAACAGACTTCGCGCCCGGGGGTGATCGCGTATGCCGCGGAATTGGCCGCCCAGCATCGTTTCTTCCACTGGCATCTCGCTTTTCCGGAAATCATGGAGAAGGGAGGATTCGATGTCGTGCTCGGCAACCCGCCATGGGAGCGGATAAAATTACAGGAACAGGAGTTTTTCGCTAGCCGCAGCCGCGATATCGCGCGGGCAGCCAATAAGGCAGCGCGTGACAAGTTGATCAAGGATCTTGGGCGTTCAGACGCACGCCCGGACGAAAAGGCACTGCTGCTGGCCTTCGAAGAGGCGAAGCGGGGGGCCGAAGCCGCCAGCCAGTTCATCCGCACCGGCGGCCGCTACCCGCTCACCGGCACCGGCGACGTCAACACCTATGCGGTGTTCGCCGAAACGTTCTTGAATCTCATCAATCCGCACGGCCGCGCGGGATTTATTGTCCCGACGGGAATTGCCACCGACAATTCCACCAAAGCATTTTTTGAGTTCGTCTCGACCGAGCGACGGCTTGCGAGTTTGTTCGATTTCGAAAATAGGAAGCCGTTATTCCAGGCGGTGGACAGCCGCATGAAGTTCTGCCTGCTGACATTGGGCACCGATATCCCACAGGCCGACTTTGTTTTCTTTGCCACCAACGTCAAGCAACTCGCCGATAGCCGTCGGCGCTTCATGCTCTCTCCGGAAGACATCCTCCGCATCAACCCCAACACGCGCACCGCGCCGGTGTTTCGCTCCCAGGCCGATGCGGAGCTCACCAAAAAGATCAACGCCCGCGTGCCGGTGCTGGTCGATGAAAGCAAGGGCAAGGACGGCAACCCCTGGGGCATCAGCTTTATGGCTATGTTTCATATGTCGAATGACAGCGGGCGGTTCCGCAGTGCGGCGCAACTCGAGGCGACGGGCGCACGGCGTGAAGGCGTGAACTGGGTCGAGCCGTCAGGACAGATTTGGGTGCCGCTCTACGAAGCGAAGATGATCCACCAGTTCGATCATCGCTGGGCGACCTACGAGACCGACGGAGAAACCTCCCGCGACGTGACCGAGCAGGAAAAGAAACGGGAGGATTTCGAGCCAAACCCCCGCTATTGGGTGCCGCAGCGGGAGGTGGAGGATCGGCTCCGCGCCAAAGGCTGGACGCGCGGCTGGCTGATGGGTTGGAGGGATATTACCAACGCGACAAACGAGCGCACGGTGATCGCGGCGGCAGTGCCTAGGGTGGGGGTCAATCATAAAATCCCGTTGTTCATGACCGCGCACAAACCGTCACTTGCTGCGGCTTTACCGGCCAACTTCAGCGCTCTGGTTTTGGACTACGTAGCACGGCAAAAAGTTGGAGGAACGTCGCTGACCTACTTTTATCTCAAGCAGTTCCCTGTCCTGCCGCCCTCCGCCTACGACCAAGAGGACCTAGATTTCATTATCCCTCGGGTGCTCGAACTTATTTATACCAGCCCGGCGATGAAGCCCTTCGCCAAGGATCTGGGCTACGACGGTCCGCCTTTCGCCTGGGATCCCGACCGCCGCGCTTGGCTCCGCGCCGAGCTCGATGCCTACTACGCGCGCCTCTACGGCCTCACCCGCGACGAACTCCGCTATATCCTCGACCCATCGGACGTGAAGGGCTCCGATTATCCCTCGGAAACATTTCGCGTGCTGAAAGACAACGAAATCCGGCGCTATGGCGAATACCGCACCGCCCGCCTTACTCTCGCATGCTACGACGCCATGCAACAGGCCGAGCGCAGCAAGAGGCTACAGACAACCCCATGAGCACGATTTTCGATCTGCGTGAGAGGGTTCTGAAAGATTACAGCGATTTCGTGCGCTCGTTCCTCTTGATCGCCGACGCGCGGGCACAGGAATTCGTCGATCGGGCACTGGCGGAGGAAAACCACTTATGGCCGGAGCCGCTGGTGCAACTCAGCCCCGCTTATGCGCCGGGCGCGACGGTGAACGAGCTTGCCCAAGACGGCCTGATCACGCAGCAGACCGCAAAAATCTTCCGTCACCCTGAGGGAAAGCCGTTTCGCCTGTATCGCCACCAGGAGGACGCTATCCGCAAAGCCCTTGCCGGGGAGAGCTTCGTAGTCACCTCGGGCACCGGCTCGGGCAAGAGTCTCTGCTATTTCCTCCCGATCATCGACAGCCTCATGCGGATGCCCGACACCGGCGCGCGCACCTTTGCCCTGGTGGTCTATCCCATGAATGCGTTGGTCAACTCGCAGCATCAGGCCCTGACCGCGCTCCAACAGCGCTACGAGCAACATTTCGGCGAGTCTTTTCCGGTGCGCTTCGCCAAGTATACGGGCGAGACGACCGATGCGGAACGGGAGATGATGCGGAACCAACCGCCGCAGGTGCTCCTCACGAACTATGTCATGGCCGAGCTGCTCCTTGTGCGACCCGAGGATCGGCGCTTCCTCGATCGCGTCGATGACGGGCTGCGGTTTCTTGTCTTCGATGAGTTGCACACCTATCGGGGGCGCCAAGGAGCAGACGTGGCGATGCTGGTGCGTCGGATTAAAGAGCGCTGCGCCGCCGACGATCTCGTGCATATCGGCACCAGTGCCACCATGGTCGCGCAGCCGGGGGCAAGCGCCCTCGAACGGCGGCGGGTTGTGGCCGATTTCGCCACGCGTTTCTTCGGGCACGGCTTCACCCCCGAGCAAGTGATCGAAGAAACGCTCGCGCCCTTTACCGAAGGGGAATATCCGTCCCCTGAAGAGTTGAAAGCGGCGCTCTCGGCTCCGTTACCCTCCAAGGATCCGGCTGCATTCCGCCGCCATCCGCTGGTGCGCTGGATGGAGCGCGAACTGGGTTGGGAAGATGCCGAGGGCGGTCTCAAGAGACGTGTCCCGCGATCGCTTTCCGAAGTCGCGGGGAGACTGTCGGAACTCACGGGGGTTGCTCCCGCGCATTGTTTAGAAAGACTGCGCGAGACGCTCGTTCAGGGAAGCGAACTCCCGAAAGGGGGCGGCCATTACGTTCCGGCGTTCAAGCTCCATCAGTTCATCAGCCAAGGCCGGACCCTCTATGCCACCCTAGAGGATGCCGAGCAACGCGAGTTCTCGCTGGATGGCCAGCTTCAGGCGGGCGAGGGGAAGCTGTTCTTTCCGGTCAAATTCTGTCGGCAGTGCGGCCAGGATTACTATCACGTGGTACGGAGCGCTCGCCGCTATGACCCCCACCCCGTTGGTGTCGAGCTCGAGGAAGACGAAGAGAGCGAAGCAGGATATCTCATGCTGGCGCCGCGGGAGCAGGACTGGTCCGACGAGCAGCTCCCGGCAGAGTGGTACGGCAAGAACGGCAGGCTCGCATCCACCTGGAAGGACCGGGTACCCCGGCCTGTCTGGGTCTGCCCGGATGGGTCGGAGGCCACCGGGGCCGAGTGCCATGCGCGCAAGATGTGGTGGCAGCCGAAGCCGTTTACGCTATGCCTCGCCTGCGGGGAGTACTACACAGGGCGCGAACGTGAATTCGTCAAGCTCGCCTCGCTCTCCAGCGAAGGCCGTTCGAGCGCGACGACAATTCTGGCAAGTTCGCTCTTGCGCCACGCGGGTGCGACCCAGGTGGTGCGCAATAAGCTTTTGACCTTCACGGATAACCGTCAGGACGCTTCGCTCCAGGCAGGGCACTTCAACGATTTCGTGCAAGTGATGCTCCTGCGGGCGGCTCTCTATGCGTCACTCGAAAAAGCCAAGGAACTGACCTTCGATGCTATCGCCGCAAAGGTTGTAGAAGCCTCGGGCCTCAGGATTGCCGACATCGCCAAGAACGCCGAACTGGATCCGAAGTCGCCCGCTGCGCGGGAAGTCTGGAAACTCTTCACCGATCTTACCGAATACCGGTTGTACGAAGACCTGCGCCGTGGCTGGCGCGTGGTCCATCCCAACCTGGAGCAGGTGGGGCTTTTGCGGGTGGAGTATGTCGGCCTGGAAGAGCTGAGCAGGAGCCCAGATTTAGCAGCGATACATCCGTGGTTCGCGAAGAGCCGGCCCGAGGAATGCGCGGGCTTTCTCCGTGCCGTCTTGGATCAATTCCGGCGGAAACTGGCGATCCGGGCCCAGGTTCTGGAGGAGGAGTTTCAGCAGCGGCTCGCTCGTCGGTCGGCGCACCATCTCAATGAGTTCTGGGGCTTGGACCCAGCCTCAAACGAACTCCGCCAGGCTACGCGTTTCGTGCTCCCGGGCCCGTCGGGCCAGCCGCTGAAGGGCTTTAGCCTCGCGGAGCGGAGTTTGATCGGCCGGTTTCTCACAGCCAAGCTTAGCATCTTCGGGACCGCTTATCGCGAGGTTCTTGGCGGCCTTCTTGATCTCTTGGTGCGGCAAGGATTCCTCTTTCGCACCGAATCCGGTGACGGCCATAAGTCCTACCAGCTCGACGCAGCCTGCCTGCGCTGGTGTCTCGGCGATGGATCGGCGCCGCCCCCGGATCCGCTGTATTCCCGCCGCGCATCTCAAGCCGGCGATGCGCAACTTCGCCGGGGCGTCAATCCGTTCTTCCAAAGCTTTTACAAGGTGCAACCCGCGAGCCTCGCTGCTCTGGAAGCCCGCGAGCACACCGCCCAGGTGGTCCAGCCCGGTGAGCGCGAACGCCGCGAACGCCGGTTTCGTTGGGGGGAGCAGGAGAGCGGGAAATCGGCCGAATTGGGGCGGCCGCTGCCGTATCTCGTATGCTCGCCCACGATGGAATTGGGTGTGGACATCGCGGACCTGGACCTCGTGCACCTGCGCAATGTCCCGCCCACGCCGGCCAACTACGCCCAGCGCAGCGGCCGTGCCGGCCGTCAAGGCAAGCCCGGCTTGATCCTGGCTTACTGCGGCGCCCTCAACAGCCACGACCAGTACTTCTTTTCACGCCGTGCGGACATGGTAGCCGGGAGCGTGCGTGCGCCCCGGCTCGATCTCGCCAATGAATCCTTACTTCGCGCCCATATTCACGCAGTCTGGCTGGCTCATATCCATCTCAGACTGGGCAATTCCGTTGAGGAAGTGATCGATACCGATAACGACAAGCTTCCGCTTCGGGAGGAGGTGGTCGCGAAAATCCAGCTCAGCGAAGCAGGTCGCGTGGAAATTCTGGAGCGGGTTCGCGAGAAGATCTTGGCCGCAGACCAAGCGAGGCTCGCTTCGAGCGGGTGGTTCTCCGAACTTTGGATCGAACAGGTTCTCGCGGAGGCACCACGCGCGTTCGACCGGGCCTTCGAGCGATGGCGGGAGCTTTACCGGGCAGCAAAGCGCCAGCTGAACGAAGCGCGCGGCGAAGAGGATCGGGCAAAGACTCATGAAGAACAGCAGAGGGCCAAAACACGGCAGGAGGAAGCCCGCCGGCAGTTGAACTTGCTTCTTCAAGTGGGCGTGACGCGGGAGGAGAGCGATTTCTACCCTTATCGCTATCTTGCCAGCGAAGGTTTCCTGCCCGGCTATAATTTTCCGGCGCTTCCCGTGCGCGCCTGGCTGCCGCGGGGTGAGGGAGAGTTCATCGCCCGGCCGCGCTTTCTGGCTATTCGCGAGTTTGCTCCGCAGAATTTCCTTTATCACGAAGGGGCGCAGTGGGAATCGTTTGCCTTCCAGGCGCCACCGGGGGGGCTGGACGAACGCAAGAGCCAAAAGCGGCTATGCAACACCTGCGGGGCGTTTTCGGAGCCGAAGCTCGATCTCTGCCCGGTTTGCGAAACGCGGTTTGATGGTGGGAACAGCGCACTCATTCTTGGGCTCGATATGCCGAACGTGCGGATGCAGCGGCGCGGCCGGATTACCGCCGACGAAGAGGAACGTCGACGACGGGGGTACAGGCTTGAGATCTGCTTCCAGTATGCATCCGAGGCCGCAGGCTACCGCATCCAGGAAGCCGATGTGGTGGTGAACGACACGCCGGCCTTGCGCCTGATCTACGCGCCGGCCGCGACGGTTTTGTGCGTCAATCACGGCTGGCGGAGCGCAAATGCACCGGGATTCCTCGTGGATTTCGAGAGCGGAGAGGTTTTATCCTCGGAGGAAAGTGACAAGAGCCGAGAGAGGCGCCCGCGACGCCTAGAGCGCGTGAAGCTCTTCGTCCAGTCCACTCAGAACCTTCTGCGCCTTCGGGTGATTGACGCGGCGTGGGAGGGTACGCCCGATCGCGAGAAAAGCCTCTTATATGCGCTCAAGCGTGGCCTTGAGGAGGCTTTCCAGCTCGAAGAATCAGAGCTCGCGGCGGAGTGGATCGGCGAGGGCGAGCACCGGGCTATTCTTCTCTACGAGGCGGCCGAAGGTGGGGCCGGCGTGCTTCAGAGACTCGTCCAAGAACCCGACGCGTTGGCCCAAGCCGCCCGGTCGGCCCTCGATGTCTGTCATTTCGACGCGAAGGGCGACGACCGCAAGCCGGACTGCCGCGCCGCGTGTTACGAGTGCCTCCTAAGCTTCGGGAACCAGCGAGAAGCTCTGTTTCTCAACCGCTACACGATTCGGGAATTCCTCTTGGCTCTGGCCGCAAGCCGCACCGAGCCGCGAAACACACCCCGATCGCGGGAAGACCATCTGGCCCGGTTGCGTTCATTGACGGACTCCCGCTCAGCGCTGGCGCGCCGCTTCCTGGATGTGCTCGCCGAGGGCGGCTACCGGCTGCCCGATGAGGCGCAAAAGTCGATCGCCGAGCCAGACTGCACTTTCGATTTCTTCTTCACGCCGAATGTGTGTGTCTTCTGCGATGGGGCAGCGCAAGACGAGCGTGCTCACGTCGTCCGGGATCGCGGATTACGGGACGAACTGCTACGGCGCGGATACCGGGTGGTCGTCATCCGCGGCAATCAGGACCTGAGAGAGCAAGTCCGTCAGTATCCGGAGATTTTTGGGGGTCATTGAACCGCTCGTAGCATGCGCACGATGTCCGGCGCTGCTCGCGCTGATTTCTCACGCCTTGCGTTGTACCGGCCGATCTGCCACCCTATTCGTCGGACCTCAACCGATCGCGCAGGCCTTCCCCAAGATCAAACACTGGATGCGCTCCGCCCGGAAGCGCACCGTCGAGGACGCCTGGCGCCACATCGGCAACCTCGTCCAGGGCGATGCCTCGCCCAACAGCAAGGCATTGCCTGGTCTGATAGTCTTGAGTCTTTCGGGACGGCGTCGGACGGAGGCAGCCGCAGAGGTGAGAAGTTCCCTCCCTTCCCCCTCCATTGCGTCACCCTCATAACGCATCACGGCCAATCCATAGCCGGTTCTATCCGGGCGAAGCAGTATGTCGGCGAGAGCCCCGACGATGGCGGCGATCGCGGAAGCAACGGCCGTCAAAGGCGCGCCATCGCGCTCAGCTCATCCCAGCCCGAAGCAGCCGGAGGCTTGGCGAGAAGGCGAAACACTTCACTTAAAGGCATGTCGTGATGCTTGGATCGCGATTGGGGAACCGCTGTCGAATAAGGAGATGTCGGTTCCCGCGGGATTGCGTGTTCGGACCTTGGCGACGCTTCGCTCGTGAAGGCCGCGGGGTCTGGCCCCTTTTGCGGAGCCGGCGGGGTCTGCCATCCCCCCGTTGGCTCGCGGTCAAGTCGCGGTTCGACTGGGCTGCTTGCCTGAGGCTCAGTCGCAGAGGCGGAGAGTTCGGGGGCAACCGTCGGTTGGCGTTGCGCTGCAGGCGAAGCCACGCCGGTCTGTCCCGCTGTGGGCAAAGCCCGCGCGACAAGGGGGAAGACTTCTGCCATTGACGTTTCGTCCTCAGAGGCTGTACCGACGCGCAGCCCGAAGTTCCGATAACCGAGTGAAGGAGCGCCGAACGAAACCGCCGCGCGCGTTACATCGTTGTCTTTGTCAGTGCTCATTGCGCTTTATCCTCCTCGTACTGCGCTTAAAGACCCCTCCAAGAAAGATATGTTAGCACGATAAGCGCAGCCGAGTAATAATCTGTCTGCGCATTGATAGTCGGGAGCTCCGCAGGCGGCACCGAAGCGCTGGCCAGCTGTTCTCCGTTTGCGCGTAGGAAAAAGTCGGCCACGGCTTGAATACCCGGAGAGGCCGGATAGGGCGCAATCTCGCCGGTGCAAAGGTCCACCCACGCCGGGTGAAAACCCGGTTTTTCATTCCAATAAGCGGTAAAGGACGCGCGCAGCCCGGGCACGGTGAGTCCTGCCTCGGTCAAATAAAGGAGAACGCGAATGGCATCGTAGGAAAACCGCGCCGGCCAGCGCGGTGCCGGGGCAAGGGTCCCGTCGCGCCGGGAAATGCTAAGCCAATCCGGCGGCAGCTGCCAGCGCCCGAAACGCCCTTCCTTGATCAGGGCATACCCGTCGGTCTGCACACGGCGGAGGCGTGCCGAGGAAATGAGGGTATTGATTTCGGCCAAAGCACGAAATGCATAATAGGAAGGATTGATGATGACCGCATCCGTCGTCTCGAAGCCGCGCAGACCCGGCAACAGCACCATGCGCTGCCCCACCTGCCGCGTCAGCAATCGATCGATGTCGTGCGCAATCGCACGAGCTGCTCGGATCAGTTCGGGGCGGTGCCAACGCCGCCCGGCACGGCTTAACGCGGCGGCAATCATGATATCGCCATCGGTCGCGTTGTTCGGGTCTGCGACGGGATCGGCGGCGGCGGGATCGTAGCGCCACATGTGTAGCGCGTTATCATCCCGCCGGAGATGCGAAGTCGTCCATTCATAGATGCGACGAAAAGTTTCCGCATCCCCGAAGGCTTCGGCAAAGAGCAGCCCATACCCCTGGCCTTCGCTGTGCGAGATACCGCCTTTTCCGGTATCGATCACACGGCCGTCAGGGGTAATGAATCGCTCGCGAAAAGCCACCCATTCCGTGTAACCGGTATCGGTGACCGTGGGCTCTTGCGGAGCAAGGTCCGCTTGCCCGCTTGCCAAGGTCTCATCCGAGTTGGACGGCGCCGGCGAGTCTTGTGAGTCATCAGCCGCTAATACCGTTTCCGCGCTACTCCATTTTTGAAAAAGTCGCGGACCGATAAACGGGGCCAACACGACAAGCCCTGCGAGCGTCAGCACGGGGCGGCGGCCGAAGAGAGGAAACGGGACAAAGCGGGGCATAATCGGCCTCAAGCGTTTCTGGCAATTAGCCAAGGGGACAATCCGCCCGTTCACGATCCTCTCAAAAAACAAACAATGTCTTAATGCTGGAAACCGTTCTACAAATAAGATACGACTACGTGATGCAAAGGCACAGAAACGACGCGCATATTTCGACCACGTAATAAAAAGATTGAAGCGCATTTTTCGCCTAATCGTTGAAACGAAAACCTTCAATAGTCTCTAACTCATCAATTCCGTTAGCAACCAAACTGCTCTCCTTATAGCATAAGACGAAAACAAATCACGTTTGAAGTCAACCGTTCTCTATCGCCGCGTCTCGCTATTTTTGTGATGCGTCAAGCTATTGTAAGGCAATATTAAAAATAATGAGAAAAACCGCAGACGCAGCCGCCGTTGTCGCGGCTGCCGGGTTGCGTTCGATATTTATTTGCACTGTAAAGCATCTAGTGCTGCTTGTAAGCAAGCACAATCGTGTCGCCCGCCGATAATTGTTGTATCTTCGCAGCAAGATTCGGGTCACTTCCAGGCTGTGCGGCCATCCAGGCTGTATAAAGCCCCTCCAGCAGACAGGAAAGCCACGTGCCCGGCGGCGTCCCTGCGGAGCCGATGCGTGGCAGGCCGACATGGACGATGCGCAGCGTCCGCGCTTCTTCGTCGAGCAGTAACCGCACGCTGCCCCACCCGCTCTCGGCCAACGCATCGTTCATTTCCATTTCGAGCGCACCGAGCGTGCGCGCCGGCGGAAGCGGCAGAAGCGCAGCCATACCGCGACCGACACGCCGCAACAGATCGTCACGCGCTGTAACCCCAGCTACGGCATCGATCTGCTCAGCCAGCGGGCGCAAAAAAAGCCGCCAGTGAACCGATCTGGCGCCGG
Organism: Terriglobia bacterium; assembly: GCA_023511585.1. Lineage (GTDB taxonomy): Bacteria > Pseudomonadota > Alphaproteobacteria > Acetobacterales > Acetobacteraceae > JAIMBF01. The sequence goes on from JAIMBF010000003.1 coordinate 64,674, forward strand.
CGGAGTGATGGGCATAATGAGACTGTAGCGATTCCTTCAGTGCAGTATCCATTATTGGTTCCCGTTAAAGATGACACGAGCATAGACAAGGGCGGACGCCTCGTTCCAGTTCGCGGTGCGTTGGAAGCTCAGGCTGCCTCCGATCGCAAGACCGGTGGAAATTTGGTATTCGCCGGAGCCGTGCACGCCGCCGATGACGCCGGTTACGGTCTGCCCCGGTACGAAGGCGAGAATGGCCGGGTTTAGCGAGTGGATGTTGACGAGCTCCGCCTGTAGCACCGGATCGAGCGGGAAAAAGGCGTTCGAATCTTCGGTAAATGTCTGATAACCGATCGAGCCGCCGATCGACCATGTCAAATTGTCGAGTTTCTGACGATAGGTAACAGGTATCAGCCCTCCATAATAGCTCTGCGGGCTGAAATAACCGCCGCCGCCCAACGTGAAGAAATAGAGGTTTTTGTCATAGCCGAACCCGAAAAGATCAAGTCCGACGCGTAGCTCGTCAGTGGCTCCACGATAGACGGCGTAGGAGGCGCCGGCGTTGAATTCCCATTCCGTATTGCGTTCCACGTTCTGGCCGGTCAGCATGTCATAACCGCCGCCGACATAAAAATTCGCCAGCCCGGGAGTGTATTCGAGCTGGATGTGCCCGCGGGCGCGTGTCACGCCGCCCCACACGGCCCCGGTTCTGGGGTCACGCAAGCCGGCATAGGAGAGCACACTGTCCGTTACCGGCCTGTCCTCGGCCGTCACTCGCAGGCGCAGTGTGTCGGTCAGCAACGGCGAGAGCTCGATGCCGCCGATGGGATTTACGATCCGAAAACCGACCGGGGTCGCGCCGACATCGGCCTCCAGCCATCGCCAATCGTATCGGATGCCGGCGCCGATGCCGCTTGCCTGGACGAGGCCGGGATTGGGTGTGGCCGGGCTACCGGCGAAAAGCGCCAAGGTACCGAATCTATCCAAATTATTGGACGATATAGTCCCGGCGTCTAGATATGTCGGCGTGACGGTCAGTTTCAGATGCCCCACGCCGCCGGGTGAGAACGTCGCTTCCACCGGCGTCATGAGTTCGACAAGCTGATCGAGCCCAGGCGTTCCGCTGCGTTGGTACACACCAAACCCTGTTTGCGCCTTGGGGGCCACTTCCTGCTCGAGCTGCACGATCTGCTGATCGATCTCGCTGAGTATCGGGTCGTTGCCTATGCTTCCGGCCATCGCGTTGAAGTCCGGGTTAAGCGGCAGCGGGGCATAGGCGGCATTGCGCCGGAACGGATTTTCCGCAACCGGAGGTGAGGCATCCGTGAGGTAAGCGCCGTTAGTTGCTAGGGCAAGCCGCTGGGGCGGCGCCGTTTCCATCGGCACCGTCGGGGAACTCGGCGGGTCCGGGGTGTTCCGTGACATTCCGCCGGGGCCGAGGCTCGCGCCGGCAGTCCGCCGGTCGGGGGCGAGCTGTTGCAGGCGGAGATTCCGTGCCGTCCGGAGCGCCCGCAGCGCAGCGCCGTCATTCCCCTCTGCGCGCGCCACACCGGCAACGATCATGAAGGCACGGGGATCTGTGGGAAACAGCTTTGTCCCCTCATCCGCCCAGCGTCGTGCCCGGCCCAGTTCCCCGGCCGCAATCGCGGCGTCGACGGCGGCCTGCCTCACACTGAGATTTTGCGGGTCCCGCTGCAACAGCGCCTCATCGATGGCCAAGGCTTTCCGCGGCTGCCGCTGCGCAAGATAGAGCCGCGCCAACGCCATATTTAAGTCCGGATCGGTCGGATTTCGCGCGAGCGCCGGGGCAAGTTGATCATACGCGTCGGCAAGGTGCCCCTCTTGACTGAGCGTATCCGACATGCGCACCGCCGCGCCGGTGCGGAGCTGCGCGACCGCGCGCGCCTGATCCGGCGTTAGCGCGGCCCCGTCCAAACCTCTCAGCAAGGCGGGCACCTCTGCCGCTTGCCCGGCCTCCAGCAACGCTCCGGCATAGGCAATCCGTTGCGCAGCCGTCGGCTGGGGCGTTGCGGCGAGCGCTGTATTCGCGGCTTCGCGGGCACCGACTTGGTCGCCTAGTCGCGCGAGAGCACGAATCACCTCCGCACCGCGAAAGCCTTCCGGGTCCGATTGGGCAGCCAGAGCAAGCAGCCGTGCGCGCGCAATTTCACGGGTGTTGCTGGCGACAATCCGCCGCACATCGTCTTCGAACGCGACGCGCGCGACAAGCGCATTCATATCGGGCGTTCGCATGCCCGGCGGCAAACGACCTATCAGGGCTGCGGCCTTTGGGAGATCATTGGTCTCCATAGCGAAATAAGTCGCCGCCTCGATCGTCTCGGTCGACGGCTGCGGTGCATTCAGCGCCTCTGTCCACAGTGCCTGCGCTTCCGCCTTGCGGCCTTGCTTTTCCAGGACGCGCGCCAGATCTAAACGAATCCAGGGGTTATTCGGATCGCTCGCCAGCGCAGCACGGTAGAGCCCCACTTGCGCTGAAGGATCGGCTTGTTGTGCTTGTTCACGCAGCAACTGCGCCCGCGCACGGCGTGCCGCCGCGCCGGAGCTGACCGTTTCCGCTTCGGCGTAAAGGGCCTCAGCCTCGCGTGCCCGTCCCTCACGAGCCAGGACCCCGGCAAGGCCGATCAGTGCCGGGCCCGATTTCGGCTCTATCGCGAGAGCCTGGCGATAGCTTGCCTCGGCCGCTTGCAACTTCCCCTGGCGCTGTTGCAGATCCGCAAGCAGCAGAAGCGCGCCGGCATTGGGCTTTGCGCCCATGAGCCGGCGGAGTAGCGCCTCGGCCTCGGCGGTGCGCCCCTGCGCCGCCAGGCTCTTTACCTCGGCCCATCGAATGCCGCCCCTCGTCCCCTCCAGCGCGGCCTGCCATTTTGCCTTCTCCGCCGGCTTTGCCGCGATCGCCCGTTGCAGCAGCGAGCGCCCCTCGTCGATACGCCCCTGTCTCAACCGTACAAGGCCCAATCCCCCAAGGGCGTCGGAATCCTGAGCGTCCCTATCCAACGCCGCCTGGAACAGGCGCGCCGCTTCATCAAGCCGACCCCGCCGGAGCGCTTCGAATCCGGCCATGCGGGCCCGCCCGGGATCACCGCTTTTGGCAGCCAGTTCCGGGTTACGGGCCAGATTCAGGAGGTTGCTGATTGCCGTGTCCCCAGGAAAACGTTGCAGATACGCCTCATACAACGGAACGCTGCTGCTGGTCTGGGGCAACCAGGAAAGTGCCTGGCGAAGCGCCTTGCGCACCGCGTCCGCGATCGGTGGCTGATCGGACAGAGCCAGCAGACGCCGAATACCCTCGACCCGTGTCGGCTCGCGGTAAGTCAGTATCTGGGCGTACGCGAGCTGAGCTCTGAGGTCTTGCGGGTTGTCCCGTATCACCCGAGACAGCCCCTGTCGCGCCTCATCCCACCCGGTTTCGGTCCCGGCAAGGGTCTCGTAGTACTCCACCGCCAGATCGTTCTGCGGTACGAAGTCATGAAAAGCGCGGCGATAGGCTGCAATCGCTGCTGCCGTCCGGCCCTCGCTGGCCAGGCGGCGCGCTTCGGCAAGTGCGTCTTTGTCAACCGGCCCCGCCTGGACCAAAAGCGCGAGCGTGGCGATCCGCGGATCCTGGGGCGCGACTTGCCGCAGCCGGGCAAGGGCCTCTTGGGCCGACGCCCGTTGCCCTCTTTCGCTTTCGATTTCGACGAGAGAGGCGAGTACGTCCGGGTTGCCAGGATCTAATCGTAGAGCGCGATGCAACGCCTCCACCGCCGCTTGCAGCTGGCCCGTCGCGCGCCACAGCTTCGCTTGCTTGAGCAACACTGCGATCGCGTTCTGCGGGGATGGCGGAGGATTAAGCCCAGCCGTCGCGGCCGCCGGGTCAGGCTTTTGCGCCTGGGCGGGGGAATGCATTGCGAACACAATTGCCGTCGAAGCGACGAGGGCGGCGCGCGAAATGTGACGGCTGAGACTCAACCTTACCTCCCTCCTCATTGCGCCTTCGGGTCAAGCCGAGCGCGGGCGCGCCGCGGAAGTGTCCACATGGCCACAACCGTTATCAAAAGCACGGCGACCACCAACAGCCCCGCAAGGGTGAGCGGGCTTGTACCGAAATACCAAGACGGCCAGATCCAGAACGGCAGATGACCGACGGTGTAGGTCGATCCGATCCGATACGATACCGGTTTCGGGCCGGAGAGGATCACAAAATCGCCTTGAATCAAAGAAGACTGGGTTGGATCAGAAAGCGCCGTTACGGCATCGACAAGCGCTTCCGGAGTCGCCGCCAGCAGTGCCACTACGGACCGGCCATGCCGCAACGGGCTCTCTGCACCGAGAATTACTGCCATCTCAGCGCCGGACGCGGCCAACCGCGCCTCGGCTACACGCTGTCCCTCGGCAACGGAATCACCAAATATCCATGACAACGCAGGAATCTGATCGGTTAGAGTAATGTCGAGCCGATTGCCCCGCAACTGCAACGGGCTGTTCGCAAGCAGCTCGGATGCACTCTGAAAGCCGCGAAACGTGCTTATGACAAGCAAATCGCGGTCCGCCGCCCGCGCCGCCTCTCCGGCACGGACCACCTCGAGCCCAGTCACCGAAACGCCCGTGAGCGCGCCAAACCGCCCCATCAGATCTAGGAACGCTCTTTCTTCCAACGCAGACGGCTGGTCGGACAGCACAACGGCGGTACGAGAAAGATCGGCGAGCCGTGTGAAAGGAAAACCGGAGCTGACGAAGAAAGAGAGATTGGGAAGTTGCGCGATATGATAAGCGCGACTGAGATCAAGCGTACTATCCGGGCTGATCGACACCGGCGGCGGACTCGGAATAGCCACGCAATCGCCGCGATGCAGCGGCCGCGTGTCGAAATAAAATTCTAACTCGTTCTGTCCGAACACGTCATAAGGCGGCACCGCAACCCGCACGTCATTTCCGTAGGCTGCAAAGCCGAGCCATTGTTCCAACCGCGTGAACAACGAGGGAATGCGCGCCAGGGGATACGAGGCAAGATAAATATTGTTGACGCTCACATCCAAACGCGAGGTCGCCAAATCGAGAATTGGTCCAGGAGGCGCATTGTAATGAATCTCCGCCGTGAACGGGAGCGAGCGCCACGTGTAGAGATCGGGCGATGTCCGAAACGGGATGCGGATCGGCTCCGGCACATAACCGACCCGCTGTAGCTCCGCGGCATTGACGAGTTCACCGAAGCGAACGGGACGATCGGTACCGACCCAATGCGGCGCATCGTAGGGTTTACGCGGCTTAATCTCCGGCGCCGATACCGTTGCCGCCGGCCCGCCAAGCGTCTGAGAGCCTAACGCAAGCGTCACAGCGGCGGCCAACAGGTCGCCGCCGCTGCGGCCGCTGACAAGGAGCAACGATCCGTAAGGATCGTTAGGATTCGCAATCAACGCGAGTGTCGGCCCCTCGATCGCCGGCAACGCGATATTCTTCGGCAATTCCTCCGGCGTGCCGATCAGCACCGCATTGCCCTCCGCCGGCGGTTCGCGCAATACCGGGAAAGTGGCCATCCGATAATCGGCCAACTTACCGAACCAAGACGCAATGATCCCCGCCGCATCATGGGTCTGGTTGGAAGCCGTAGCAGACAGAACGAAAGGAAGCGAAAGCTTCAGCCGTTCGTGCCAGTCAAAAAAAGGTAACGGCAAACTGGCAAGGTCACGATTCGGCGGCAAACGCTGCAGCGTCAATGTCAGAGTCGAATTATCGTAGATCGTAGACCACAAGAGCCCGCTCAGAGGATCATTACAATCACGCGTATAACGGCCGGTAAAGCGGAAGTTCAGTCGATTGTTGTTCTGAAAAAAGGCCGGATTGATCGGCATGACCACGTCGGCAAAACGTGTATGCTGTGCATCCGCAGGCAAGGTCCCAATATATTGCTCATTGAGCGTGACGGTGACGTTGCTGAATTCCGGGATCAGCGACGGCGACATTGCGCCCGAAAGTGTCAGCTGTGCCGCGACCACCACCTCATCCTGTCGGATGCCGAACTGCACACCTTGCAATTCGCTGGTGCCGCGCAATTGCAATGGCCCGGCCGCGCCGAGTTGCCGCAGCGTGTAGACGACGTGGCGAATGCCCTTCTCGGGAGTCTCCGTTGCGGCCAACGGCCCTGCGGCTTGCAGCGCCGCCGGCGCGGTTGAAGTCGCCGGAGCGGTAGACATCCCAGCCGGGGATGAACCCGCCGCACCGGCAGAAACCGCAGCGCCGTTTTTCGTCTCTGGCGGCAAAGGCGGCTCCGATGGCGAGCCGGCTTCCGGTACCGTAATGTTCAACTTGGGCGGGGTAAGGGGAACTGGGCGAACCGTAATGCCTTTTTCCGTAGTCTGCGCGTGCAACGTCTCACTGGGCGCCGTCTGTAACAGTGCAGACGCGGCTACAGCTGCAGCAGCACCACGCACGGCACGCCATCGCCTTCTGCGCTTCGGTGCGGTGCCGTTGCCGTTCTCACGGCGGAACAAGCCTGCGATGCTCACCACAACATGCCACAGGCTGCGCAACGGATGATCCTGCGGATATGCATCCCAATCCGCCCACGCATCTGCGCGACCGAAAGTCACACGCGCCGCCTTCGCCTCGTCGGCCAAGGTGGCAAACAAATAACAAATATTCGACACCTATTTCCCCGCCTTCCTTACGCTTAACTTCGGCAGTGAGTATCAGCGGCTCACCGGCTATCGTGTATTCGACATCGACAACATCGCCGACCGCGAGCAAGTCCGGTTGCGCGACCGCAACGGCAGCGCCGGTTTGCGAGAGGTCGCGGGTAATGCCGTTGGTCACGTATCCGTGCGGCAAATAAACGACTGTCGGCAGTTGCGCCTGTACCCGCGCACGCGAACGAACCTGTCGGAACTCGCGCGCGACCGCGAGCGCAGCAAGTACAACCAACAGCTCGAATCCTGCCCAAATTGAATTCATCAGCAGCGCGTGAAAAGTCATAGTATCGTTTTGGATGAAAACCAGCTGCCCGACACCGCGTAAGACGCCAAGGCCCAGCAATACGGCAAAAATAAAACTGGGATACGAGGCCGAAAGATCGAAATACCCGTATTCCAGCGTGCCGCCTTTCTCGGTAACATTGAATTTACCACGTTTTGGAAACAACAGCGTGACCAAAGCAACGCGTGCCACAAAAAACGCCAGAACCGTTTCGTAGATCTCGCTCCAAAACGAATGCCGCCAGTGTTTCTGTAGGCGCGAGTTCGTTGCAATGGCGTGAAAGATGTGCGGCGCCGCATAAGCAAAAACCGCCATCGGCGGCGCGGCAAAGACGTTTTGATTAAGCAACAGATAAAACAGCGGTGCAATAAGGAAAATGACCCGTGGAACGCCGAAAAAGAAATGGAGCATGGCCTGCAGGTAACAAATACGCTGGCCCAGGGTGAGGCCGGGACCGAACAAAGGATTATCGCGCCGAAAAATTTGAATCATCCCGCGTGCCCAGCGCACGCGCTGGCCGATATGCAGAATCAATCGTTCCGTCGCGAGACCGGATGCTAGGGGCAAAGCAAGGTAGGCCGACTTCCATCCGCGACGATGCAGTTTCAGCATCGTATGACAGTCCTCGGTAACTGTCTCGGCTGCAAATCCGCCGATCTCATTAAGCGCCGAACGCCGCAAAACGCCGCAAGAGCCGCAGAAGAAGCTCGCATTCCAAAAATCGTTGCCGTCCTGGATTAAGCCGTAGAACAAATTGCCTTCCGGCGGCACGCGCGTGCCCGCAGCCAGATTCCGCTGGAAAGGATCGGGGGAATAGAAATGATGTGGCGTTTGCACCATCGCGATCCGCGGATCTTTCAACATCCAGCCCAGAGTAAACTGCAGAAAAGCACGATTGGGAATATGGTCGCTGTCGAATACGGCGATAAACTCGCCGTCGGTCTGCGCCAGGGCGTTGTTAAGGTTGCCGGCCTTAGCGTGTTTATTGTCCTTGCGGGTGATGTAAGAAATACCGCACGCTTCGGCAAAACGACGAAATTCCTCCCGCTTACCGTCGTCGAGCAAATGAATACGAAGTTTGTCGCGAGGCCAGTCGATATTGATGGCACCGAGCACCGTCGTGCGCACGATATCGAGTGATTCGTTATAAGTAGGAATGAAAACGTCTACCGTCGGCCAGGTCGCCGGATCTTCGGGCAGAGGAACGGGCTTTCGCTGCAGAGGCCAAACCGTCTGCACATAGCCTAGGACAAGAACGATTACAGCATAAAGCTCCGCCGCCAAAAGAGCATAACCGAACACGAACTCCGGAGCAGTGTTGAAGTTGAGAGTCGCGGTCAAGCGCCAGAAGATGTAGCGCAGCGATATGCCGCAGGACAAAATCGCAAGAAAAATCGTAATTCCGTGGCTTTTGAACCGGTTGCATATCAAGAAAACAAGCCCGGTTCCAATTCCGAAAATCAACTGTTGCTCGGGGGGAAGCGGCACCGACGCAACCATCGCCAGCAACACGGCACCAAGCAGCGTAACCGACACGTCGCGCAAACGGCGAATGTTTTTCCTGCCATCCCAAAAACTGACAATTTTTTTCTCTGCAGTGCTCATGCGTACAACTTCTCTACTGGCCAAGCGGCATCAGTGGCAGAGCGGGGATCGGTTGCGGAAATGTGTTTGAGAATTTGCGCTGCAAGAAAGGCGAAGTCCTGCGCCGCTTTGCTTTGCGGGGCGTACTCGCGCACCGTCCGCTGTGCGGCAAGGGCTTCGGCCACGATCTCATCACGATAGACCATGCCAAGCAGCCGGGGACCCAAATGGCGTGCTGCCGCCCGGCTTACCGCACGACTAAGACGAAGGCGGTTGTCCACTTGATTAAGAATGAATCGAATCCGATCCGGCGCAATCCGAGGCCCATAGGTTAAGCCGGCTTCGATGGCCGGAATCTGCGCTACCGAGGCCGCATCCGATAGTAGAACGATTGCGAACATGTCACAGTAAGGCGCTAAGATCGCTAGCTCTACAGATGGGCCGGCCAGCGTATCAGCCACCACGATAACGGTCGGGTCGGCAATCATTTCCTTTAACGGCGCGATCAATAACTCGGGCCGCGAAGCTAAAGCCGCCGACAAGGTAAGCACACGATCGAGTTCCAAGCGACCACGCGGCAAAAGCAGCACACCGGTACGGGTAGAAACGAGTTTCCGCCGCCAAGCTCCTGCTTCCCACTGTTCGGCCGCCTCTAACCCCTCGTCGGCGGCTTGCGGATCTCGCCCGAAATGCAGGCCAAGCGAGCCTTGAGGGTCCAGGTCGAGCGCAATCACCCGTCGGCCTGCGGCAGCGAGCTCGGCCGCAATATTCGCTGCAAAAGTTGTCTTGCCAACGCCACCTTTCGGAGAAGTAAAACAAATCAACGGCATAGCTTAGAGCACGCCTTATGACGGCTTAATGCCCAAAACCCGTCCTGAACAGCCGGAGTGAAACGGGACGAGCCTAATAATATCATCTTCTAACAACATTTTAGGCGTTCACTTTAACGTAGTTCAAGAACTTTTGGAAACGTTCTCATAGACTGGAACGATGGGCAAGTCACTTTTTACGAAATTTGTTGATTTTATTTGTTGTGCAGGTTGACATGTTGCCCATTTTCAACGTGTCATACCGGACGTCTCAATTTTAGTACAACCTCACGGTTCGCTGCCCCTTTATAGTTTTCATTCCGCCGCGAACACGGACACCAATCCCGGATGAGGACGAATGTTGAGATATGCCGCACATTGCCTGCGCCCTCCTCCCGGCCCCCGTTTGCGCGCCTGACTTGAGCTTCTGATCTCATCGAGGTGCGGGTATGCAACGGGGTGGGGCGCAAAGCCCCCAGGAAGGCGCAGCGACCCGCTCCGTTGCATTGTGGGGGCGCTGAGCTTGACAAAATCCGCAGGCGCTATTTGCCGATCGCGCCGTGCGGTCTCACAGTGTTGTGGTCGATCATCATTCATTAATTGGCGCGCCCGAGAGGATTCGAACCCCTAACCCCCAGATCCGTAGTCTGGTGCTCTATCCAATTGAGCTACGGGCG
>JAIMBF010000197.1 GCA_023511585.1 Terriglobia bacterium
GGCGGGGCCACGCTGACCCAGCCGTTGATTTCCGGCCGGCGCATCAGAAGCTGCATGCCGACAAAGGCACCGAACGAATAGCCGGCAATCCAGATCGCCGATGCGTTCGGATTCACCGCCTGCAGCCAATCGAGTGCCGCCGCAGCATCGCCGATTTCGCCGATGCCCCCGTCGTAGCGGCCTTGGCTTCGACCTACCCCTCGAAAGTTAAACCGCAAGACGGAAAAGCCCAACCGCTGGAAGGATTGATACATCGTATAGGTAATGCGGTTGTTCATCGTTCCCCCGTGCAGGGGATGCGGATGCAGCACCAGTGCCACCGGGGCATTGGTGTGCTTGGAATGATGATAGCGGCCTTCCAGTCGACCGTCCGGTCCAGCAAACATCACTTCAGGCATCGCTTTTCAGTTTCCATAGCTGTTGCACTCAAAATTTCATAATCCTGCCTTGATCTTCCCTGTTCGAACGATCCCGGCGAGCCATGCGACCCGGAATCCTACCGGCCGCAACTCTGCCTTGTTCGAACCGCCAGGCCACTTTCCTTGTCTTCCTCCTTAGCCTCCCCTTTTGTGACCCTCCCCACTTGCTTATCTTCGCTCATATAATGTCGAGCGCACTGTTCTTCACGCAGTTATCCGCAACGTCAGGGAGTTCCCCGCCTTCGCATTCGGTTTCGTTCTTTCCGATCGCGCGCACGACTTCCCGGCGCGGCGAGCTCCTGACAAATAACACAATATAGGTAGGATGAGCGTCCGATCATAATGGAATTGTGGCATGCCCTTCATGTTTTTGCGTGAAACCATTCGCGCCTATCGGGCGAAAGACCCGGCAGCGCGTTCAAACCTGGAAGTGCTGCTCTGCTATCCCGGGCTGCACGCGGTTGCGGTCCATCGGATCGCGCACTGGTTGTGGTGCCACAAATTCCGGTTGTTGGCGCGCTTTCTGTCCTATCTCTCGCGCTGGGTTACGGGGATCGAAATTCATCCCGGCGCGCGCATCGGCCGGCGCGTGATTATCGACCACGGCATGGGCGTGGTGATCGGTGAGACCGCCGAAGTGGGCGATGATGTTTATATGTATCATCAGGTCACGCTGGGCGGCACCACTTCGGAACGCGGCAAACGCCATCCGACCATCGGCAATAACGTGATCCTCGGTGCCGGGGCGAAGGTGCTGGGCGCGATCACGGTGGGGGATAATGCGCGGGTGGGGGCGAATGCCGTGGTGGTGAAGCCTGTTCCTCCCGGCGTGACGGTTGTCGGCAACCCTGCGCGCCCGGTAGAGCGAAAACGCGAACGGGAAAGCTTTGTTCCCTACGGCACACCGGTGGAGGCGGCCATCGACCCGCTACTGCGCGATATTGAAAGCCTCCGCGCCGAATTGACCGAAGTGGAGGCGCGGCTTGCCGCAATCGCGGCTGCCAGCCGGAGCGCGGCGCAACCGGCAGAGAAGTAGCAGGGGAAGGAGAACCCCGCAGGCGATGATCTATCTGGATGCCAATGCGACCGAGCCGCTGCGCCCGGAAGCCCGTGCCGCGGTTTTGGCAGCTTTGGATGTGTTGGGCAACCCGTCCTCCGTGCACGCGGCGGGGCGGGCTGCGCGCAAGCTTCTGGAAGAGGCGCGGGAGAGCCTGGCCGCCCGCTTCGGCGCCGCGCCGGCGGAGGTGATTTTCTGCTCCGGCGCGACGGAAGCGAATGCCATGGCGATCTCCGGGCTCGGCCATGATCGCAGTGTGATTATCGGCGCCACCGAACACGACGCGGTGCGCGCGCAAGCGCCGAATGCGCGGGTGCTGCCGGTCGATCGGGACGGCGTAGCGGATCTCGAGATTTTGGCCTCCTGGCTTGCCGAAGGACCGCCCGCGCTGGTGTGCCTGATGGCGGCGAACAATGAAACGGGCACGATTCAGCCCATCTCGGAAGCAGCCGTGCTGTGCCGCCGATACGGCGCGTTTTTGCACGTGGATGCGGTGCAGGCAGCCGGGCGCATGGCACTGAATTTTGCGGCTCTTGGCGCAACCAGCATGGCGATTTCTTCCCATAAGCTCGGCGGGCCGAGCGGCGCGGGGGCATTGCTGTTGGCGGAAGAGGGGGCGGGGGCATTCCTGCCGCTGCTGCGCGGCGGCGGACAAGAGCGGGCCCGCCGGGGTGGTACGCCCGCCCTTGCCGCCATTGCCGGCTTTGC
>JAIMBF010000198.1 GCA_023511585.1 Terriglobia bacterium
TAGGGAATTTCATCAATCGAGAACGGGTCCGGGTCGTTTTTCTCGCTGCCCGCGGGCACGAACTCCACCCGAAAGCTTTCGCGGACCTCGCTGTCGAAAGCCTCAAGCGTCACCACGCAAATCTGCTGCACGCGGGCCAAAAGCTCCCCCTCCGCCAAAATCACCCCACCCGATCCGGGTTCTAACCGGAAATCGCAAACGAAGCTGTAGATTTGCGGAATCCGCATGCGCGCGGCAAGAGCCACGCACTCTTGCGGTGAAGCCTCAAGATGCAGCGTCTGCCCTTCCTCGGGAAGCGAAGCGGCAGTAAGCGGACGCGAAAGTTCCGGAACCATTATCGGCCGCCCTCGGGAATCGGTTCCAGGAACCGGACCACACCCGCGGCAAATTGCTCCAGTGCCTGGCGGGCCAAATGCGCATCCTGTTCGGCGGTAAAAGCGGCGAGCGATGACGCATGCGGCGAATCCGCCCCACGCCAGACATTGCGCTGCAATGCCCGGGCAAGCTCCGAGAGATCGCCGTTCTTGAGAGCCGCCTCATAGGCCAGGGCGCGGCCGTGCAAAGCTTCCCACATTTTGCGGACTCGCTTGCCCACGGAGAGATCTCCCACCCCCATCTCGCGTAAAGTTGTATCCATATCATGAAACATGGCATCAAACACCGCCTGCGCCAATGCGGGACCGGGTTCGGGAGCACGATAAAGGCGGCGAATCAGCAGGGAAACAAACACACAGAGCACGTCGAAACGCCCGTCCAAAGTATCGGGAACGCCCCAATCGCGGAAAAAAACCGGATTGCGCGCCGCAGTAGCTGCCTCCCGGTAAAGCGCAAAGCCCGCAGATTGATGCCGCGAACGACGCCAACGTGCAAGCATCGGCTCAGCCTTCTTCCGCACCCGCTCGCGCGCGCCCGCTCGCCGCGCCGCAAGCGGCGTTGAGAAATCGGGCCGGTTCATGACAGGCAGAGTCTCGCATCGGAAGGCTTCAAATGGTATATAAGAAGAAAAGGATGGTGGAACGCAAAGCCTTTGGCCGGAGGGCGGGCGATGGGGTCCGGCTTTGCGTGGAAGGGCTGCGGCGAAAGGATGATCGGCAAAGTGCATTGCGCCTCTCGAATGGCATCGGTTTTCGTTCTCTCCTCGGCGCTTTTGGCCGCCGGGTGCAGTGTGCTCAGTCCCCCCACGGTGACGCACGGCAACGCCGTCGATACCGAAGATTTGCACGAGCTCATCCCCGGTATCTCCACACGCGCCGACGTCACTGCCCTGCTCGGCTCTCCTTCGGCAAAAGTCAGTTTCGATGACAACGAATGGATTTATATCAGCCAAGTTGTTCAGACGCGGATAGCGCAAACGCCGGCCGTACGCAACCAACAGGTTGTGCTTGTGCGCTTTGACGACAAGGGCGTGCTGCGCGAAATCCGCCGACTCGGTCCGGAAGATGCAAGGCCCCTGCAGATGACCTCACGCACCACCCCAACCCCCGGAGAACATGCCGGCATCTTCCAGCAAATTATCGGCAATGTCGGCGCGTTCAATCCGTTCGGCGGCTTCGGCGGAATGAACGAAAACACCTCCGGCATCGGCCCGCCGACGATGGCGCCATGAGCCGGGTGCTCGCCGATCTTGTGAAAGCGACAGTTTCCTCAAAGGAGCTCTTCCCGGCTGATCCGGACAGGCATTCCCGGATCGGCAAAACGGACACCGCCTTCCGCCACACATTCTGCATCATGTAAAGGTAAGTTTGTTATGGATGATCTCAAAGACAGGCCGCAAGACATTAATCTTTACAGATTTTTTCACGCCAGCGTTCGGGAGACCGACCCCGAGGTTTACGCCGCCCTGCAAGGCGAACTGAGGCGCCAGAATGACGGCATCGAGCTGATCGCCAGCGAAAACGTCGTCTCCTCCGCCGTCCTGGAAGCCCAAGGAAGCGTGCTGACCAACAAATACGCCGAGGGTTATCCGGGGCGGCGGTATTACGGCGGTTGCGGTGAGGTCGACCGCGTGGAAGAGCTTGCCATCGCACGCGCCCGTGCCCTGTTTCGGTGCAATTTCGCCAATGTGCAGCCGCATTCCGGTTCGCAGGCGAACCAAACGGTTTTTCTCGCTTTGCTGCAACCCGGTGATACCATTCTCGGCATGAGCCTCGCCGCCGGCGGGCATTTAACGCACGGCGC
>JAIMBF010000068.1 GCA_023511585.1 Terriglobia bacterium
GCGGCCTCGCGGATTGCGTCGAGCAGATCGGCAAGCGGCGCGAGGCTCTCCGGATTGAGCGAGTAACAAACCCGCGGCCGGTCGATCTCGCCGACAATGATCCCGGCCGCCTTGAGGATGCGGAGATGCTCGGAGACGGTCGATTGCGCGAGCCCGACTTCATCGACGATGTCGCAGCCGATGCACGACTGCTTCTCGAGAAGCAGGCGCACGATATGAACGCGAGCGGGGTGGGCCAGTGCCTTAGCAATTGCCGCTATCTGTGCCTCGGTCGCTTCGCGCGAAGGGGATGGGGCGGACGGCGCCGGAGAAGCTGGAGGCGAACGAAGGGCCGCGGTCATGAGTTTACCTTAATCGGAATTCGACGATAAACGATATATGGGGCCGAAAAGGCGAAAGACAACCTGCTACCCTATCGTTCGGGCTCGGGCCGCCCGACCGCCCGGGATAAGTTCGGACGCGTTCTTATGGGCGCGGGGTTAAGCCTGCGCCTCAAGCAGCGCCAGCAAGCCCTTCAGCAAATCGATCGGCCGTGGGGGGCAGCCGCGGATATAAAGATCAACCGGCACGGCAGCGCCGATACTGCCGGGAACACAGGCGGGACTGCCGGCGAACAGACCCCCGTCAATGGCGCAATCGCCGGCCGCAACCACCCATTTGGGATCAGGCGTCGCCCGGTAGGTTCGTTCCAGCGCCTCGCACATGTTCTGGGTCAGCGGCCCGGTCACCAGCAGCACGTCGGCATGGCGCGGTGAGGCGACGAAGCGCAGACCGAAGCGCTCCAGGTCATAGAAGGCGTTGTTGAGCGCATGGATCTCAAGCTCGCAGCCGTTACAAGAGCCGGCATCAACCTCGCGTATCGCAAGACTCCGGCCAAGCCGCCGCCGCGCCGTGCGTTCGACCGCCTGTGCCAATTCCGCCAGCGCTGCGTCGTCGGGCGCGGGTGCCGCTTCGGTAAGCGGCGCGTGGATCATGCCTTGAAAGATATGTTTACGCATGGCGGGCTCAGAGATCGTGGCCGGAATACGAGCAATTGAACGACTTATTGCAAAGCGGGAAGTCGGCGACGATGTTGCCTTCGATGGCGGCTTCGAGTAGGGGCCATTGAAACCACGAAGGATCCCGCAAGTGGCAACGCGCGATCGTGCCCTCGCGGTTCAAGTGCAGCCAGACCAGCACATCGCCGCGGAAGCCTTCCACCAGCGCGAGGCCTTCGCAAGCATCGGAGCCGATCGGGAGCGGCACGGTGATCGGCCCTGCCGGCAGGCGATCCAGGATCTGCTCGATCAAGCCGAGACTTTGCTCTACCTCATGGATACGGATCCAAACGCGCGCGTTGACATCGCCGTCATTGCGTATGGGCACGGTAAAGTGCAGCTGATCGTAGGGCGCATAAACCAGATCACGCCGGGCATCGAAATTGCGTCCCGAGGCTCGGCCGACAAAGCCGCCGGCGCCGTATTGTTGCGCCAACTCAAGCGAAAGGCGGCCGGTGCCGACGGTGCGATCCTGGAGCGAGGCGGTATCGTCGTAAAGCTTGACTAGCGGCGGAAAGCGTCGCCGCGCTTCGGCCAGCAACGCACGAATTGCCGCAACTCCCCGGTCATCAAGATCGTGCGCCACGCCGCCGGGCACGATGCTATCGCGCATCAGGCGATGGCCAAACGCCGCATCACAGGTACGCAGCACCAGCTCGCGCAGGACGCCGGTATGCGCATGCATCAATGCAAAGGCTGCATCGTTGCAGATAGCACCGATATCGCCGAAGTGATTGGCAAGCCTCTCGAGCTCCGCCATGAGCGCGCGCAGCCATACCGCGCGCGGCGGCACCTCGCACCCGAGCGCCGCTTCCGCAGCGCGGGCGAAGGCAAAGGCGTATGCGACGGTGCTGTCACCCGATGTCCGCCCCGCGAGTTGCGCACCGCGCTTGAGATCGGCGCCCGCCATCAGGCCTTCGATCCCCTTGTGAACGTAGCCAAGCCGCTCCTCAAGGCGCACGATGGTTTCGCCGCCGGCGGTGAATCGGAAGTTTCCCGGCTCGATGATGCCGGCATGAACGGGGCCGACGACGATGTGATGCAGGTTCTCGCCTTCGGCGGGCAGAAAGTCGTAAGGCGCGCGGGCTTCGGCGCGTGAATGCGGCCATTTGCCGTGATCAAGCCACGGGCGTGTATCCTTCGCGCCATCCGCGATGAGGCCGTAGAGGTCGCGCATCGTGCGCTCAAGACGCACCGCCGGCGGATGTACCGCGCCAACCGAAGGAAAGCGGCCGTTCGGGCAAAGAAGGCTGAGCACGGCGATGCTGCCCTCTTCGGTATCGCGTACTGCCATATGCGCGGCATCGCGCTCGCCCCATAGCCCGAGGAGCGTCATGCGCCCCTCGGCGAACCCCTGGGCGGCCTGCTTCCAGGCCTCCGCACCGACAACCGCGCGCGGCACCGGATAGTGCGCGGGACAGGGCTGTGCCTTGGCAAGGGCTTCGCTCAGCACCGCCATCACGCGTTATCCGAGAAGTTGCGAGACATGCTGAAACCAAGCGACGAGCAGCGGCGGCAGGTAGAGACCGGCCGCCAACACCAGCGCAAGATGGGCAAAGAGCGGGCCATAGGACGCTTTGACGGGGTGATTAACGCCGCGCGGTTCGCCGAAGGCGATCCCGTTCAGACGAAGGAACAAGGCGCCGAATGCGACGAGCAATCCCAGCACCAGCAGAATCGCCAGCAACGGCGCGCGCGCAAAGGTCGAGCTCACCAGCAGAAACTCGCTCATGAAGATGCCGAGCGGCGGCAGGCCGGCTATCGCCACGACCCCGACAACCAAGCCCCAGCCGAGCCACGGGTGGGTCTCGGTGAGACCGGCGATGTCATCAATCCGCTGCGTGCTCTTGGCTTGCGCGATATGGCCGACGGCAAAGAAGATGCCGGACTTGGTCAGGCTGTGCAGCGTCATTTGTAAAAGCCCGGCGAAATTCGCGAGCGTTCCGCCCATACCGAAGGCAAAAGTGATGATGCCCATGTGCTCGATCGACGAATAGGCGAAGAAGCGCTTGATATCGCGCCGCCGGTAGAGCATGAACGCGGCAAAGAGCAGCGACGCCAGCCCCATGGTCACCATCAGCGGGCCGGGCGTAATCGCAGCGGCATTTGCCGCCATCAGCATCTTAAAGCGCAATACCGCGTAGAGCGCGACATTCAGCAGCAGGCCCGAGAGTACTGCCGAAATCGGCGTCGGGCCTTCGGCATGAGCATCGGGCAGCCAGGCATGCAATGGCGCAAGGCCGACCTTCGTGCCGTAGCCCAGCAGGAGGAAAATGAAGGCAACGTTGAGCAGCGCCGGATCGAAATATGCGGCGTTGGCAACCAACTTTGTCCATACCATCGCTTGGAGGCCTTCGCCGATCACCGGCTGCGCCGCAACATAAACCAGTATGGTGCCGAACAGAGCCAACGCGATGCCGACGCTCCCGAGGATGAAATATTTCCACGCCGCTTCAAGCGCCTCGTGCGTGCGATAAATGCCGACCATCAGAACTGTGGTCAGCGTTGCGACCTCGATCGCTACCCACATCAGCCCGATATTGTTGGCCATGAGCGCGGCGTTCATCGCGGCCATGAGGAGCTGGTACATTGCGTGGTAAAAGCGTAGATACCTTGGTGTCAGCCGGCCGATCTCGAGCTCGTGGCCAACATAACTGCTGCTGAACACGCTGGTGGTGAATCCCACGAAGGTGTTGAGCACGATGAAGACAATGTTGAGATCGTCGACGAGCAGATAGGGCCCTGGCGTTCGGAGCGGCTCAAACAAGAGCGAAAGCGCAGCGAGCAGAGTCGCCAAGGTTGCCACGACATTGAGCCGTGCCGTCAGCCGATAACCCGGCAGCAGTGCCAAAAGCGCGGCCGCACCGAGTGGAATCAGCGGCACCGTCTGGGGGGGCACAATGAAATGGTTCATCGGTGCTCTCCGCGTGCTTGGTCAAGTGCGCCGATATCCACCGTGTCGAAGCGCTCGCGAATGCGGAACAGGAAGATACCGATCACGATGAAGGCAATGAGGATCGAGAACGCAACGCTGATCTCGACCACCAGCGGCATGCCGCGCGCACCGGTTGCCGCCAGGTTCAGGCCGTTTTCCAGCGACATGAATCCGACAACCTGGCTCACCGCATTGCGCCGCGTGACCATCATCAGCAGGCCGAGCAGCACCACGGCCAGCGCGAAGGCAAGGTCTTGCCGGGCAATCGGCGTTGCCGCCGCCGTTACGCGCAACATCACCACCATCGACAGTCCTACCAGCGCCATGCCGGCAAGCATGGTCGGGCCGATGCCCACAACGGTTTCGATCTCGCGATGGATGCCGAGACGCTCAATAATGCGGCGTAGTGCCACCGGAATGATGATGGCCTTGAAACCGAGCGCCAGGCCGGCGGTCACGTAGAGATGCGGCGCGTTTTGGAGATGGGCTTGCCATGCGACCGACAACGCCAGTACCAGCGCGTGCAACGCGTAGACATTCAGCAGCGAGGTCAGCCGATCCTGATAGAGCAGCATGAAGCTTATCAGCACCAGACCGCCGGCCAGCAGATGTGCGGTATCGAACGCGAGATTGGGCATCAGAAGCTTCTCGAGACGAAGCGCAAGAGCGTGCCAAGCAGGCCCAGCATCAACGCCACCCCGATGAACTGCGGCACGCGGAAGACGCGCATCTTGGCGATAGCGGTTTCAAATACGGCGAGCAGTACGCCGCCCACGGCAAGCTTGCCCACATAGGCGCCGGCACCGATCAGCAGGGCGATGGCGTCGGCTTGCGCACCGGCCAGGCCCCATGGCGCGAAAATGCAGGCGATGAGCGAGACATAGAGCAAGAGCTTCAGCGCTGAAGCGAGCTCGATTAACGCCAGGTGCCGGCCGGAATACTCCAAGACCATGGCCTCGTGCACCATGGTCAGCTCCAGGTGGGTCGCCGGATTATCCACGGGGATGCGCGCGTTCTCGGCAATCGCGACAATAATGAGCGCAAATAGTGCCAAGCCGAGCGACACCGAGAGGCCGACGGCAGGCGAATTCATGAACGCCACGATGGTTGAGAGCTGGGTCGAGCCGGCAACGAGCGCTAACGTGAACACGGTTGTCAACATCGCCGGCTCGGCCAACGATGCGATCATCACTTCACGGCTTGAGCCGATACCGCCAAAGCTGGTGCCGACGTCCATGCCGGCCAAAGCGAGGAAAAATCGGGCGCTGGCGAGCAGGGCGATGACGGCGATGAGGTCTGCCGACCAACTGAACAGCAGGCCGGTGGCGAAGGTCGGCACCAGCGCCGCTGCCACCCAAGTCGTTGCGAAGATCAAATAGGGCGCAACGCGAAAGAGCCAGCTTGCGTTCTCGGCAAGCACCACCTCTTTACGAAGAAGGCGCAAGAGGTCGCGATAGGGCTGCAGGAGCGATGCGCCGCGACGACGCGTTAACCGCGCCTTCGCCTTACGCACCAAGCCGACCAACCCCGGCGCCAGCACCAGCACCAGGGACATTTCGAAAAATTGGACAATGAGATCGCGGATCAAAGCCATATGGCCAATACCAGCAGCAGAATGATCAGCAAGCCGAAGACCAGGCTTAGGTATTTGCGGATCGTGAGGAATTGAAACTGATTAAGGCGACCGGCCGTTGCCGCGACCGCTCCTTCAATCGGCGCGTAGAACCAGTCCCACACCAAGTCGCGCAGGCTGACGCGCAGCACTGCCGGCCGCGGATCGCCCGGCGGCGGCATTTCGACCTGCTCACGCGCCTGAAAAGCGAGAGCGCCATAGACGCGGCGGATCGGCTGGGCAAAGCTGGTTGCGCTGTATTGTGTCGACGGACTTGGATCGGGCGTGCCGCAATCCCACGCCGCGGAGCGCCGAAATGCGTGCGACGCGAAACGGTGGATGGCCATTGCCGTAAGGAAGCTCGCGAGGCCGATAAAGACAAATACCAGTAGGGCGTCATATGAACTTCTGCTCGCTGCGATCGGTATGATGCTGAGCCAGGGGTCGGTTGCCTGAACCGGCATGCGGCTGCCGATCAACGCCTGGCTCACCGGGGCCAATGCATCGATGACGAAACCCGGGAAGATGCCGGCGAGCACGCACAAGGCGGCAAGGAGGAACATCGCGCTGAGTGAGAAACGATCGGCCTCCTTCGCCCGGGTGGCGAGCGGCGTGCGCGGCCGGCCGAGGAATGTCACGCCGTAGGCCTTGACGAAGCACGCCGCCGCAAGTGCCGCCGAGAGCGCGAGCACTGCGCCGACGCCCGGCACCAACATCTTTAAGCCCCATTCTCCGACCGTCGGGCTCAGCAAAATCGCTTGGAAGGTCAGCCATTCCGAAACAAAGCCGTTAAGCGGCGGCAAAGCCGAGATCGCGGCACAGCCGATCAGGAACGTAAACGCAACATAGGGCATGCGATGGATCAGGCCGCCGAGATGCTCCATGTCGCGCTCGCCGGTGGCGTTCAAAACCGCCCCGGCGCCGAAGAACAGCAGGCTTTTGAACAACGAGTGGTTGAAGACGTGGAACAGTGCCGCGGTCAGTGCAAGCGCTGCGGCCGTCGGCATGGCGTTCGTCTGGAAACCGATCGCAAGGCCCACGCCGATGAACACAATGCCGATGTTTTCAACCGTGTGATAGGCAAGCAGGCGCTTCAAATCATGCTGCATCAGCGCATAGAGCACGCCCGCCACCGTTGTGATGCCGGCAAGTGCGAGGATCACCATGCTCGACCACCAACTCGGCGCGCCGAGCAGATCAAGCACAATGCGGATGAAGGCATAAACCGCGACCTTGGTCATCACCCCGCTCATCAGTGCCGATACGTGGCTTGGCGCTGCGGGATGGGCGAGCGGCAGCCAGACATGCAACGGCACCAAGCCGGCCTTCGATCCGGCGCCAAAAAGCGCAAGCGTGAGAATCAGGGCCGCGATCAGCGGGCCGTGCTGGCCCGTGCGCATCACCTCAAAGGTGTAGCTCCCGGCCGGCCCGGCGAGTAAGCCGAAAGCCAGCATTAGCGCAAAGGTGCCGAAGCTCGCCATCACCAAATAGATATAACCGGCGCGGCGGTTATTGGCATCGCGGTGATGGGCCATCACCAACGCCCATGACATGAGCGACATGAACTCCCAACACAGCAGAAAGCTGAAGGCATCGTCGGCAATGACCACCAGGTTCAGGCCGGCAAGGAAGGCGGGGTAGAACGGCAGCACGCGATGTGGGGCTTGTTCGTGCGCTCCATAGCCGAGCGCATAGAGGCTGGCTGCAGCGGCGCCGAGGTTAACAACGACGAGAAAGAATGCGCTGAGCGCATCGATGCGAAAATGTGCGCCGAGCCACGGCAGCGCCAACGGCAGCACTAACGTCGGCGCGGCGGCGTTTCTCAACAATTGCACGAGCGCAAGAACGAGCGCGACGGTGCAGACGGCAAGGCTCATGCTGTAGACAATCAAGCTGCCGGCGCGAAAGCGCGCCATCGCGACGCCGAGAATCGAAGCGACAAGCAGCGCCGCGACGCAAACAAGAAGAATGACGAGGGTCATACGGCGCGAAAACTCCGGATCAAAGCACGGCCGCTGCCGATCAGAGGATCCCCGCCGTCTAACACGACAAGACCTCTCTTTCGGATTCCGACAAATCCTCTGCCGCGTTTGGGAAGAGGGCGGCAGGCGGAACGCTGAGACGCGATGGGAGCCGGCATCATCTTGACCTAGCCCTTCGGTGCTTTCAGCCGCACCCCGCGGCCACCCCCGCTGCTCACTTCGCCTTCGCCGATGAGCTCGATCCCCGCTGCGGCCAGCGCGTCCACGAGCTTGGTCAGCGAGTCGACCGTGCCGCGGATCACGCCCTCGCTCGCCTCCATCCGCTGGATGGTCGGCACCGACAAGCCGCAGAGTTCGGCGAGCTTTTTCTGGTCGATGCCGAGCAGCGCCCGCGCCGCCCGTAGCTGCGCCGCAGAGATCATGGTTTATCCATCTAAACTAATCTGTAAGACATCACTATGGATACATAATCCATTAGCGAAGAGGGAAGCAAGCGGCAATAGCGGCGGCCGCCGAAAGGGCGGTGCGCCGTTTCGGCTCTTGGATTATTCAAGGATCTAGCCTTGCTGCCGGAGGGGGCGCTCCATCCTGCGCATGCCCGATATGCGAATATTTTGCGCTGCAAAACGGCCCAAGGAGGTGCCGTTGCTCGGTGAAAAGGGCATCCCTTATGCCCTTTACAGACGGCAAAACAGGCGATGAGCGGGCATCGGGCTTGTCTGCTGCGGGAGGGTCTGGATATGCTCGGGAACAATGGAGACTTCCGGAACGGTCGTCATCACCCTTGAAGGGCTGGAAAGCCTGATCGGCTTGCTGAAACGCCGTGGCTACCGGGTCATCGGCCCGACCGTGCGTGATCAAGCCATTATTTACGATGAGATCGCCGCGCTTGCGGAGCTGCCGCGCGGTTGGACCGATGAACAGCAAGGCGGTCTTTACCGGCTGGTTCCACGTGACGATGATGCCGTCTTCGGCTATGCCGTGGGCCCGCATTCCTGGAAGAAATTTCTCCACCCGCCAACCGAACTTCTCTGGACGGCCGAGCGCACCGAGAAGGGATTGCGCGTTACCCCCGCGCCGCTTCCGGATGAGCGATTTGCTTTCATCGGCGTGCGGGGGTGCGACTTGCACGCCATCGCCATCCAAGACCGCGTCTTAACGCATGGCGGAAAGATTGACCCGCATTACCGGGCGCGGCGCGAAGCCCTTTTTATCGTTGCCGTCAATTGTGCCGTTGCCGGGGCCACCTGCTTTTGCGTCTCCATGCAGACGGGGCCAAAGGCGACGGGGGCCTATGATCTTGCTCTGACGGAACTCGGCCGAGAAGAAGACCATCGGTTTGTTGTCGAAGCCGGTAGCGAAGCGGGGCGTGTGGTTCTCGCGGAGCTCCCGCATCGGGCTGCGACGGAGAAGGATATCGCGGAAGCCGAGGCCGTCGTCTCCGCCACCGCAGCGAACATGGGTCGCTCCATGCGTTCGGACGATCTGCATGAACTCTTGTTGCGCAACCTTAATCATCCACGTTGGGACGAAGTGGCCGCGCGCTGCCTCACCTGCGGCAATTGCACGATGGTCTGCCCGACCTGCTTCTGCACAACCGTCGAGGATGCAACCGACCTTGCCGGCCATCGCATATCGCGTTCGCAACGGTGGGATTCCTGCTTCACCATGGACTTTTCCTTCATTCACGGCGGCAGCGTGCGCGCGAGTCCGCGGTCGCGTTATCGCCAGTGGATGACCCACAAATTGGCGACTTGGCAGGACCAATTCGGCACCATGGGGTGCGTGGGTTGCGGGCGCTGCATCACGTGGTGCCCGGTGGGCATCGACATCACCGAGGAGGTGGCTGCCATCCGCGATAGCGAGCAGCATTGAGGAGCGAGGGTATGGAGATCGAAGGGCTTGAACGCATCCTCCGCGAGCACTCCTTCTTCGCCGGATTGGGAGATGCGTTCTTGGCACTTGTGAGCGGCTGCGCCAGGAATGTTCGCTTCGAGGCCGGCCACTACCTTTTTCATGAAGGTGAACCGGCGAACGAATTCTATTTGCTCCGGCATGGGCGCGTCGCGCTGGAACTGCACGCGCCGGGCCGTGGGCCGATTACTTTCCAGACCCTGGGCGAGGGCGAGATTGTCGGCGTGTCATGGCTCATCCCACCTTATCGCTGGGCCTATGATGCGCGGGCGCTGACTTTGGTTCGTGCCATCGGCGTGGATGCCGCGTGCCTTCGGCAGAAGTGCGAAGCCGATCATGATCTCGGTTACGAAATGATGAAGCGCGTAACCTCGGTGTTGATTCAACGCTTGCAAACGACACGGCTGCAGATACTCGATGTCTACGGCACGCATGGCTGATACCGACGGCACCACCGATCCCATGGTTCCGCGGCTTGCACGCATCGCCCGCCGCCGCCGCGATGGGCCTCAGGTCTGGACACTGGAAATCGAGGCCGAAGATAGTGCCGGCGCGGGCTTCGCGCCGGGCCAATTCAACATGCTGACGGCCTTCGGCGTGGGTGAGGTGCCCATCAGCCTCTCGGGCGATCCGGCCGAACCGGATCGGCTGGTCCATACCATCCGCGCCGTCGGCCCGGTTTCGACGGCGCTGACCCGGCTCGGGCCCGGCGAGACGGTTGGGCTGCGCGGGCCGTTCGGCGTGGGCTGGCCGATGGCTGAACTGGCCGGGCATGACGTGCTCATCGTGGCCGGCGGGCTCGGGCTTGCGCCGTTGCGACCGGTTCTTTACCGCCTGCTTGCGGAACGTGCGCGCTATGGCAAGGTCGTGCTTCTTTACGGAACGCGCAGCCCGCAAGAGATTTTGTTCCGCCGCCAGATTGAATCGTGGCGCCGCCGGCTCGACATCGATATTGAGGTAACGGTTGACCATGCGCTTGGCGATTGGCACGGCCATGTCGGCGTGGTGACAACGCTGATTCCGCGTGCCTCTTTCGACCCGGCACATACCATCGCGCTGGTTTGCGGCCCGGAAGTGATGATGCGCTTCGCCATCGCAGCGCTCCGCGACGCCGGCTTGCCGGACACAGCGCTTTTTCTTTCCATGGAACGGAACATGAAATGCGCCGTCGGCCTTTGCGGCCATTGCCAAATCGGCCCCGTCTTTGCCTGCCGCGATGGGCCGGTTTTTCGCTTCGACCGCCTGCGCAACGTTCTGGCGGTGAAGGAGATCTAACATGCCGAGCAAGAACGCCAAGCCCAGGCTTGCGGTCTGGAAGTTTGCCTCGTGCGACGGCTGTCAGCTCAGCCTGCTGGATTGTGAGGATGAGCTGCTCGCAGTGGCCCAAGCGGTGGAGATCGCTTATTTCCCGGAAGCGGTGCGCAGTGCTCTCAGCGGCCGCTACGACCTTTCTTTGGTGGAAGGATCGATCACCACGCCGGAGGATGCCGAGCGCATCCGCGAGGTGCGCCGCCGCTCGCGCTATTTGGTCACGATCGGGGCTTGTGCGACGGCAGGCGGCATCCAGGCGCTGCGGAATTTTGCCGACGTTGCGGAGTACGCGGCCGTCGTTTATGCGCGCCCGGACTATATCCGCACGCTGGCCACATCAACGCCGATCGCCGATCATGTGCCCGTCGATTTTGAACTCCGCGGCTGCCCGATCAACAAGCGCCAGCTCGTGGAAGTGATTTCGGCCTTTCTCGCCGGGCGTCGGCCGGCCGTTCCGCCGCATGCCGTCTGCATCGAATGCAAACGCAACGGCAATGTCTGTGTCATGGTGGCGCATGGCACGCCGTGCCTCGGGCCGGTGACCCATACCGGCTGCGCCGCCCTGTGCCCTTCCTACAATCGAGGCTGTTACGGGTGTTACGGACCGAAAGAGACACCGAATGCGCCTTCCTTGAGCCGCTGGCTCGCCGCGCTCGGCATGGATGCGCGCGCATTGCAGCGCCTCTATCGCACCTTCAATGCCAACGCCGCGCCTTTCCGCGAGGAGAGTGAACGCCATGGCGCGTAGGACCATCAAGGTGGATTATCTTGCGCGGGTGGAAGGCGAGGGTGCCTTTAAGGTCGTGCTGCGAAACGGCAAAGTCGAAAACGCCGAATTTCGCATTTTCGAACCGCCGCGCTTCTTTGAGGCATTTTTGCGCGGCCGCGCGTTCACCGAAGCGCCCGACATCACCGCAAGGATTTGCGGCATCTGCCCGGTTGCGTATCAAATGAGCGCCGTGCATGCGATGGAAAACGCGCTCGGCATTACGGTAGCAGGGCCGTTGCGCGCACTTCGGCGGTTGCTTTATTGCGGGGAATGGATCGAAAGCCACACGCTGCACATTTACATGCTGCATGCGCCGGATTTTCTGGGCTATTCCGGCGCCATCGAGATGGCGCGCGCGCATGGCGAAGCGGTACGCCGCGGGCTGATGCTGAAGCAGGTCGGCAATGAGATAATGACTCTCCTCGGCGGGCGGGAAATTCACCCGATCAACGTGCGCGTCGGCGGATTTTATCGTACCCCGCCCAAGCGCGATTTGGCGCCTTTGGCCGAACGGCTCAAATGGGCGCGGGATGCCGCCTTGGAGACCGTGCGGTGGACAGCCGGGTTTGATTTCCCCGAGCGCGCGCGGGACTACACATTCGTGGCGCTGCGACACGCCGAAGAGTATCCTTTTAACGAAGGGCGCATTGTCTCGAACCGCGGCCTCGACATCACCGCCGCGCAATACGAGGATTATTTCGAAGAGTCACATCTTCCGCGCTCAAATGCGTTGCACGCTCGGCTTAAGGACGGCAAGGCTTATCTGGTCGGGCCGCTGGCGCGTTACAGCCTCAACTTCGATCGCTTGTCACCGTTAGCACAGCAAGCCGCACGCGATGCCGGTTTGGAACCGGTCTGCAACAATCCCTATCGCAGCATTGTCGTGCGGGCCGTGGAGGTCCTTTACGCGTGCGATGAGGCGCTGCGGATCATTGCGGCCTATGAAGAACCCGAGCGGCCCTTTGTTGCCGCCGAGCCCAGGGCCGGCGTCGGCTTTGGCGCCACCGAAGCGCCTCGAGGGTTGCTTTACCATCGCTATCGACTTGAGTCCGACGGGACCATTCAAGAGGCGCGTATTGTGCCGCCAACCTCTCAGAATCAGGCGAGCATCGAAGAAGATCTTGTGAATTTCGTGGAAAGTTTCCTCGATTTGCCCGATGACGCATTGCGTCAACGCTGTGAACAGACCGTGCGCAATTACGATCCTTGCATTTCGTGCGCGACGCATTTTCTACGCTTGGACATCAATCGGGGTTGAGCACGTGGACGAAAGCGCGCCGCGCGTGCGGGTGATCGGCATCGGCAATCCCGATCGCGGCGATGATGCGGCAGGGCGCAGGGTTGCGGCATTATTGCGCGGCACGCTGCCTGCAAAAATCGCAATCGTTGAGCATGACGGCGAGGCGACGGCGCTGCTCGCCTGTCTTGACGGCGTGGAAGCTGCATTTCTGGTTGATGCCTGCGCTTCGGGTGCGCCGGCCGGAACGGTGCGGCGCTTTGACGTCACTGCCGCACCACTGCCGCAGCGCATCTTCCCTTTCTCGACGCATGGCTTGGGCCTTGCCGAAGCCGTCGAACTTGCGCGCGCGCTCGGCGCCTTGCCGAAACACTGCATCGTTTACGCCGTCGAGGGCGCATCCTTCGCGGCCGGCGCGCCGCTTTCGGCGCCCGTGAGAACCGCAGTCGCTACAATAGCAGAGCGCATCCGGGCCGAAATCGCCGCGAACATTTGAAGGCCGCCTTATTTTATGCGATTTTATGCAGCTGGCGGCTGCGGCTGTTCGATAAGATGTGCCGCCAAGATTTCTACAAGGCTTTCCAGACCGTTCTCCCACTTCCAATGGGCTTTGCTTTCTTCCATTGTCAGCCGGCAATTCGCGCAAGAGGAGACCAGTGTTTTGGCTCCTGTTGCCTCGACCTGCTCCATCTTGATCTTGAAAACTTTGTGGCGCAAGTCTGCGGCGCGGGCGATAGACTGCACGCCTCCACCGCCTCCGCAGCACCAGTTGTAATTGCCGGATGGCGACATTTCGCGAAAACCCTCCGCAAAGCCTTCCAACAAATAGCGTGCTGCGGCGGTGGCACCTCCGCGACGGGAAATTTGGCACGGGTCATGATAGGTGACGGGATCCGCGAAGGGTCGAAACTTCAGCCGACCCTCGCGTTTCAACTGCGCCAAGAACTCGGTGATATGAAAAACCTCGTAAGGCAACGGCCTCCCCAGCAGATTTGCACCAACCCAACGCAGCACGCCGAAACCATGGCCACATTCGGGAATAATCACCGTTTTCGCGCCGATAGATTCGGCAGCATCGGTGACCCGTTCGACCATGAGTTTTGCAACATCGGTTTTGCCAGCCAGATAACCGAAATTGGTCGCCTCATGGCCTTTGGCGCTCATCGTCCAATCAACGCCTGCGGCATTTAACAATTTTGCCATGGCAACGAGAGAACCCGGGTACTTCATCAATTCAATCGACGAGACGGTCAGCAGAACCTCTGCCTTGGGCTTATCGAGCGGAATCACGACGTCATACTCATCCGCAAGCCATTCCAGGCGCTCGCGCATCACAGCGATGGTAACGCCGAGCGGGCTTCCCTTGTCGCGGGAATTGTCGGCAGCGGCCAACAAATCTGTCGGCCCGAGCCCGGCGGCAACGAAGGCCTCGCGCACCGCGCCGACGATCGAGGCGATATCGATGCCCATCGGGCAGACAATGTTGCAACGGCCGCAGAGCGTGCAGGTATCGAACAGCAATTCCTCCCACTCGCTGAGGTCTTTTTCAGTGATGGGCGGGGTCAATCTCAACCAGGAGAGCGGGGATTTCTCCCGACGATAAAACTTGGCGATGGGGAAGAGCTTATAGGCCGGGGTATGGCGCGGATCGCCCGATGCCATATAGAAATGGCAGGCTTCCGCGCATTGCCCGCAATGCACGCAGGCCTCCAGATAGCTCACCAGGTGCTGTTCCGTTTTCGCAAGAAACTTGCGCGCGGCAGCCTGAACGTTGACAGCGGTTTCAGACATGGCCTTGCCTCTAAAGAACTCTGAGCTGCACCAATTCCTCCCCCGCCGGATCGAGGACATGCACGGCGCAGGCGATGCAGGGGTCGAAACTGTGGATGGTGCGCTGAATTTCAAGCGGCTGCTTGGGGTCGTAAAGCGTGTGATGATCCATCAGCGCGGCCTCGTAGGGGCCGGGCTGACCCGCCGCATCGCGCGGGCCGGCATTCCAGGTGCTGGGCACGACGGCTTGGTAGTTTTCGATCTTGCCGTTGCGAATAACAACCCAATGCGCAAGCGCGCCGCGCGGCGCCTCGGTAAAACCGACGCCGCGAGCTTCTTCCGGCCACGCAGAAGGATCCCACTTTGCCGGATTGTGAACAGCGATATCGCCGGCCTTGATGTTGGCAAGAAGGTGGTTGAGCCAAATCGGCATTGCATCCGCAATGATCTTGCTTTCCAGCGTGCGCGCCGCGGTTCGGCCCATGGTGGAAAACATTGCCGGCAGCGGCAGATCAAGCTTCGCCAGCGCGCTTTTCGCGAGTTCGCGTGTCGGCTCATGCCCTTTGGCGTAAAGCATCAACACGCGCGCAAGCGGTCCGACTTCCGCCGGCTTGCCCCGCCACCGCGGTGATTTAAGCCAGGAATAGCTGTTCTCGACCGTAAGCTGCTCATAGGGCGGCTTGGGACCCGAATAGTGCAAATGCGTCTGGCCTTGGTAGGGATGCAGACCCGCGGTCTTGCCGACGGTATAGTCGTACCAGGAATGTGCGACAAATTCTTGAATCTCGTCGGCATCGTTCAAATCGAGAGGATGAATTTGCGTGAGATCCCGATCCAGAATAACCCCTCTCGGGATCATCCAGCTTGCAGGATCATCGATGCCTTTTTCCGGAAAATCGCCGTAGGTGAGGAAATTGCCGATGCCCTCGCCGCGACGGAACCAATCCTTATAGAAGCCCGCGATGGCGAGCGTGTCGGGCAAATAAACTTCATCGATGAATTGCCGCATCCGGGCAATCACCGCGCCCACTTGCTCAAGCCCCACGATATTGGTGGCGGTGGCAGCCGTTCCGCCAACGGAGGGGCTGGCGCTGATCGGCGAAGGCGCGCCGCCGACAAGAAAGTTGGGATGCGGGTTTTTGCCGCCGAATATAGTGTGAATCTGCACCACCTCGCGCTGCCAAGCGAGCGCTTCCAGATAATGCGCCACCGCTAACAGATTCGCCTCAGGCGGAAGCTTATAACCGGGATGCCCCCAATAGCCGTTGGCGAAAATGCCGAGTTGGCCGCTTTCAACGAAATTTTTGAGCCGCTTCTGCGTGTCGGCAAAATAGCCGGGGCTGGACTTGGCATATGTCGAGATGGACTGCGCAAGCGCAGAAGTTGCCTTGGGATCTGCTTTGAGCGCAGAGACCACATCGACCCAATCGAGCGCATGGAGGTGATAAAAATGCATGACATGATCGTGCACAAACTGCGCCGCGATCATAAGGTTGCGGATAAGCTGAGCGTTGGGCGGAATTTCGTAGCCAAGCGCATTTTCAACCGCCCGCACCGAGGCAATACCGTGGACCAGCGTGCAAACACCGCAAATGCGTTGAGCAAAGGCCCAGGCCTCGCGCGGATCCCGCCCTCTCAAAATAAGTTCGATGCCGCGCACCATCGTGCCGGAGCTGTAAGCCTTGGTGATGGCACCGTTTGCATCGGTCTCCGCTTCGATTCGCAAATGGCCCTCAATCCGGGTAATAGGATCAACAACGACACGTTGGCTCATGGGGCAAACCTTCTGGGAGAGGCAACCATCTTATCGCTTGCGGCCGCGGTCATAACTCGGCCCCTCGGCGGCTGAGATAAACGCCGGTGAAGCCGCGCGTGATGAAAACGAAGAATGGGTGCATCAACTTGCCGTAGGGAAGCCACGCGAGCAGCAGCGCAACGCTCAGAATGTGCACGGCGAGCAGCGTTTCGTAACGTGCGCCGAGATGGCTGGTGGCGGCAAGCCCGGTGATGACGGGCAGAACCGTTACGATCCAAGCGAAATAGTCATCGGCGGTAGAAAGAAGGCGCAGCACCGGATGTGTCAGCCGGCGG
>JAIMBF010000004.1 GCA_023511585.1 Terriglobia bacterium
GTGACCTCTGCGATTCCTCCGGTATCGGTGCGGCAAACAAAAAGCCGAAAAAAATGGCAGAAAGTGCGCCGATGCCGACGGTAACCCCGATGCCGCGCAGCAGCGGCACGCGAGAGAACGCTAAAAGCCCGAAGGTTGCCAAAGTCATGGCATTGCAAAGCCCAAGAGTTCGGAGCGTACGAAGGCGTTCTTCCGCATCAAGCTGACGACGGGCGAAGAAAATTGCGTAATCGAGCCCAATCCCCGCGACAAGCTGCAAAGCCACCAAATGAAACACGCTGAACTTAACACCGAGAAACGTCAGCAAGCCAAGTGTGACGACAATCGCGGCACCGACAGCGGCCAAGACGCCCAGAATGCGCCGCGCATCCCATAGCCCCGCGACCAACGCGGCAAGCGCGGCAAACCCGCCGAACAAAAGCCAGCGTTCGGCCTGGCGGGTATAGGCTTGCACCAAGCCGTCGGTGGTTTTCTTGACGTCCAAAAACCGAAGACCGGGAACGGCCTTGATCGCATCCGCCAATGCTTGGGGTTGGCTCAAGCCGATCGGAGCAATGATCCCGAACCAAGAGCCTGCCGCTTGCAAAAGCAAAGGCTCCACTCTCGCGGCAAGAAGCGGGCTCGGCAGCGCATCCGGGCGAAGCGGGGCGAGCTCGCGGCTTTCCGCCACATCCGCGAGAAACGGCTGGAAGGCTTCGCTGCGAAAGGGAGTTCCGACAAGGGCTTCGTCCAAGCGCGCCGCCAAGGTCTTGGAATCGGGCAAGGCTTTTTGCCGCGCCTGCTGAAGAGCGAGGCTCGGCAGATAATCGGCGGCCATTTCTTTGCCGCTGAGGATTCCCCGCGCTTGCAGCTCCCGGAAAAGCGGGATCAGGCTTTCTTCTTTTTCGAGCACGGCTTCGATGCTCTCTCCCTCAACCAAAACGAGCTGCCCCACCTCGGGCGCGCCGACCTCCGCGCGCAAGGTTTCATCCAGCTTTTGATCGGCCAGCGGCACGGGGCTCAGATGCGCCAAGTCGGTTTCCAACGGCACCCCGCCGGCCGCACCGAGAACGGCGATGGCCGCCGCAACCGGCAAGGCTGCCCAGAGGCGATAGCGGCGCAGCGCTTCCCACGCGGGCAAACGCTCGGGGTGGCCCGCCGATACCGGCGAAAGCCCTGCGGCGACAATGAGAGGGGGTAAAAGGAAACGGGTCACCCCGGCTGCCACCAGTACTCCGACAAGAGCAAACAAACCGAGTTGCGAAAGCCCGGGAAACGGCGAGAACATCATGGCGGTCAGCCCCAGGGCGACGCATGTCACCGAGAGGGCGAATGCCTTGCCGATCCGCGAGAGCGTTCCGGATACCGGTTCATTCTGCTTGCGATGGCCGAGAAACAGCACCGGATAATCGAGGGTAACGCCAAGCATGGTGATCCCGAAACCAAGCGTGGCCGTGTGAACAAATCCGAATGCGGCTTGCACCACCGCGGCGGCGGCGGCAATTCCAAGCAAGGCCGGCACCGCAATGGCCGCAAGCACCCCAATCGCGCGAAACTGCAAAAGCAACAATACGACAATGAGGAGCGAGGACAGAACCGAAATCCAATGAACGTCCGCGCGA
This sequence comes from Terriglobia bacterium, assembly GCA_023511585.1. Classification (GTDB taxonomy): domain Bacteria; phylum Pseudomonadota; class Alphaproteobacteria; order Acetobacterales; family Acetobacteraceae; genus JAIMBF01. The sequence goes on from JAIMBF010000004.1 coordinate 1,602, forward strand.
ATGCGTGCCGCCGCGTCGCGGGCAAAAACCGGCGCTCCGGCGGCCAAAAGGCGTGCCTGACCGGGACGGGCGCCGGCAAAGGCGGCCTCGATCGCGCCGACCGCGCGATCCTGCCCCGCAATGTCGGTTCCCAGAGCGCGCGTACGCGCAACAATCAGAGCTCGGTCTCGCTCAGGGGCAAACCATACGCCCTCTTGCATGCGCAGTTTGCTCGGCCCGGCAAAACGTTGCAGAATGGCAAGAAACGTGCCGGGAGGATCCGCTAGCCCATAGCGTTTGACCAAAGCGGCCGCGGACCCGGAAAGCTCTTTCAGCAAAAGCAAGAGACCGTTGTGCAAAGAATTGACGCTAAAATCGGCCGGCCCGAGAAGATAGCGATATCGGAAGAGAATAGCCAAATCCTTCTCGGCAAGAGCTGCATCGCCGTTCGCCACAAACTGGAAATCGTCCGATCGGAGAAGACGCTCAGTGACTTCGCGGCTTAATCGCGCAAGCTCTTCTTCCGGCGCCCCTTCGATGCCGATCAGGATCAAGGTTGCCGCCCCCTCGTGCAATGCGCTGATCAACAACCGTTCGGCGAAACTGTCTCCGTTCGGCAGCAACGCTGCCATATCGCTCTGCACATTTACGCGCGCCAAAACCAACGCGACGGTCGCGACCGCTGCGCAGAAGACGGCAAACAACGCGAATAAGCGGCGGACGTAAAGAAAAGCGCGCAAGCCGGCAGTCACTGTGAAATCGGGGTGATCGTCATACGCGAAGTATCCCCGTCGGCTTCGATCGTTTCGATGCGCCTGGGCTCCGCGTCCTGCCCTTCCACCGTTATTTCCCGAATGTATTTTGCGACCCTCTCCCCTTTCGGCTTCAGCGTTAAGCGCCAATCTTCAAGCGAGCCCGTGAGATCGATGGAGTAAAATTTCTCAAGCGCGGCAAGATTGCCGCCGAGCGTGCCGCGGATGGCGTCGATAAGCGCGCGAAGCTCGGGATGTTCCGGCAAAAATACCATTTCGGTGCGGTTCTCGGTTTGCAGCCACGCTCTATCCCCATCCGCGACCAGCCTTTCCAGAGACGGCGATTCCGTTACTTTTTCCAAATGACCGGGGCGCGCATAAATCAGCCGCCCCTGCGCCTCAAGCGGCTTTGCCAGCGCGGCCATCCGCTTTTCCTCAACGAAACGTGCCTGGCGTGTGGGGACGGAGCCGAGGCGGCGCATCAGCTCATCGAGAGACAAGCTCGCCTGAGCCCAGTTCCCGATCGGCCAAAGCAGCACCAGGACGGCCGCGAGTGCGCCGATCGGGATGCACGGGCGCTTTTGGGGCGCTTGGCCCGTCATCCCAAATATCGTGAAAATTGAACCAGTTGAACGGATACGTCCGACAGACGGCTTCCAGACATTGCGCAAAATAGGCGACCCTCTCTTCGAGATCGGTTGCTCGGCTCGCAGGACGTAAAAAGAGCCGATCGGCGAAAGGTTCAAACCGTACTTCGTAGCGTCCCGGCTCGGTACGGATGGCAAAGCACAGTAATACCGGTGCATCAAGTATGGCCGCAAGCTTCATGGGGCCTATCGGAAAGGAGGCGAAGCCGCCGAGAAACGGGACCCTCAGCATTCTGCGCTCGTCCGGGCTGCGATCGGCAAGCATGGCCACAAACTCGCCGCGAGCGATAGCCTCGCGCGCGGCAAGCATGCTCTCGGGGGTGCCGATCGCAATCACGTTGCGCAGAAACTGCGAGTTGCGTTGCCTGAGCGCCGCGCTGAACGGGCCGAGCTCGACGGGAAACATCAGCATGCGCACCGGCACCGGGCATTCGCGCTCGGCGATCAGGCGTAGGACGTCGAAATTGCCGAAATGCGCGCCCAGCAACAGCGCGCCGCGCTTGGCTGCGACCAGAGCACGCAGGTAGCCGACCCCTTTCAGAGAGATTTCGAATTCGTCTTCGCGCCCGCAGGCGATCAGCCAGCGCTCGTAGAGAACCGAGGCAAAGCTCAAGAAATGGCGGAAAACATCGCGCGTGCCGGGGCGAGAGGAAAGCACGCGCGCCAGGTAGCGCCGCGAGGCGCGCCGGGCCCTTCGGCAGGTGAGCAGGAAATACAGCGTGATGGGATAGAGCAAAGCCCGTCCCAGCGGCGAGCCGAAGGCCTCGGTGAGCCATATCATCAGCCGTATGGCAAAACGGCTTCCTCGCTCGCGTCCGACCGTCCAGTTCTGCGACGTCACGGTTGGGGCACTTCCAGCAGCGCAACTCCGCTTATCAACACAGCATCGCCGACATAACCGGCAAAATTGACCCGATCGGGCGCCGGCAAAACATAACGCACGGCGACGTTCTCCTCCGGGCCAAGGGGACGGCGGAACTTGACGTCGCGAAGCGCCACGACCGGGCCTTTGCCAAGGGCGGCCTCAATGAGAGAGACGCACTCGGCAAGAATAACGACGCCCGGCACCACGGGCTGGCCGGGAAAATGGCCATCGAGCGAAGGATCTTCACGAGAAATCGCAAATCTGCCGATTTCGATCACCGCGCTTTGTCCGTTATGGGTCGCCAAAGCGGGCGGAAAGCGCCCTAAGCGCTTGCCGGGGCAGCTTCCCCGTTGCGTTGCGCGGCAGCCGCTCGAGCTTGATAATGCGTCGGGGCAGAAAGGCGGGCTCGATCTTTTGGCTGAGTGCGGCGCGGATCTCGGCCACGGAACGGGTAGGGGCCACGACGTAAGCGGTGAGCCGTGCTGTCGGTTCGGAATCAAGATTTTCGGGGGCGACGAAGATCCCGTCCTCCACCCCTTCGATTTCCATCAATGCCTGCGTCAGCCCCGCAAGCGAGGCGCGCTTGCCGGCCCGCTTGATGAGATCCTCCCTGCGGCCCAGAAGGCGGAAACGGGTGCTATCCACGAGCGCGATGGCATCGGCGAGGCGCCCCGGCGGAGTACCTTCGGCAAACACGCGCACGCCGCCTTCCTCGGCTGCCAGCGTGATGCCGGAATAGGTTTGCCATTCCTCTTCCGCCGTGGTGCGCCGGGTGGCGATGGCGCCGACCTCGGTGGCACCGAAAATTTCGAAAACCTTCGTCTGCCAGCGGCGCTCGGCGGCTTCGGCTTGATCGGCGGAAAGCGGCGCGGTGGCGGAGATGATACCGGCCAGCGGTGGAAGGCTTACCTCGCTCGCAAGCAGCGCGCGAAGCTGAAACGGCGTGGTGACCAGCCAACGCGGTTCCTGCATTGTCTGCAGGGCCGCAAGAATATCGCTCGGGTAAAAGGCGTCACCGCAAAAGCTTGCCGCCGGGGCATGCCAGGGAAGCAGGAGCGTGCTTTCCAGCCCATACATGTGTTGGGAGGGCACGGTTCCCACAATGCCTGCGGGAGCATCCGATTCGAATTGAAACCGCTCGGCCGCCGTGAGCGTACGCGCAACCAACGAACCCCAGTGTTTGGCATGCGGGACCGGCTCACCGGTCGAGCCCGAGGTCAATACCAAGGCTGCCAATTGGTCTGCGGCCAAGAGCGGCGGCGCGTCATCGCCTTGTCCGCGCTCAGGCTCGAAACCGACGATATGAACGGGCAGCGCCACCCTCAGATCGGGCGCCTCGGCCAGCACATAGGCCTGTGGATAGCGGCGCGCCAAAGCCTTCAGCCATTGCTCCGTTGGATCGCCGGCGAGGATACTGACCTGGCCTCGCAAAAGAGCCGCGGCAAACCCAACCGCGACATAAAGGCGGTTGTGACAAAGGTTCACCACGTAAGGCGCCGGCGGGAGCCTGGCTGCCAAGGCGCGGGCGGCAGCGAGAAATTGGCCGGCGGTAATGCGCACGCTCAGCGTGCGATAGAGTTCGTCCTCCGGCGCTCGGCCGAGAAGGGGAAGCCGATCAGGGGGCGAAAACGGTGAAGACGAGCCGCAAGCAGCGCTCATGCCACCTCTTAGCGGGTTCGGTGCTCGGCGATATAGCCGGCAAGACTGCGCAGGGAGGCAAAAATCTCTTTGTTGCGGGCGTCGTCAGACTTGATTTCCACTCCGTAGGCCCGCGAAATGGCCAAAGCGAGCTCCAGCGCATCGATCGAATCCAGGCCAAGCTCGTCACCGAAAAGGGGCATGACCGGATCAATACTCTCCGGAGGAATGTCCAAATGCAAGGTTTCCACGAGCAGGCGGGCAAGCTCCGCTTCTTCCGCCGTTTGATGATCTATGGCCGTCGGCACGTGTGCACTCTCTCCTCTCTCATCCCTTGACCGCGAAATTTGGCCAGACAAGGGCAAATCCTTGTAGAAACGCAACGCCCGGCACACAAGAGCACCGCGCGCATGAACAAATCGCGAAAGTATACCAAAGTGCAGGATCGGCCTCAAAGCAGCTCCCGTGTGACTTTTAGCGTTGATGTCGAGAACCACCGCGCCGGGCTGGCCGAGCCGCATCGGTATCGGGCGATGACGCGCCTACTGATGGATTTCCTGGAGCAACACGGCATTCGCGGCACGTTTTTTGTGGTCGCGGAACTTGCTTTGGAAAGCCCGGAGCTGATCGCCGAAATCGCCGCGCGCGGACATGAGCCGGCCTGCCACGGCAACCGGCATACGCCGCTTTCTCGGCTCACACCCGGGGAATTTGCCCGCTCGCTCTCCGAGGCCAAGCGAAGGCTGGAAGCCTCCGCGGGCAGCCCTGTGATCGGCTTCCGCGCGCCGCTCTTTTCGCTCACCCCGGCCACGCGCTGGGCAGTGCCTATTTTGGCCGAGACCGGATTTCGCTACTCCTCCAGCGTGCTGCCGGGGTGGGGTTTTGCCTATGGCTACCCCGGGGCACCGCGCCGACCGTTTTTATGGCCGGAGGGAGTCTTGGAAATCCCCTGCCCGGTTTTTCGGTTCGGACCGCTCGCGTTGCCGATCCTCGGCGGGATGTATATGCGCTGGCTGCCGCCTTGGGACTGGGCATGGATGCGGCGTAGGCTCGGCCGTCAGCTTCTCTGGACCTACTGCCACCCCTATGACATCGACACGGCCGAGCCTTTTTGCCGCTTGCCGGGGCTTGGATGGGCCAGCAGCTTCATGCTCTGGGCCCGGCGGGGGGTGACGCTTCGGCGTTGGAACAAGCTTGCCAAGTACGCCGCCCCCCCGTTTCGGGAGAGGTTGGCGGAAATCGCCTCAATGGCGCGTGCCGGCCCGTGAAGAAAGGCTTTAACGCGGGGCGAATTGCGTGGTGCCGAATAAAATGCTGCGCTGTTCCTCGGTCAGCGGCGCCTGCGAGGCCCGATCCGCCAACACTTGCAAGCCCCGCACCACGGCAGGCCGGGCGGCTATTGCATCGAGCCAGCGCTTCACCGCCGGATATTCCTCAATCTCGACCCCCCGCCGCTGCGGGTTCCGGGCCCAAGGGAAGGTGGCGATATCGGCGATGGAATACTCCGAACCCGCGAGGTATTCGGCTTCCGAAAGGCGCTTGTTGAGCACGCGGTAAAGGCGCTTCACCTCGTTGCTGTAACGCTCGATGGCATAGGGGATTTTTTCCGGCGCGTAGTTGGCGAAGTGGTTGTATTGGCCAAACATGGGCCCCACGCCGCCCATTTGGAACATCAGCCACTGCAGGCAGGTATAACGTGCAACCGGGTCGGTAGGAATGAATTTCCCCGTTTTCTCGGCGAGATAAATCAGAATTGCCCCCGATTCGAAGAGCTTGAACGGCCGGCCGTCGGGTCCTTCCGTATCCACGATTGCCGGGATGCGATGATTGGGGGTAATGGCCAAAAACTCGGGGCGGAATTGATCGCCCGCGCGAATATCCACCGGGATTACTTTATAGGGGAGCCCGGTCTCCTCGAGCATGATATGCAGCTTATGGCCGTTCGGCGTCGGCCACGTCCAAGCTTCGATCATCGATGCCTCCCTCTCGGTTGCGAACGGCGGAGCATAGAGCCTGTTCCGCCGCGCCGAAACCCCGCGGCGCGCAGGGCATCGTCGCCGGCATGATTGCCTTAGCCCATACGGGCGGATGCGGCCCGCAGCCCTTCGTAATCCAGACCGTTCCAGGCGTAACCGCTGCTCCGCAAGAGCGAGCGCCAAAGAATTACGTGCGCCTCTTTGCTCCGCTGAGCAACCCAACGCCAGGTCGCCGGCTGCAGCCTGCCCCAAGTGGCCAGATGCACCACGTCATCCGGAGCACTGCCCGTATAATCCCAAAGCACCAAGGCGTGCAGCCCCCAGGAGCCGGGAGCAGGATCTCCCGCTTCGGCCGCTGCATTGGTATCCCAGACGGCCGTGTTCTGATCGCTGATCGAGAGCGCAACACCGAGTTGCACGGCCCCGAACAACACCAAAGCAGAACGTAAGAAGCCGAGATCCTGCGCCTCCAGCGTGGCCCATGGTCCGCTCAAGACCTCACGCCCCACGTTCCAGCCCGCCCGGCTTTGGTATTCCAGGACATCCGCAAGCACGGCGCCGCGATCGGTCTCCGGCCGGCCCGGAACGTAACCCGAGGTTGCGGAATAAAGCGCGAGCACGGCCTCTTGTGAAATAACCGGAACGAATTGCTCCAGCGCGCCGATCGCAAGCGCCGTATTGGCAAGCGCCGCAGCGGTGCAATCGCCTATTGTATCATTGGCCCAGATTTGCGGGCGATAAGCGCCTCGGTCGAGCCGTGCGGGGGCTTGCGGAGGCATGCGCAGATACGCGGAAAGCCGCGGCGCCACACGGAGTTGTTCCGGACGATGCGGCAAGAGGCCGAGCTTCATGATTGGCCTCCGAGAATGAGGCGAAACTGCCGTCGCCGCGCTTCCGTTTCATTTCCCAAACAAAAGGCAAGCCACCACCACCATAACCAAAACATGGCCGATCTCTCTGTTGTTTGATTTTCTCACTCAATGCCTTAGGGCCGCGCGCGAATTTTTTCAGCGGGCGCTCTCAAACGCCAAAATTGTTCGCGCCATTGCCGGGCTCATCGCCGGTTTTTCGACGGCCTTCGCCGCCGAGAGGCCGAGATCGGCTTCCAGCACGGGCAAGAGCGTGTTTGCCGCCTGCAAGCCCAAAGCGACATCCGGGGGAAGGTCAGGAACGGTGGCGGCGGTGGCGGCCAGATCGTTCACGGCAACGACAATTTGCTGAACAAGCGGCCGGCTTTGCCCGCCGGATTTGATTGCCGCCGCGGCTTGTTCCACCTCGGCAAGATAGGTCTCGATTTGCTTTGCCTCTGTTTGCGAGATTTTTCCGCTCTTTTCGATTTCGGAAACGACGCCGCTCAGCCCGTTCGCAAGCGCTTGCGTATCGACGGCAAGCTGTGAAAGGTTGGGTTGCCCCGTTTGGCATGCGGCTAGACCGAATGCCGTGCCGATAGCCGCAAGGGCGGCAAAGGATACGGAATGCATGAATAATCTCCTGTGCGATCTTGAGGGAAGTTGATGAACCCCTTGATGAAAAAAGAATAACGCCATTGTTATGTCACACTCGCTGGTGTTATTTATCATAACACCAGTGCGGGCAAAAGGGGTTTGTTAGATATAGTGTCAACGGGTGTGTCGGATCCGACACGGTCTGCCCGATCCGCCCGTGATTGCGGCGAAACTCCCCCGTCTTACGGGGCAGGCCGCTTGCGTGTTCGGAAATTGCAACCCGGAAGCCTGGTTGTTAGGGTGTCAGGAGCCGGCCGGCAGGAGGTGCGTCGCGCCGCATCGCAACGGGAGAGAACGGGAGATGATCGCGTTTATGAGCCATGCGCCGGAGGCCTCTTCGGCGGCGGAAACGCAGGGAACCAACCGCATAAACCGGTTTGTCGCCATCATGACGGTGGCCATGGCTGCCGCCCTTGCCAGCTTTGAGCTTGGCTTGCGGAGCTCCACCACAACCTATCTCACCCGCCAGCTCGAGGTGACCGACGCTCAGGCGATTCTGCAGGATGTGCAGCTCAGCCGAAGCTTGCGAAGGGCCACCGAGCGCATCCTCTCCTCGCTTCCCAACGCCGCAAGCCCCGCGGTGCAGGCGGCCATCGCCGCGGAACGCGCGGAGGAGGACGGGTTTCAGGATGGGGCACAAAAAGACGGAATGCGCCGGATGCTGGACGAGATGGAAAAAGCCCGTCTGATCCGTGATCGGGCGGCCCATCGGGCGCATGGGCTGGAAGCAACCGTGGGTGGGCTGCAGCTGGCCATCGTGCTGGTTTCGGCCGCCACGCTAAGCCAAAGACGGTTGCTGGTTGTGGTCGGGACGGCGCTCGCGGCGATCTCCGCGCTTTACGGAGTCCTCATCTGGGCCGGCATCGCCTAACACGGCGCCGGCCGGGCCGGGTTGGCCACTTTTTTAGGACGTCCGAATTTTATCTTCCGCCCTCACGCAGCCAAAGACACATCGAGATTCGTCAGAAGTCGTGCGTGAGAATTTCGATGCCGCGCCGGCAGATCCTGCTTCGCCGAGAAGGCACACATGAACCACAAAAAGCTGCGAGGGCCATTGCTGTGCGTTTCCGACAACGGCACTGCACTCACCGGCACGGCGATCCTGCGCCGGCGCCGGGAGAGCGGCATCGAACGGCACGACATCGTCCCCGGCAAGCCGACGCAGAACGCCTGCATCGAAAGCTTCAATGGGCGACTGCGCGATAAATTGCCGAACGAAACCCTGTTCGTCTCGCCGGCGCATGCACGCGTCGTGCTCGCGGCATGGATGATCGACTGCAACACTATCAGACCGCACCGCGGCTGACTAAGTTGTGGCTGCTCGGACAAGCCCTAATGTCGATCCGGAGCTCCCGTAGGGAACCACTAGGTCGTACGCGCGCGGTGCCGTTCCGGATGCCTGCGCCCGGCGAGGCGATTCGCGGCACCTACCGCGAGGCGATCCAGCTCGCCTCCGGCCGCTACGCCCTGGTCGAGAACGCCCAGGAATTCACCCTGGTCCCCTGGCGACCGGTGATCGAGCGCAGCGTTGGCCGCGAGGTCGTCGGGCTCGTCGCCAAAGGCGGGATTTCGTGGCAGATGGGCCGGGATCGCGGGATCGGCATCTGATGCCCAGCCGAGGCGCAGAGCTTCCAGGTCGGGTCGGACGACTCCGGTGGTGAAAATCTGACGCTCCGTACCGGGTTTGGACTAACGCAACGGGTGGGAAGCGGACGAAACGGGATTGTGTTTATCCCGGAGCACTTGCGCAGAAATCAAGAATTTCGTGCCAACCCCATTCCGCTGAAAGCAGAGAGCATTTCTGGTGCAGATCTCGGGTTCAGATCGTTTCCAATTCTTCAACGGTCCACGGGCAAGCGTGCGGCGCGGCTCAATTGTCGCGGAGTGTCGGAGCGCTAGGGCCATGCGACATTGGCCCTGCTGCCCCGTCATCGTGTGGTGAGGACGCCGTCGGGCGTGACATCGCTTGAGAAGCGTCTCAACCAATCCGCGGTCAGCACACGACCGGGCACTGGAAATCCTTCATCCAGCACAGCAAGGGATTGGACGCGGTCGGCACGAAAATGGCGAAAATCGTCCCGTAGCTCGCACCAAGCGCTCACCAGGGTCGCCCCGACATAATAGGCCAAGGCGAAAGGCCAGATCGTGCGTGACGTGCGCCGCCCTTGTTCGTCACTATAGTCGATGCGTAGCTTGCGTTCCGCGCGGATCGCGGCGCGGATCACTGACAGACCACCTGCCGCCGGCGCGCCATGCGCCGAGACGAAGGCGATCGGCGAGGCGAAATGGTCGCGCAACATGTCCGGAAGCACGACTTCTACCTTGGAGAGAACGCGCGCCGCCGCCGCCTGTAGCCCGACATCGCCAGTGCGGCGCAGTAGCCGGACACCCACCAGGATCGCCTCGATTTCCTCGCTCGTGAACATGAGAGGCGGCAATTCGAAACCGCGCCGCAACATATAGCCAAGGCCAGGCGCGCCCTCGATCGGAACCCGGCGCGCCTGCAAGGTTGCGACATCGCGGTAGATGGTGCGCGGGGTCACCTCCAGCTTCGTCGCCAGGACGGCCGCCGTGACCGGGCGGCTTGCCGTACGCAGAAGCTGAATGATGTCGAACAAGCGATCGGCCCGTCGGAGCGGCATCGGCGCCTCCCTCCCAACGATCCTACACTCCTGACAAATAGCTGTCAGCAGCCCTCCGCTAGCCTGCCTTCGAAACAAGGGAGATGGATGTGATGAATCGCTATGGTGAGGGTGCTCTCGGCCATCCAGGCTGCAGGCGGCGCGTGGCTACCCGGCTTCTCGTGCTTGTTGGCGTGTGTCTTGCCGTGTTGATCGCGCAGATCGATACCTCGGTCGTCAATCTCGCGACCCATGCCATTGGAGACTCATTCCGGGCCGGTGTTGCGCCGTTGCAATGGGTGCTCGATGCCTACAACCTCGTCTATGCCGTGCTGTTGCTTAGTGGTGGCCTGGTCGCCGATCTTTACGGACGGCGCCGGGCCTTCGCGGCCGGCACGATCGTCATGGCGGCGGGATCCCTGATCTGCGCCTTCGCGCCCGGTGTCGGCGTTTTGATCGGTGGCCGTGCCATCACGGGTATCGCCGCGGCCCTGCTGCTGCCGTCCTCGCTTGCGATCATTCGAGTGGTCTGGCCGGAGCCGGCGGCGCGCGGGCGCGTGCTGGGCGTCTGGGCAAGCTGCAACGGGCTCGCCTTCGCGATAGGCCCCACGCTCGGCGGCATCCTGATCGAACATTTCGGATGGCGGAGCGTATTCTTGCTCGCGGTTCCGCTGGCGTCTGCCGCCTTCGTGCTGGCGGAGATGGCGGTGCCGGAGTCCGCCGAGCCGAACGGCCGGCATTTCGACCTGCCGGGCCAGGTCTTCGGCGCGCTCACGCTCGGGGGCGTCGCGCTCGCCGCGATCGCGGTTCATGACGGAGGATGGCTTTGGGCGGTGGCCCTCGGTGTCGCCGCCATCGCCCTGCCGCTTTTCCTCTGTATCGAGCGCCGACGCGGACAAGCGGCCCTGGTTCCTCTCGACATGTTTCGGATCCCGGCGTTCAGCGGCGGCGTCATCACCACCACGGCCATGACGTTCGGCATCTACGGCATGATTTTTCTGACCCCGCTGCTCTGGCAATCCGAAGATCATTTGACGCCGCGCGACGCCGGCGTCGCGCTGCTCTCGGTCTCTCTCGCGTTCTTTCTCGTCTCCACACAATCCGGCCGGCTGGCGGAACGCATTGGGGCGAGGCTGATGATCGCCATCGGCACCGGACTGATCGGCTGCGGATCGCTCGTGCTTGCGATAACCGATGCTGGCATGCCGATGGTGCTGGCCCAGATAGGACTGACGATGGCTGGCGTCGGGATGGGTCTCAATACTGGTCCACTTTATGGAATCGCGGTTGGCAGCGTCGGTCCAGAGCGGGCGGGCACGGCGTCGGCACTGATCAACGTCGCCCGGATGGTCGGAGCAACCTTGGGTGTCGCTCTGTTGGGCAGCGTGTTCGCGCTGCTCCACGGCGGCCCCGTGGGTTTTCGCGCGGCGATGCTGGTCGCGGGCGCTGTGCAGCTTGGCGGCGCGCTCGTGGCATTCGCGACGGTGAAATGATCGCGCGGAGATGGGTCAGGACTCGCGATCCCGTTCGGAGCCTGGTACGCGAAGGTTTCCATGCCGACGCGCGGCTGCTGCGGCGTGGCCTGCTCGATAACGGCTATGCCGAGCTGACCACCACCCGGGACCAGGCCCGCGCCGATGCCGAGCGTGCGGAAACCGCCGCCGAGCGGCTCGGCGCGACCGTCACACCGTCCATGCTGACAGCCTTCGCTGCCGAGGCTCGCAGGCGGATGCGGACCGAGGCCGGTGGATACCGGCGGGATCACCTTCGGGCACTGGCCCAGCGGGTCGAGGTCGGCCAGCGCGAGGTCCGCATCATCGGCTCGAAGACCGAGCTGCTGCGCACCCTCACCGCCTCCGCAGGCGGGAAATCGGCGGCGTTCGGCGTTCGCAGTTTTATACCGAAATGGCGTCCCGTAGGGGATTCGAACCCCTGTTGCCGCCGTGAGAGGGCGGTGTCCTGGGCCTCTAGACGAACGGGACCTGCCTTCCTCCGATTAGCCAAGAACCGCGCCGCCCGCAAGACTGGCCGAAGCCGTCCCGCAAGCCGCCCTCAACGGGCACGCGGATGGGCATTCCGCCAGACCGCCAGCAAGCGCTCGCTGTCCACCGCCGTGTAACGCTGTGTGGTGGAAAGGCTGGCATGCCCCAGCAACTCCTGAATGGCGCGCAAATCCGCCCCGCGCGCCAGAAGATGCGTGGCAAAGGAATGCCGCAACGCATGCGGGGTGGCATGCTCCGGCAAGCCTACGAGACGCCGAAAATTCCGCACCGCCCGCTGCGCCACGCCGGCCGCCAAGCGCCCGCCGCGCGCTCCCACAAAGAGCGGTGCATCGGGCTCAGGAGACGGATGCACCGCAAGCCAGGCCGCAAGCGCCGCCTGAACGGCCGGCAGGACCGGAACGATGCGCTCCTTCCCCCCCTTGCCGCGCACGATGAGGGTGCCGTCGGCAGCAAGCGTCTTCGCCTCGCGAACTGAAATGCCCAATGCTTCCGAAATGCGCAGCCCACACCCGTAAAGCAGCGTGAACAAAGCTTGATCGCGCGCGGCAAGCCAGGGGCTCTCGGCCAATGCGCCGATCTCACCGCCGATCCGGCGTGCCGCTTCTTCCGGCAACGCCCGCGGTAGCGGCCGCTTTGCCCGAGGCGTTGCCAGCAACGAAAGGGCCGGATTTTGCACCCCGCGCCGAAGACGCACATAGCGAAAGAAGTTCTTCACCGCAGCAAGCTCGCGCCCGCGCGTTGCCGCCCCTGCGCCCTCTCCCGCGCGCGCGGCAAGCCAAGCGCGAAAATCGGAAAGCGAAATCGCGGCAAGATCGGCAAGCGTCGGTTCCTGGCCGAGATGCAGACTGAGAAACCCGAGAAACCCCGCAACCGAGCGGCTATATGTGGCAACCGTCAGCACCCCGGCACGCCGCTCATCGGCAAGCCAGACCAGCCATTCCCGGCGTGCGGCTTCGGCCGGCATTTTCATTTCACCTTGCTCTCCCGCTTCGGGTAGGCAAGGAGAAGATCGCTTCGTTCTTTTCGCCCCTCGCGGATGGTCGCTCATGTCTTCTCTGCCCGAGCTTTCGATGCATTTCACCGTTATGCTAGGGAATCGGGGAGCGGGATGAAAAGCCGTAGGCGGAAAAACATCCCGCGTGTGTCTGTTTTGCTTCCCTATCCGTTTTCCGGCCCGCTGGACTATGCGGTCCCCGACGGGCTTTCCCTAAAGCCCGGGGATATCGTGCAGGTGCCGCTCTCAAACCGGCGGGTGATAGGGGTCGTGTGGGACGCGCCACCGTTAAACGCCATCCCCGAAGCGCGGCTAAAGCCGATCGGCAGAATTCTCGAGGTACCGCCGCTGCCCGCTTCCATGCGTCGCTTTGTCGACTGGGTGGCCGCCTATACGCTGGCTGCACCCGGCGAAGTGCTCGCCATGAGCCTCAAGGCCAACGCGCTGCGGGCAGAGCCGCCGCATTACGGGTGGCAGCCGGCGGAAACCCCGCCGGCCTCTGCCCGGCTCACCCCGGCACGGGAGCGCGTGCTCGCCGCGCTTGCGGCACGCGCGCCGCTGACCACCGCCGAGCTCGCCCAAGCGGCCGATGTGAGCCGAAGCGTGCTCGAGGCCATGGCAGAGGCAGGGCTGCTCGTCTCCGTCAAGCTCTCCCGCGCACCGGCCTATGCTTTGCCCGACCCGAACCACGCGCGGGCCGACTTGTCATCGGAACAGCGGGACGCCGCGCAGGCGCTTCGGCAAGCCGTGGCAGCGCGGAAGTTTTCCGTCACCCTTTTGGAAGGCGTGCCCGGTTCCGGCAAAACCGAAGTTTATTTCGAGGCCATCGCCGAATGCATAAGGCTTGGACGGCAGGCGCTGGTGCTCTTGCCCGAAATTGCGCTTTCCGCCCAGTGGCTCGAGCGCTTCGTTGCCCGTTTCGGCACGGAGCCCGCCGTTTGGCACTCCGAACTCGGGGCCGCCGCGCGGAGGCGCGCGTGGCGGGCAACGGCGGAGGGCACGGCGCGGGTGGTGGTGGGGGCGCGCTCGGCGCTTTTTCTGCCGTTTCCCGAGCTCGGGCTTGTGGTTGTGGATGAAGAGCACGAGGCCGCTTTCAAACAGGAAGACGGTGTAATTTACCATGCCCGCGATATGGCCATTGTTCGGGCCCGTTTTGCCGAGGCTCCGGCAGTGTTGGTCTCGGCAACGCCGAGCTTGGAGAGCGTGACCAACGTGCAGGCGGGCCGCTATCGCCATTTGGCGTTAAAAGAGCGCCATGCCGGCGCGCGCTTGCCGCAAGTGGCCGCCATCGATCTTCGGGCCGAGCCGCCGCAACGGAGGCGGTTTCTCTCTCCCAAGCTCATCGCCGCCGTTAGGGAGACGCTTGCCAAGGGGGAGCAGGCCATGCTCTTCCTCAACCGCCGCGGCTATGCGCCGCTGACGCTCTGCCGGGCTTGCGGATATCGGTTTGCCTGCCCGAATTGCACGGCATGGCTGGTGGAGCACCGCATGCGGCGCGAGCTTCTCTGCCACCATTGCGGCCACACCCAGCCGATGCCGCAAGCCTGCCCGAACTGCGGGGCAGAGCACAGCCTGGTTCCCATCGGCCCGGGCGTGGAGCGGATTACCGAGGAAGCCGCCGAGCATTTCCCCGAGGCCAAGCAATTGGTGATGGCCTCCGACACCATCCCCGGGCCCACCGCGGCGGCCGAGGCGGCGCGCGCGGTGATTGAGGGAAAAGTCAATCTCATTATCGGCACGCAAATCGTCGCCAAGGGCTGGCATTTTCCCTTATTGACGCTGGTCGGCGTTGTTGATGCCGATCTTGGCCTTTCGGGCGGGGATCTCCGGGCAGCCGAGCGCACCGTGCAACTTCTTTACCAGGTCGCGGGGCGCGCCGGCCGCGCGCAAGCGCCGGGGCGCGTATTCCTGCAGACTTATGCGCCCGAACACCCGGTGATGCAGGCTTTGGTGGCCGGAGATCTCGGTCAATTTCTGGAATGTGAGGCGGCGGCCCGAAAGCCCGGCCATTGGCCGCCCTTCGGGCGGCTTGCCGCTCTTATTGTGAGTGCGAAAACGGCAACCGAGGCTGATGCGGCGGCGGCGGCGCTCGGGCAGGCAGCGCCGAGGATGGCCGGCGTTACGGTGCTTGGCCCGGCTCCCGCCCCGCTTGCGGTGTTACGCGGATGGCATCGGCGGCGGCTGCTCTTGAAAACCCCACGCGAAATGATGGTGCAGCCGTTGCTCCGGCGCTGGCTTTCCGCGGTTGCCGTTCCGCGCGGTGTGCGCATCGCGATCGATGTGGATCCGATTTCGTTTCTCTAACGAGGGCAAACTGCTAAGGTGCGCAGTGCGGCTTTCTCGGGTCCCTCCAATATTCGAATATCGCTGAGCGCGTTCTTGATCGGGAGTATGAAATGAAATCCTTCTCTTTACGGTTTGAACGAACACTCGGTGCATTCTGCATCTCAACGGCTGTGCTGTTCGCGGCAGGCGCCACCATTCGGCCGGCTTGCGGACAGTCCCCGCCGGGGAATGTGGAAGCCGGGCACCGGCTGGCGGAAGCGTATTGCAGCCAGTGTCATGTCGTCGTCAAGAACGGGCCGACGGGATGGACCGATGCGCCCTCCTTCTCGGCGATCGCAGACCGGCCGACGACAACGGCCGCATGGCTAGAGGAAATTATCCGTAAGCCCCACATGCACATGTTGTTTGTTCCGCGCAGCCGCTCGGACGCCGCAGATCTCGCCGCCTATATTTTAAGCTTAAAAAGCCATTAAGCTGACGCGCGGAGTGTTGCAAGACGGGGATGTTGCGGGGCATAACGCAGTAGGTATTTTTGCCTCTCCGTTTTCGCTGAACGATCGGAACCACGCTCCCTTCGTTAGAGAAACAGCGCGGGAATGGTGGCTTTACTCGCCCCGCGCAGGCCCTTCATGGAAAATCTCGGGTGCCGGAGGACCGTTCACAATCAGAGCGCCGACCAAGCCCCGCTCCAGCCGCGACAATGCATGATCGACAAGAAGATATTTGCCCGGAACGCGGGTGGTAAGCTCGACAATGACGGCATCGCCCGGCGGCACCGAGACCGTCTGAACACCTGTTTGCGGCGGGCTGCTAAGGCTGCCATTCAGATAAACGCGGCTGAAAATCTGGCCGATGACATGGAACGAAGAGGTAAAATTCGGCCCGCCTACGCCGAAAAAGATGCGCACAGTCTCGCCGACATTGGCCTTTAGCGGGTGTTTGTTCGTGAGACTATCAACGGCGCCGTTGAAAACAAAATAGTCGGGCCGTTCGTCCATGAGTTTCTCGTAAGAAAACTGTTGTGCCCCGGTTTTGCCGAAACCTTCCGTCGTATAAAGTTCGCCCTGCATAACATAATATTCTCGATCGACTTTTGGCAGGCCTCCCGGCGGTTCGACAAGGATCAGCCCATACATGCCGTTGGAAATATGGTTGGCAACCATCGGCGTCGCACAGTGATAAACATAGAGGCCCGGCACTAACGCTTTAAAAACAAATGACTTCTCTTCTCCAGGTGCAACTTGGGTCGCCACCGCACCCCCTCCGGGGCCGTTCACGGCGTGAAGGTCGATAGAGTGAAACATCACATCGTCTTTGGCGTTGCTGAGATGCAGCACCACCGTATCCCCTTCGCGCACGCGAAGAAACGGACCCGGCACTTTTCCGTTAAAGGTCCAGAACGTATAGGTTGTCTGATCGGCAAGCCGGCCCACCCGCTCAACGGCCTCCAAATCATAACGCACAGTTAACGGCTCACGATCGCCAACGGGTGGCGGCAAATCGGCCGGATCACGCGAGATATCGACAGCAGCTCCCGCTTCCGTCTTCACGGGGGCAAGCTCGACCCGGATGAGACCCTCCATGCCGGCCTCTCGATGACCGGGCACGGTGCAGAAGTAACTATAGGTTCCCGCGCTTCCAACCTGAAAGACGATGGTACTGCTCGCTCCGGGGCTTGTCACGCGCTCGGAAGTTACATGGAAATCGGGGAAAGAAATATCATGCACTGCCCCTTCGCCGTTAATGAGTGTTACCTGTACCACATCGTTTTCCCGCACCACCAAAGTGGGATTGACCTTGCCGTCGATAGCACCGCCTTTGCCGATAAATACCATCTTGCCGTTGGCGATCCCGGTGCGCAGAACAAATGTAACATTCGGCTGCATTTGAATTTTCGCCGTTGTTGACGGTCCGATCGCGCGGGAAGAAACGGTAAGGCCGGGGGCGAGGATGAAAACCAGCGCCGTAAAGAACGCAGCGATTCCCCGATTCCGAATAAAATAAAGACGAACCGTCATGTCTCAATGCCCCCGATCGATTGCCGACCTCGTCACAACCGGCCTTCCCGTTCTACCTCTGCCTCGCAGAGATGGGCGAGCGTTTCCGGCTCTTACCATCCCGCGCGCCGCGCATATTGATGAAGATCAATGCAGTTTCACCGTCGGCCCCATTCCCCGAGAAAAAGCGCGTGCCAAGGAGGACATCACCGCCCGCCAAAGGCCAAAAAGCGCCATTTCGTGCATGAAATAAAGGGCACGATACATAAGCCGGGCGAAATATCCTTCGATGAAAAAGCTGCGGCCGACCAACCCGCCCATCAAATTGCCGACGGCGCTATAAGCGCCTAACGAAATCAACGAGCCGAAATCGCGATAAACAAAGGGCTTCAGCGGCTGGCCGGCAAGTTTGCGCTGCAGCTGCTTGTAAAGATGGGAAGCCTGCTGGTGTGCCGCCTGCGCCCGCGGCGGCACGGGGTTCGGGTGCCCGGGCCAAGGGCAGGCCGCGCAATCGCCGATGGCGAAAATGTCCGGATCGCGCGTGGTTTGCAGCGTCTCCAAGACCACCAGCTGGTTGATCCGGTTCACCTCCAGCCCGTCAAGATTTTGCAGCACTTTCGGAGCCTTGACCCCCGCCGCCCAAACCACAAGCTCGGAAGGAATAAAGCTACCGTCCGCCAGCCGAACGCCGTCGGCCCGAACCTCGCTCACCCGTGCGTTTGTGCGCACCTCCACGCCAAGCTCGGTCAGCAGTTTTGCCGTGGCGAGCGAAATCCGAAGCGGCAATGCCGGAAGCACGCGATCGGCCGCTTCCAGCAAAATAATGCGAACATCGCGCTCGGGATTCACGCGATCCAGCCCGTAGGCCACCACTTCGCGCACGGTGTGATGCAATTCGGCGGCGAGTTCCGAACCGGTCGCGCCCGCGCCGATGATCACCACATGCAACTGCCCGGGGCGGAGAGGCGTGGTTTGCACATGCGCGCGAATACAGGCGTTGACCAATCGGCGATGAAACCGCGCCGCCTGTTCGGGCGTTTCCAGCGGCACGGCGTATTCTGCAACGCCGGGGGTTCCAAAATCATTGGTGATGCTGCCGATTGCGATCACCAAAGTATCGTAGGGCACAGAGCGCGGCGGCGTAATTTCGCGGCCTTCTTCATCATACGTCGCGCCAAGCAGGACGAGCTTCTTGGCGCGATCAAGGCCGATCATTTCACCGTAACGATACCCAAAATGATGCCAGTGCGCCTGCGCGAGATAATTCAGTTCGTGCTCGCTCGGATCCATACTTCCTGCCGCAATCACGTGCAGAAGCGGTTTCCAGAGATGCGTGCGGGCTCGCTCCACCAAGGCGATTTCTGCCTTCTGATGTCGGCCGAGCTTATCACCAAGGCGCGTGGCTAGTTCCAGGCCGGCTGCCCCGCCGCCGACAATGACGATTTTGTGCAGGCCGGCGGGTGCCGCACGATCTCTCTCACTATTCGGCATAAGAGAAGTGTTACCGAAACCGATCGCAAAGGGAAGCGAAAGTTTCCGCCAGGCTGGGGGTGTTCTGTCCACGCAACCGGCTTGGCAAAAAATCTTGACTATCTCCTCATTCGGTTCCGCTATGGAGAAAGATGCGTTCGGAGCCACACCCCATTCGGAATTTCACGACCCCGCCGACCGCGGTAGAGCTTGCCGCTTTGGCCGAGAAAGCGCTGCGGGCGATCCCGGCACATCTCGCGCAACATGTGCAAAACGCGGCGATCATGGTCGAAGAAATGCCCGACGATGCCACGCTTGCCGAGCTTGAGATAGAAAGCCCTTGGGATCTCACCGGCCTCTACCGCGGCATTCCGCTGATCGGCCGCAGCATTCAAGACATCGCCCGGCCACCCGATATCATCGTGCTTTACCGTCAGCCGATCTTGCTGGAATGGATCGAGACGGAGGAAAATTTGTTTCGATTGGTGCGCAATGTTCTGATCCACGAAATCGCGCACCATTTCGGCTTCAGCGATGAAGAGATAGACCGGCTGGAACGGGATCCCGGCTAATCACGTCCCGGACCATCGCCCGCAAGCTCGGCAAGACCTCCTCGGCAAACCAAGGGTTACGGCGTTCCCAACCCGTGGTACGCCAGGAAGGATGCGGAAGCGGAAAATATTTCGGCAGAAACCGGCGGAAATTCCGCACCCGTTCCTCCATACGACCCGGCCCCAGAACAAATGCCTGCGCGTAAGTGCCCACCAGGAGCGTTAGCCGGATTTCGGGCATCCACGGCAGCAGGCGCGGATGCCACAACGCCGCGCAGCCCGGCCTGGGCGGCGCATCGCCCCCGTTCGGCAAACGCCCGGGATAACAAAGCCCCACCGGCAAAATGGCGACGCGTTTTGCGTCGTAAAACTCCTCACGCGAAAAGCCTAACCAACTGCGGAGTCGATCGCCCGAAGCATCGTTAAAGGGAATGCCGGTTTCATGCACCTTTGTGCCCGGAGCTTGGCTGGATATTAAGAGCCGCGCGCTCTGCGAAATTTGGAAAACCGGCCGAGGGCCGAGCGGCAACTCGGCCGCACACCGTGTGCAAGCTCTGACTTCGGCGAGAACTCCTGCAAACGTCGTCATGATTTTCCGCCGAGCAATCGCGCAAAGACTGCTTCCGGCTCCGTTCTTGAAAGCGGCGCGCCCGTTATTGCATATGCATATGAGAATGATCCTCTTTGCCCGTTCCCCCGTTCATCGGCCGCACATCGAAATCAACATCCACCGAGCCGGCGTTTTCGAACCTGAGCGTGCAGGAAATCTTCCCGCCCGGGACGAACTTATCTTTGATATCCATCATCATCAAATGCTTCCCCCCGGGGGCAAGCTGCACGGTTTTTCCGGGCGGGAGATCCACCGCCGCTATTTCCCGCATTTCCATGACATTGCCGACGCGCTTGGTGTCGTGGAGCACCGTCATGAGTGCAATCGGGCAATACGCACCCAGCAGCCGGTCGGGGCTCGGACCATTATTGCGGATCGTCATGTAACCGACGCCGGAACCGCCGACCGTGGCCGTGGGCCGGGTCCAGAGGTCGGAAATCTCGATCGTGCCAAGCGTGTAGTTGGCGGAAAGCGCAACGGCCGGGCTTAATCCTGAAAACGCCAGTGTGATCAGAACCCGAAACATCCTTGTTCTAAAGCAGCGCATACTCTACCTCCGGCGTGTAGACGGTTTGCTCTTTCCCCAAACGCGAGCTGAAAAGCGTGAAATGTTCTACGATGACGGGATCGGCACGAAACAGGTTGTGTGCCTGCACGAATGCCGCAAGTTTTGCTTCCGGCGCGCTGTCAAGCCGTGCGAGCGTTACATGCGGGGAAAAACGCCGCCGCTCCGGTTCCAGCCCGATGCGCTGCAACGCCGTCTCCACCTTGGCTTGCAAATGATCCAGCGGTTCACTCCGTTCGACGCCAACCCAAAGAGTGGTGGGTTTGCCGCCCTTTTGAAAGAGCCCGATTCCCGCTAACGCCAACGGAAAAGCCCGCACTTGCACGCTCTCCAGAGCATGATCGATTTCTTCGGCGTAATAAGCCGGCGTTTCGCCGATAAAGCGCAAAGTCAGGTGCAAGTTTTCCGCTGGAACCCAGCGGGCACCCGGGATGCCCGTGGCAAGCCCGGCTAACCGTTGCTTCAGACTCCAGGGAAAATCCAGCCCCACGAACAATCTCATGACGATCGAACCTCAGCCAGCAGGCGCTCGACATAGGGCAGTATCTGCTTCACAATAAGCCGCACGCCGTCCGGATTGGGGTGGATGCCATCGGCCTGAAGCAGCTCGCGGTGCCCTGCCACACCGGCGAGAAAAAACGGATAGTAGAGCACGCCCGGCTGGTGGCCGAGCTTATCAAATACGGCCCGGAATGCCCGACTATACGCCTCGCCCATATTTGGGGGTGCATACATGCCGCATAATAAAACAGGAATCTTGCGGGCGGTGAAGGTATGAATGATTGCGGAGAGGGCCTTCTCGGTATCGGAGGGATCCAGGCCGCGGAGGGCATCGTTGCCGCCGAATTCCAAAATCACGGCTTGCGGCTGGGTTTGGGTCAGCGCCCAATCGAGCCGTTCCTGCCCGTCCGCCGAGGTGTCGCCGGCGGCTCCGCCGTTAATAATGCAAACATCGTAACCCTTGCGCCGCAAGGCGTCGGTCAGCTGATCGACAAACCCCTGTCCCATCGGCAAGCCGTAGCCGGAAATCAGAGAATCGCCAAACGCCAGAACTTTCACGCGGGCCGCACGCGCGCGGGATAACGAGCCGACAACCAACAGCCAGAATAGCGCAAGCAGGGCCATACCTTCCCGTCTTGCCACAGCGGTGCCATATCGTTTGGCTATGGACGTCACGGCCGCTCCGAATCGCTCCCCTTTCTCCACTGCCTCTTCACCCCTGCTGGAAATCGAGAATCTTCATTTCACGGTGCCGTCTCGTGCCGGGCCGGTCAACATACTGCGCGGGGTAACGCTTTCCGTCGAAGCGGGGGAAGCGGTCGGGGTCGTAGGGCCGTCCGGGTCCGGAAAAACATCGCTGCTGATGGTGATTGCCGGACTGGAGCGGGCGAGCGCGGGAAGCATCCGCCTTGGCGGGACGGAAATCACCACCCTTGATGAAGCCGGGCTTGCGCGGCTCCGCCGTGAAAAAATCGGCATTGTCTTCCAGGCTTTTCACCTGATCCCAACCATGACGGCGCTGGAAAACGTCGCGGTACCTCTGGAGCTTGCCGGGTTTGCCGAAGCGCGCACCCGTGCCGCGGAAGTTCTGCAGGCGGTTGGTCTTGGGCACCGGCTTTCGCATCTCCCCAGCCAACTCTCCGGCGGCGAGCAGCAGCGCGTTGCCCTGGCACGGGCCTTTGCCCCCGAGCCGGCGCTTCTGCTGGCCGATGAACCCACCGGCAATCTCGACCAAGCAACCGGAGCCCAAGTCATGGATCTTCTCTTTGCGCTCCGGGCCCGGCAAGGCACAACCCTGATTCTGGTGACGCATGATAGCGATTTGGTACGGCGCTGCGAGCGCGTGGTCCACCTGCGTGATGGTGAAATCGTGGAAATTTCAATGATAAAGGCAAGGTCGTGAAACTTGCTTTCCGCATGGCTTGGCGTGAGCTCCGCAACGGCGCGCCGGGCATGCGCATTGTCTTGCTTTGCATTGCTTTCGGCGTTGCGGCGATCGCCGGGGTGGGCAGCCTTCGCGAAGCCGTGGACCGCGGGCTCGCGCAGGAAGGCCGGCGCATTCTGGGCGGCAATTTGGAAATCGATACCGGCGTCGAGCCCCCTCCGCCGGCATTGCGCAACCGGCTGCTCCAGCGCGGCTGGAAAATGAGCGAAATCACGCGCATGCGGTCTTTGCTCGTCGCCGCCTCGCGAGAGCGAATGCTGGTGGATGTCAAAGCCGTCGATGGAAATTGGCCTTTGGTCGGGGTAGTGCGCCTTCTGCCGCACATCGGGCTTGCCGAGGCGCTGGCCCCGCGCGCGGGCCGCTTCGGCCTGGTGGCGGAGCGCCTGGTTCTGGACCGCTTGGGGTTGAAACCGGGGGATATCGTCCGGCTCGGCCGCGCCAGTTTCGAAGTGCGCGCCGTTTTGGCCGAAGAACCCGATCGGGTGGCCACGATCTCCCTCTTCGGCCCGCGCGTGGTGATTTCGGATGCAGCCCTGCCTGCCACGGGGCTGATCCAATTCGGCTCAATGGTCGAACATCGGCTGCGGGTGCTTCTTCCTGCCGGCACCGATCGGCTGCAAACCGAGCAGGCTTTGCGCACCGCCTTTGCGGACCAGGGCTTCCGCATTCGCGATGAAACCAATGCGGTCCCGGGCGCCAAGCGCTTTTTGGATCGGAACGCCCTCTTCCTCACTCTCGTTGCCCTGACCGCGTTGCTGGTCGGCGGCATCGGCGTCAGCAAAGGCGTGGACGCATGGCTCACGGCGCGCACGAAAACACTCGCCACCTTGCGCTGCCTGGGGGCCTCTCCGGCCTTGGTCTTTGAGATGTGTTTCGTCCAAGTGATGCTGCTGAGCACGGTTGCGATCATGGCGGGGGCGCTGGTTGGGGCGATTTTGCCTCGTCTCGGCGCTGTCTTCTTGCGAGAAGCGCTGCCTGTGCCGCTGCGCTTCGGCCTTTATGGGAAACCCTTGGCGTTGGCCGGAGTTTACGGCTTGCTGACGGCCGGGTGTTTTGCATGGATTCCGCTGCGGCGCGCCGTTGCCATTCCCGCTGCGGCGCTCTTTCGTGACGCCCTGGCGCCCGTTCGGGCAAGCTCACGGCCCGGGCTGATCGCCGCTCCCGCCGCTTTCGCTGCAAGCCTGATCGGGCTTACCATTCTGGCCATTCCGGATCGGGTCTTCGCATTGTGGTTTTGCGGCGCGGTCCTCGGAACCTTTGCCGTATTTGCGCTTGCCGGGCTTCTGCTGCGGCGCCTGTCCCGGCTTGCCCTTTATTTCCCCTCGCCTTCCGTCCGGCTTGGGCTTGCCAATCTTTACCGGCCCGGCGCCTCTACCCTTTCCATGCTGGTCGCGCTCGGGCTCGGGCTTTCCACCCTCGCCACCGTCGTGCTCATCGAGGGCAATCTGAAACGCGAAATTCTCGAGGATTTGCCGACAACCGCTCCAAGCTTCTATTTCATCGACATTCTGCCCAGCGAGGTCGGCCGTTTCGATGCCATTATCCGGCAAATCCCGGGGGTGCAGAAGTTGGACGAAGTGCCGAGCCTGCGCGCCCGCGTGGTCGCCGTGGCGGGGGTTCCGGCCAACGAGGTCAAAGCCGCCCCCGGAACCGAATGGGGCTTGCGGGGCGATCGCGGGTTAACCTACGCCGCAGAGCCGCCGCCCGGCACGCATGTGGTTTCCGGCCGTTTTTGGCCGCCCGATTATCACGGCCCGCCTTTGGTTTCCTTCGATGCTGAGCTTGCCCGCGGATGGGGGGTGAAAGTGGGGGATACGCTGCGTATCAACGTGCTTGGCCGCGATATCGACCTCAAAGTGGCCAATCTCCGCGAGATCAATTGGCGATCACTCGCTTTGAACTTCACCTTGCTGGCAAGCCCCGGCATTTTTGAGCATGCGCCCCGGATGTATATCGCGGCGGTAAAAACCGCGCCGGAGCTGGAAGGACGCCTGCTGCGTGCGGTCACCGACGCATTGCCCAATGTCACCGGTATCCGGGTGACCGACGTGATCCAGGTGGTGGGCGATTTGCTGCGCCAAGTCGCCGCCGCATTCACCGCCGCAGGTTTGCTTGCACTGGTCTCGGGGGTCTTGGTCCTGGCTGGAGCGCTCGCGGCTTCCCAGCGCCGGCGGACGCAAGAGGCGGTGATCCTCCGAACGCTGGGGGCGTCGCGGGGCCAGATCCTGCTTGCGTGGCTGGCGGAATTCGGCGCGCTCGGCCTGACCGCCGGAATCATGGCCGCGGCGGTGGGCGCGGCGGCAAGCTACGGCGTTCTGCATTTCTTCCTGCACGGGGGTTGGATCTTTCTGCCCGGCGCGCTGGCGGCAACCCTGGTCGGGGCAGTAGCGGTGATGCTCGTCTTTGGCTATATAAGCATTGCGGTGGCGCTGGCTGCCAAACCAGGACCGCTGTTGCGCAACGAATGAAGCCGCCGAGAAACGCGGATAATCCGTTGTCTGGAAAGCACAAGAGGGCTGCCGATTTTGCTTGCATGGCGACATTCAGCGCACAAAATAATCTGGCGTAGGCAACTTGCCTGAAGGAGACAAACAGACCATGGCATACAGTCCCGATTATCGGAGCTTTCCGGGCGCATCCCGAACGGCTGCCTCCGCCGCCGTCTTGGATGCGGGGCTGCGCGCCTATTTGCTTCGCGTTTACAACTGGATGGCCTCAGGGCTGCTGCTGACCGGAATCGTGGCGTATGGGATTGCCCATACCTCACTCATCGACCTGTTTTACCCGGTTGTCGCGACACCCTATGGCCTGCATCGGACTGCAAGCGGGCTTGCCTTTTTGGCAATGCTCTCGCCGCTCGCGTTCGTTCTGGTGTTGAGCTTCGGGGTCAACCGGCTTTCGACAACCGCTGCGCAGACACTCTTTTGGCTGTTCTGCGTTGCGATGGGGGCAAGCCTCACCAACATCTTCCTGATCTATTCCGGTACCTCGATCGCGCGGGTGTTTTTCATCACCGCTGCCACCTTCGCGGCGATGAGCATTTGGGGCTATACGACCAGGACCGACCTTTCCCGATTCGGCAGTTTCCTGCTGATGGGGCTGATCGGCATTATCATCGCGGGGTTGGTGAACATCTGGCTCGGCTCAGCGGGCTTGCAATTTGCGATTAGCGTAATCGGCGTGATCGTCTTTGTGGGATTGACCGCCTACGACACGCAACGCATCAAGGCGAATTATCTCGAGTTCGCCTATGCCGACGGGCCGGAAATGGCCGCCAAGCGCGCTGTCTATGACGCTCTTGCCCTGCTGCTGAACTTCATCAACCTCTTTCTGCTGCTCTTGCAGCTTACGGGCAATCGCAATTCCAACGGCTAAATTCAGCAGCCAAACCGGGCCATTTTATAACGGCATATGCCCCCGACATCGGTCGGGGGCATTTTTTGTCGAGGCGTCGGGGCTTAGGGGCGCTTAATCCGGCCGGATCAGCGTGCCGATGCCGCCCTCGGTAAAGAGTTCCAAAAGGCAGGCATGCGGAAGCCGTCCGTCTAGGATCACCGCGCCCTTCACGCCGCCCTCCAAGGCGGCAATGCAGGTTTCCACTTTCGGGATCATCCCCCCGGTAATGGTGCCGGCTTGAATGGCCGCGCGCACCTCGGAAACCGTCAGTTCCGGTATCAGGCGCTTCTCGGAATCCAGCACCCCGGGGACATCGGTCAGCAACAAAAGCCGGGTGGCGCTCAACGCCGCGGCGATGGCGCCGGCCGCCGTATCGGCATTGATGTTGTACGTTTCTCCTGCCGCACCCATCCCAACCGGAGCGATAACCGGGATCAGCCCGGCCCCGGTGAGCGCGTGGATCACCCGGACGTCAATGCCCTCCGGCTCTCCGACAAAGCCAAGATCAAGGACTTTTTCGATATTGCTTCCGGGGTCATACTTGGTGCGGGTGAGCTTGCGCGCCCGAATCAGCCCGCCGTCTTTACCGCAAATCCCAACAGCCAGCGCGCCGGCGCGGGTGATCAGCCCGGCAACGTATTTGTTGACCGTGCCGGCCAACACCATTTCCACCACTTCCACCATCGCGGCATCGGTCACGCGGAGACCGTCGACAAATTCGGACTGAATCGCCAGCCGTTTCAGCATGGCGTTGATCTGCGGGCCGCCGCCGTGCACCACCACCGGATTAATGCCGACCTGCTTGAGCAGCGCGATGTCGCGCCCGAACTGCTCGGCCATAGCCTCTTCGCCGAAGGCATGGCCGCCGTATTTCACCACAATGGTGGCACCCGTGTAGCGGCGCAGATACGGGAGCGCGTGCGCCAAAATACGGGCCTGCTCTTCGGCGGAAAAAGATCGCTCGCTCATTGGAAGGGCTCTAACCGCGCCGGCTTTGCTCGGTCAAGGGGACGAAAAGGAAAACCCGCCGAACGCGCGCATGCGCCCCTCCGATCCTCAGCAGCGCGCTGGAAGCAGGCCCGAGAACGATCGGAAATTAAATCGTATCGTCCATATCCCCATCAAAAGAGGAGTCGAATCCCGGGTCGGAATTGCTGGCATCATCCCACCCGGCCCCCGGATCCGCCACGGAATCATCGGTGGGGGTGTCGAGATCCGGGTTGTTTTCCGCAACATCCCACGGGTTGGCGCCGGCGCCGGCCGCAGGACCCCACGGGCTTGCGCCCGCGCCGGGCTCCACGATCTGGTTCTCGATAATGGTCTCACCGGGCGCCATGCCCCCGCCAAAACCACCGCCGAACGTGCGATGCGGGGAGAAAAGATCCATCAGCGCGTTGCCGAGAACCATACCGCCCGCCACGCCTGCCGCGGTGGTGAGCGCGGAGCCCAAGAACCCCGAGCCGGAACGTTGAAACATTCCGGGCTGATAACCCGGCGGATATTGGGGCGGCGGCGGAGGCGGGTATTGCGGCTGATAATTCGGCCCAGGGGCATATTGCGGCCGCGGGGGCGGTTGCGGTTGCGGCTGCGCCTGGCCGCCGCCGAAAAGGCTGCTGAAGAAGCCGCGCCCTTGGCCCTGCCCCGCCTGCGCTTGCTGGGCGGCCTGCAGCGCCTGCACCTGATTGCGTAGCTGCTCGACTTCCCACTCCAGCCGCTTGATGCGGTTCTGCGCTTCCGCCAATGCATGCTCCTGCACGAAGGCCGTTTGCGTAAGCCGGTAACGCGCTTCGGGGTAGCGTGCAAAAAGCTCGGCAATCAACGCATCCGCCTCCGGGTCGATCGGCGGCAATGCCGGGGCCGAGCTCGGCACCGAGCCGGTAAAGCCCGTTGCTTGTCGACCGCTGACCCGCTCGATGAAGCGGGTGATAATTTCGCGTTCCTCATTGGTCATGGTTGGTATCTCACTTTTGGGGATTTTTGGCCGACACGATCAGAACGACCGCTCCTTTCCAACGGCCTTCTCAGACGGCACCACGCTTGCCCCGCCGGGGCGCGGCCCTTATGGTGCGCTGCGGTCTCATATATCCATACACGCATTTTCGATGTACGCCAAAACTCTCAGCTTTCAAGACCTGATCCTTCGCCTTTCCGCGTTCTGGGCCGAGCAAGGCTGCGCGATTTTGCAGCCTTACGATATGCAGGTGGGCGCCGGCACATTCCACCCGGCAACGGCGCTTCGGGCGCTGGGAAAGAAGCCGTGGCGCGCGGCTTACGTTCAACCCACGCGCCGCCCCACGGACGGCCGTTACGGCGAAAACCCGAATCGATTGCAACATTATTACCAATATCAGGTAATTCTGAAGCCCACCCCGCCCAATTCGCAAGAACTTCTGATCGAAAGTTATCGCGCCTTGGGAATCGACCCGATGGCGCACGACATTCGCTTCGTCGAAGACGATTGGGAGAGCCCCACCCTCGGCGCCTGGGGGTTGGGGTGGGAAGTTTGGTGCGACGGCATGGAAGTCACCCAGTTCACCTATTTCCAGCAAATCGGCGGCATTCCCTGCGCGCTGCCCAGCGTGGAGCTGACCTACGGGCTCGAGCGCTTGGCGATGTACGTCCAAGGCGTGGAAAACGTCTTTGCGCTCGATTTCAACGGCGCCGGGCTCTCCTATGGCGATGTTTTTCTTCGCGCCGAGCGGGAATTCAGTGCCTACAATTTCGAGCTGGCCGATACCGAGATGCTGGCGCGCCAGTTTGTCGATGCCGAAACCGAGTGCCGGGCACTGCTCGGCCACGGGCTCGCCTTGCCGGCCTATGATCAGTGCATCAAGGCAAGCCATCTCTTCAACCTGCTCGATGCGCGCGGGGCATTAAGCGTCGCCGAGCGCGCAGCCTATATCGCGCGGGTGCGCGAACTTGCAAAAGGCTGCGCAGAGGCGTGGCTTGCGGACGAGAGCTAGCCATGCCGGAATTTTTTCTGGAGCTCTTGAGCGAGGAAATCCCCGCCGGCATGCAAGAGCGGGCGGCGGAGCTTCTCTACAAGGCGGTGGTGACGGAGGCGCTTTCCGCGCTGCAGCCTTCTCCGGTAAACCCCTCGATGTTTTGGGGACCGCGGCGGATCGCAATCGCCGCGCATGTCAATGCCGAAGTGCCGGCCGGCGAAAAGGTGGAACGCGGCCCGCGCATCGGCGCGCCGGAGGCTGCCGTGCAGGGATTTCTGCGCAAGCATGGTGCCCGCCCCGAAGATCTGCAAGAAGAGGGCGAATATTTTGTTTTGCGCCGGAGGATTCCCGGAAAATCCGCAACCGAGCTGATCGCAATCGAGCTTCCCAAAGTGCTCTGGCGCTTTTCCTGGCCGAAATCCATGCGTTGGGGCGAGAGCCAATTCCTTTGGGTCCGCCCGCTCAGACGCATTGTGTGTTTGCTGGATGGCGCGGTCGTGCCGTTTGCTCTTCGTCAAGGGGAGGATGATGCCCACGGTCTTCGCGCGAGCAACGAGACCGAAGGGCACCGTTTTCTGGCCCCCGGCGCGGTTGCCGTGCGGAGCGCGGCGGACTGGCAGGCCCGGCTCTACGAGCGGTTTGTTATCGCCGATGCCAAGGAGCGTCGCGCCCGAATCGCGCAGGGACTTCAAGAGGCTGCCGCGCGCAGGGGTTTTGCCCTGGCGCCGGACGAAGGCTTGCTGGATGAGGTCACCGGCCTTGTCGAATGGCCGGTGGTGCTGATCGGGCGCATCGACCCGGCGTTTATGGATTTGCCGCCGGAAGTCATGCAGGTTTCCATGCGTATGCATCAGCGCTACTTCGCGCTCACCGATGCCTCCGGCAAACCGGCTCCGGCCTTTGCCTTTGTTGCCAACACCGCAGCGCCCGACGGCGGTGCCGCGATCATCGCCGGCAACGAACGGGTTTTGCGCGCGCGCTTTGCCGATGCGCGGCATTTGTGGGATCAAGACCGCAAGGTCCGATTGGAGAGCCGGGTCGAGAAGCTGAAATCGATGGTGTTTCATGCAAAACTCGGCACGCAGTACGATCGGGCGGAGCGGCTAAAGGATCTGGCCGGCCGCATCGCCGGCACTATCGGTGCCGATCAGGCGCTTGCCGAACGCGCGGGGTGGCTTGCCAAGGCTGATCTGACCACCGGCATGGTCGGCGAATTTCCGGAATTGCAGGGCGTCATGGGCTATTAC
This sequence comes from Terriglobia bacterium, assembly GCA_023511585.1. Taxonomy (GTDB): domain Bacteria; phylum Pseudomonadota; class Alphaproteobacteria; order Acetobacterales; family Acetobacteraceae; genus JAIMBF01. The sequence continues at coordinate 31,594 of JAIMBF010000004.1, forward strand.
TATGCCTTGAACGACGGGGAGAGCCCGCTTGTGGCGAGAGCGATTCGCGACCACTACCTGCCCAAAGGTGCTTCTGATGCGGTACCAACGGAGCCGCTTTCGATCGCGGTTGCGCTCGCCGATAAGATCGACCAACTCGCCGGTTTTTTCAGCATCGGAGAGGCGCCGACCGGTGCCGGCGACCCTTACGCTTTGCGTCGCGCGGCTCTCGGCGTCATTCGCATTATTCGCGAAAACCGGCTGCCACTCAACCTCCAACCTATCATTATTGGTTTTGGTTATGGAAATAAAGTTTCTTCCTCGGTGGTTGTCTTCATCTTGGAACGCCTGTTCATTCAGCTGCGCGAAGAAGGTTTGCCGTATGATGTCGTCCGCGCCGCCATCGCGGCAAGCGAGGAAGCGGATAACGTCCTTCGCGTGGTAGAACGCGCCAAGGTTGTTGCCAATTTGCTCGGCTCCGAAACGGGTGCCGATTTGCTGACCGCCTATCGCCGCGCGGTCAACATCCTGAGGATTGAGGAGGGCAGAGACGGGCGTTTCTACGAAGGAACGCCCGATCCCCGCCTGTTTCAGCTGCCGGAAGAGAAAAATCTCAACGATGCGCTTAACGAAGCGCAGGAAGCCATCGCCGAAGCCGCGCATGCAGAACGTTTCCTGGACGAAGTGCGGGCGATGGCCAGCTTGCGTGAGCCGATCGATGCCTTTTTTGCTAAGGTCACCGTGAATGCTCCGGAACCCGAATTACGCCACAATCGTCTGAAACTTCTCTCGCGCATCCGGGATACCATGAATCGTTTCGCTGATTTCTCGCGGATTGAAGGTTAGGAGGATCTCCGCATGAGCAAATGGGTTTATTGCTTCGGCGCCGGCCGTAACGAAGGCAAGGCGGAGATGCGAAACTTGTTAGGGGGAAAAGGGGCCAACCTTGCCGAGATGGCCGCGATCGGCCTGCCTGTTCCCCCCGGCTTCACCATCACCACCGAAGTATGCACGGCATTTTATGCGAACGACCGGCGCTACCCCGAGGGTCTTGCCGAACAGGTGCGCGACGGCTTGGCGCATGTCGAGAAAGCAGTGGGGCGCCAATTCGGCGATAAGCACAATCCGCTGCTGGTCTCGGTCCGTTCGGGCGCGCGCGTTTCCATGCCCGGCATGATGGATACCGTGCTCAACTTGGGCCTCAACGACGTGACGGTGGAAGGGCTTGCCGCGCAGGCGCGCGATGCCCGCTTCGCCTGGGACAGTTATCGCCGTTTTATCCAGATGTACGGCAACGTTGTGCTCGGCGTGGATCATCACCGTTTTGAGGAAATCATCGAGCACGTCAAACAAGATGAAGGCGTGTTGGAAGATACCGCACTCTCGGCGCAAGACTGGCACCGCGTGGTGGAAAGCTACAAAGATATGATTCGGGCGGAAACCGGCAAACCTTTTCCGCAAGATCCCGAAGAGCAGCTTTGGGGAGCGATCGGAGCCGTCTTCGGCAGTTGGATGAACCCGCGCGCCGTCACCTATCGCAAGCTGCACGACATTCCGGCCGATTGGGGCACGGCCGTGAACGTGCAAGCGATGGTCTTCGGCAATATGGGCGATGATTGCGCAACCGGGGTTTGTTTCACGCGCGATCCTTCAACCGGGGAAAACGTTTTTTACGGCGAATATCTTCCGAACGCCCAGGGCGAAGATGTGGTTGCCGGAATCCGCACGCCGCAGCCGCTGTTGAAAGCGCGCGCCAAACCGGGAGAGGTGAGCCTGGAAGAAGCGATGCCCGAAGCCTTCGCCGAGCTTTGCCGCGTGCGCGAAATTCTGGAGCGCCACTATCGGGATATGCAGGATATCGAATTCACGATCCAGAAAGGCAAGCTCTATTTGCTGCAGACCCGCAACGGAAAGCGCACGGCGGCGGCTTCGCTCCGCATTGCCATCGACATGGCCAAAGAGGGGTTGATCGACAAAGCCGAGGCGGTGCGGCGGGTCAATCCCTCTGCGCTCGATCAACTTTTGCACCCGACATTGGATCCCAAGGCCGAACGCAAGCTGCTGGCCAAGGGCCTTGCCGCAAGCCCCGGCGCGGCCTCCGGCGCGGTGGTGTTCAACGCCGATGAAGCAGAAAGTCGGGCGGCGAAAGGCGAGTCGGTTATTCTGGTGCGCATCGAAACCAGCCCGGAAGACATTCACGGCATGCACGCCGCCAAAGGCATTCTGACCACGCGCGGCGGCATGACAAGCCACGCCGCCGTGGTGGCCCGCGGCATGGGCCGGCCCTGCGTTGCGGGCGCCGGCAGCATTACCGTCGATTACGCCACCCAAACGCTCACGGCCGGCGGGCATACGGTGCGCGCCGGGGAAATCATTACACTGGACGGAGCAACCGGAGAAGTCTTCCTCGGCAGCGTGCCGATGGTGGAACCGGCAATGTCCGGTGAGTTCGCGACATTGATGGAATGGGCGGATTCTTTTCGCAGGCTCAAAGTGCGCGCCAATGCGGAAACGCCGCTTGATGCCGGCACCGCCCGCAAATTCGGCGCCGAGGGCATCGGTCTTTGTCGCACCGAACATATGTTTTTCGATCCCGTGCGGATCGGCGCGGTGCGCCAGATGATCATGGCTCCCGACGAGGGCGGACGAAGGACGGCGCTCGCCAAATTGCTGCCGTTTCAACGGCAGGATTTCATCGAGATTTTCCGCATCATGGCGGGCCTGCCGGTCACCATTCGTCTGCTTGATCCGCCGCTGCATGAATTTCTTCCGCATTCCGACGAAGAACTTGCAGAGGTGGCGGAAGGGCTCGGCCTGGATTTGCAGGCAATCCGCCGGCGCGCTATGGAGCTTGCCGAAGCGAACCCGATGTTAGGGCATCGCGGTTGCCGGCTGGGTATTACCTTCCCCGAGATCTATGAAATGCAAGTGCGCGCCATTTTCGAAGGCGCGTTGGCCGTAGAGCAAGAAACCGGTGCGGCACCGTTGCCCGAAATCATGATTCCGCTTGTCGGAATGCGCCGGGAGCTGGAAATAACGCGCGCGCTTGTGGATCAGGTTGCCAAGAACGTCTTCCAAGAGGCCGGCCGGAGCATCGCCTATTCCGTCGGCACCATGATCGAGCTTCCGCGTGCCGCGCTCACCGCATCCGAAATTGCCGAAGTTGCCGATTTCTTCAGCTTCGGCACCAACGACCTGACCCAAACCACCTTCGGTCTTTCGCGCGATGATGCCGGAAAATTCCTGCCCCGTTACATCGAACTTGGGATTTTGCCGAAAGATCCTTTTGTCTCGATCGATCGCGGCGGCGTCGGTGCTTTGGTGCGCATGGCGGCCGAAGCCGGGCGGCGGACGAAGCCGACCTTGAAAATGGGAATTTGCGGAGAGCACGGAGGGGATCCCTCCTCGATCGCCTTTTGCGAAGAAACGCGGCTGGATTACGTTTCCTGCAGTCCGTATCGCATCCCGATCGCGCGCTTGGCAGCAGCGCAAGCCGCGCTTGGCGCGGGCGACGACCGCACCGTATAAGGCAGATGAGCGCCCTCGGCGCGAGAAGACAACCGCTGCCGGGGGAGTTTTTCGAAAATGCCGGCTTGTTCCCAGTAGCGCCGCCGCGGGTTAAGGAAGCCTCCGCCCGATGCCGCTCAAGAGCATCTTTTCGGTAAGCCAGCCGCGATCGGGCCACCATCTGATGGAAATGATGCTCCGCGCAAGCTTGCGCGAACGCTTCCGTTACTGCGAGTTTTACACAGAGCCGGGGTGTTGCGGCGCCGTTCCATGCAGGCGAAGGCAAGAATTCGCCTTTCAGAACTATGCGCTTTTCATGCAGAAAAGCCACGATATGAACGCTGCCGATCCGTTGCCGAAGGATGTTGATTTAATACTCATTCAAACCCGCGAACCAACATTGCGTTCGCTTTCCAACTACGAGCTTGATCTTCGTTTTCACAACCTTGCGCATTCGCCGCCGTATTTGCAGTATTTTCTGGCGACGGAAGCCTTTTACGACGTCCGTTTTTACCAGAAATGGATAAAACCGGAGCGCGAGAACGCTCTGTTGCTTCGCTACGAGGATTTGCTTCTTGCACCAAGTGATTCTCTCGCGTGTCTTTTGAAGCGCTTGGAAATAGAAATAACCGAAGACGATCTCACGGCCGGCGTGAGAGAAGTGCGCTTTTCTTCCGCCGATCGTTCTTCTTTTACACTGCGGAAAATGGAGACAAGCCGGTTTTTCGAGCAGAGCATTTTCCTGGAGTTTTTAAGCCTCCTCTCCCACGAAGCAAACTACCTCGGCTATCGGCCTTGGCGCGAACCGGCAAAATCGAGTGGAACGATCGGGGCAATTTATCAAGCGCTGCGGGCTGCACACGAACGCAACTTCCCCGCCGTTCTGGCAGCGGTTGGGCCCATCCTGCATCCAGAAGCCGTCTGGCCCGGCGTCTGGCAGCTTTATGCCGAGGCATTATTGGGCATCGGCGAGCATAAAATCGGCTATAGGATGCTGGAAAAACTCCTGCGGATTCACCCGGAATACCTCGACGGTTATCTCGCATTGGCAACTATCGAGCGCAATCTCGGTAATCTGGAAGCGGCGCGTACTCTGGTCCGCACCGGGGTGGAACGAACGGGCAATGTGATCCGTGCGCGCGAATTTCTCACGTATGACTGGCCGGACGAAGCGCTTCGCGCTTGGGTTCCGAATGTCGCGGAAACAGTCAGCCGTGACGATGTGATCGCGGCGTTTCGCTGGATTCTGGGCCGGGAGCCCGAGTCCGAGGACGTGATTACGGCGCATCTGCGCTGTCTTGGTGCACAGGATTTGCGGCTGACGCTGCTCCGATCGAACGAATTTCGGAAATTTTTTGCAGGCTTGCGTCAAACGGGGTCGAGCGAGAGGTCTCGAAGCGAGCCTTCGATGCTGCTCTCGGCAGAGCTTGTTCGGGAAGCGTTTCGCTGGGTTCTCGGCCGAGAGCCGGAATCGGCAACCGTTATCGCTGCGCATCAGAAGGCGCGTTCGCCGGAAGAGCTTCGATATATTTTGCTGAACTCAGAGGAATTTCGAAGACTCTTTCCCCCCTAACGCGGCAGTGTTTGGCCGGGCAACGCGCTCTCGGGCTCGGCACGGCGTGATGCGCGCGGTCTTTGTGTTTTTTGTCTGCATCGCCCAATATCGCTTGCGACGGTTCGCAGCCGGCATGCATATGCATCCGCAGCGGCGGGAACGGTGGCTGTGGTTCAGGTGTAAGCAGGAAAGGGAGCAAACGAAAATGGGCGTAACCCGGTTCAGCGGCATTCGTGCCTGCGTGTTCGATGCCTACGGCACGCTGTTCGATTATGCCTCGGCCGCCGCACGCTGCCGAGATGTTCTCGGCGATCGGCTGGATCGTCTCAATGCGCTCTGGCGGGACAAGCAGCTTCAGTATACCTGGCTTCGCACCTTGCAAGGACGGCATGCGGATTTCTGGCAAGTGACCGGCGAGGCGCTGGACTTTGTATTGGAAACACTCGAAATCCGCGATGCCGCGCTGCGCGACCGGCTGATGAATCTCTATCTCACGCTCGATGCGTTTCCCGAAGTGCCGGCCGTGCTGGAGCACGTCAAGAAGGCCGGGCTGAAGACGGCCATCCTTTCCAACGGCTCCCCCGCCATGCTTCAGGCGGCGATCAAGCATGCCGGGATCGAGCATCTTTTGGATGAAGTCCTCTCGGTGGAAGACGTGGGCGTCTACAAGCCGCATCCCAAGGTCTATCAGCTCGCCGTGGACCGTCTCGGTCTTGCGCCGCAGCAGATTGTCTTTCAATCTTCGAACGCTTGGGACGCTTATGCCGCTTCCGCCTTCGGCATGCGCGTGGTTTGGTGCAACCGCTACGGCCAGCGTCCGGAACGCTTGCCGGGGAAGCCGGACTGCGAGATCCGCTCACTGACCGAACTTCCCGCATTGATCGGCGCCTAGCAGGGCTTTGGCCTTGGCGGGAGGCGAAACCGCTCTACACTCGGCGACATGTTCGATTCGAGCGAAATCCTCACCGCGCATAAAACGCCCGTGATGGTTGTGGACGATCCTGTGCTTGTCTTCGGCGGCGTCTACAGCAATCTTGAAGCGCTCGAAGCGCTGCTTGCCGAAGCGGAACGGCGCGGCATCCCGCCCGCGCGCATGGTCTGCACGGGCGATGTCGTGGCCTACGGCGCCAATCCGGCGGAATGCGTCGCGCTCATCCGGAAGTATGAGATCGCCACCGTACTCGGTAACTGCGAGGAACAGCTGGCGCTGGAAGCCGAGGATTGCGGCTGCGGATTTGCCCCGGGCTCCGTCTGCGAGCGTCTCTCCAGTGCCTGGTTCGCTTATGCAAGCGCCCGGATTGATCGGGATGCCCGCCTTTGGATGGCGCGCCTGCCGCGGCGCATCGATTTGATCATCGGCGGCTCTCGCTTGGCCGTTGTTCACGGCGCGCCAAGCCGGATCAACCGCTTTTTGTTCCGCTCGCATCCCGAGGAATGGTTTGTCCGCGAGCTTGAGCCCTTAAAGGCGGAGGGCGTGATCGGCGTAATCGGCGGCCACTCCGGCCTTGGGTTCAGCCGTTCCGTGGGCGGGCGGCTTTGGCACAATGCCGGGGCCATTGGTCTGCCGGCAAACGACGGCACGCCGCGCACCTGGTTCTCCATCCTTTCGCCTTGCCCGGAGCGGGCAAGGGGTCTCATGATCGCGCATCTTCCGCTGGCCTACGACTATCGGCGCGCCGCGCAAGCCATGCGAAAGGCCGGCCTGCCCGAGGGCTACGCCGATGCGCTCGAGTCCGGCATTTGGCCGAGTTTTGACGTTCTGCCCCGCGCCGAGCAGGCGGCAACAGGCGTTCCGCTCTCGGCAAGCGGTTTTCGCTGGCCGGACGATCCCGCTCCGGCTTTGCCCGCACCGCCCGAGCCGGTGGCATCGGTCGCGCTCGAATCACTGGAAACGCTTTGGTTCAACACGGGCACGCTTTGCAATATCGCCTGCACCGGCTGCTATATCGAAAGCAGCCCGCGCAACGACCGGCTTGCCTATCTCTCGTTCTCCGAGTTCCTCCGCCTGCTTGAGGAAGCCGAAGCCGCACACCCGGAGCTTCTTGAAATCGGCTTTACCGGTGGGGAGCCTTTTCTCAATCCCCATGCGCTCTCCATGATCGAGCATGCCTTGGCCCGCGGGTATCGCGTGCTGGTTCTCACCAATGCCATGCGGCCAATGCAGCGCCATCAAAAAACCTTGCGTCGGCTCCGCGGTCTTTACGGGGGGCGGCTCGCGATGCGCGTTTCGCTTGACCATTACACAGCGGAGGGGCACGAGCGGGTTCGCGGCGCCGGCACCTGGGCCCCGGCGCTCAGGGGTCTGCGCTGGCTTTGCGCGGAAGGGTTTGCGCCTGCCGTGGCCGCGCGCTTCAACCCGGAAATCGAGGACGAAGCCGCCCTACGTGCCGGGTTTGCGCGTCTTTTTGCGGCGGAAGGCTTCGCAATCGATGCCGCCGATCCGCGCGCCCTTGTGCTCTTTCCGGAACTCGCCGAGCCGGCCGAGGTTCAGTCCGTTCCGGCTTCCGCATGGCATGCCATGCATCCGCGCGGGCGCGATACCATGTGCCGGACCTCGCGCATGGTGGTGCAGCGCAAAGGTTCGGCGCGCGCCTCGGTGGTGGCTTGCACGCTGCTGCCGTATGATTCGCGCTTCGATCTCGGCGAGACCCTGGCGGAAGCCGCGCGCCCGGTGGCTCTTGCACATCCGCATTGCGCCCGGTTTTGCGTCTTCGGCGGCGCCTCCTGCGCCAGCGTTAGATAAGGCACGCTCGGCCGGGAATTCCGCTTCGTACCGAGATTCTCACAGTATCAAGGGCTTTGGGGCGGGTAGTGCCAAAAGCCACTCTCGCTGATCTCCCACTCCGCCTTCGCACCGTTGGAAATCGTCGAGCCCGGAATCCAAAGCGGCTTGTGGTCAAGTTCCGCCAATCCGTCCGTGCCGGTCCGATCCCACCCGGCAAGACATTCCAAGGCGCCAACCATTGTGTTATCGCTATTATTTCTTAAGGCGTGCGCAAAAACCACGCCGCTGGAGATGCAAGGCGTATTTGCTTCAAGGATTGGTTTCGTACCGAAAACATCAGAGGCTTCACTCCAATTGACCCGCCGCACGCGACCTAGACCGTAGCGCGTGTCACCACCCAAGAAGAGGAGATCGATCTTCGAGATCTCACGGGCGATCTCCTCGGAACGGCAAAACACGTAGCCGACGAGACCGACCGGGCTTGGTTGCTCATTCGCCGCAGGCCTCCAGAATGGGCCGATGCATTCCGTCTCCCGGAGTGATCCCTCGGCGGCAGCATCGGCGGTCGGATCGATGGCTGTGCCGGGCCGTGTGTCGAGAAGCCAGCTTCGAAAAACGCGATCGGGCATGCACCCTCGCGTTTCCCGCTGCCATACAAGACCGTTCCCGCGCTTGAAAATCGGCAGCCAAGGCACAAAGCGATCTTCCGAGAGTCCCGCCGGGAACAAATACGTCAAGCGCGCTTGTTTGCGGAGCTTTTCTCCGAGTTCGGTGTATTTGGGGAAATCGTTGCTGTCGTTGCGTGCCAACTCCGCGGTCATCGCCCCCCAAACCGCGCGTGCGGGAACATAAAGCCGACAGCGATTGAGCGTTCCGGCCGGTGGCATCCCGATCGAAAGCGGCGCCTCGAGTTGCCAGACCCAACGATAGAGCAACCAGCTCACGTTTTATTTTCCCGCCTCGCTTTGCGCTTTAACGTGATAGCGCGCGTATATCAGCGTTTGGCGAAGAAGATCACGTGCGAAGAGCAGATCGTCTAGGTGAGTGGCCAGGCTTTTCAGCTCCTCGAAGACGTTATTGTTATTCGTAGATTGGGAAAGCAGCGGTTGCCCATGGGGGGTTTTCTTGAGAAAATCCCAGCATTTTTTATAGATCGTATCTTGATTTTTTTCTCGAGCCTTGAGGTAGAGGAAAAACGCGTAAACCCCTTGTTCTTCAAGAACGCCGAGAGCATCCGTGAGGAGCTTTTCATCAGCCTCACGCGCAAGTTCTCTTCCGAGTGCGGCGCATTCGAAGTCGAGATTTTGCATCAGGATCCCCCCTGCGCCTCGCTTGAGAAAGATCTCTCGTCGCAATCATTCTTCGTAAGAACTTGGAGCCGTCCCATTCCGCGCGTTCCCATCCCGCCGATACCGAGATGTTCGAGGTAAGGATGAGCGAGCTTCACCACTGCGAAGACTTTACACGGTGTGTCCATTTTTTGATCCTTGATCGTTGCACACACTTCCTGTCCGCCGACTTTGAAATGTGCCGGGTTTTTGCAAATAACATTCCAGACCAGCACGGTGGTGCGCGGCAGCGCCTCGTAGGTGAACAGCGCGCCCTCTTCGGCGGCGCCCGTCTTCGGGTTGATGGACACAGAGGTCCGCACCTCCAAGTTGCTGTTCACGATATGGGAAAAGAGCTTGTCCGAGACCACGGCCAAGCGTTCGCGCACAAAGCTTGGAACACTGCTTGGAACACTGCTTGGAACACTGAGTTTGCTCTTTGGGGCATCGATCTCATCAAGGGGCTTTGTCGGTAACAGCAGCCAGCCGAGATTCAGCGGTTGGCGGGAGCCGTCGCATCGATAAACGGCATCCTCCGTCACATTCTGAATTTCATGCCCGAGCACACGCGCAGCCATCGGGCAAGTCAGCCAGACCGGCCCCTCACGCGTCGCCACCGGAAACAGCAGCACGTGCGCGTCGCTGAAGGCCGCAAGCCCGGCAAAACCGCCGCCGTTTCCGCGTGCAAAGCCGAAAACCGTACAAATCGGGCAATCCGCTTTTCCGCAATGGCCGCCTTTTCCGGCCTTGCCCGGTTGCCCTTGGCCGGCGCAGTCGGGAAATTTGCCTTCTTCGGCCATTGCCGCATAAGTTCGTATCACGCCGGCAAGGCTGGAGCCCGGAATCTTCGGCACGCGGGTCACCGGGTCGCGGACGATGGAGAGATCCACCCGCCCGAGCCGCGCACCGCCGGTGCCCACATGGATGGGGTCGATCGCCATGCCGAGGACCGTCAAGGATTGATAACTCGGTGTCATGTTTGCGCCCCTTCCAAACCCTCCTTCAGCCAGGTCAAATGCCACGCGAGCGCCCAGGCCAAGGTGCCGTCGGCTGCTGCCTCTACCAGAGCCTCCAGCACGGCGCCCGAGACTGCCAGGCGGTCTTGCAGAATCGCTCGGGCCAAGTCGCGCCATTCGTCCTCCGCGCCCGGAAGCCAGCGCCCATGCGCATCACGCCAAGTTTGTGCTCGCTCTTCGAGCTCCGACCAGGCCCCACGAAGCGCGCTAAGGCTCGGTGCGCGGCGCACCAACAGCTCCCAGACGTTCCGCATCCGTTCGAAACCTCCGAGAGGCCAAACATCCGGCGGCTCGAACCGCCGCGCCGTGGTGTCCAAAAAAACGGCCGCAATGCGACTCGGGTGGACAACGATGCCGTCGCCGGGCCGTAGATCCGCCATGTGGCGATAAATCCGGCCCTCCGGGTGCTGAAAATCCCGGGGCGCGCGCAACTCCCCATTTTGCAGCTCGGCGTACGGGTAAAACACATCGTCGCGGCCGTCGGGAAGCTTGCTGGGCAAAACGACAAGCTCCCGAGCGCGATCGCATTTAAGAGAAAGGGCCATGACGCCTTCGTGTTCACGACACCCGATCACCCGCCAAGTTTCGGTACCCTGCTTGTCCAAGGCATCTTCAAGACGGCGTGCCGCCTCGATCACGGCCTGGAAAGGAGTTAGGCGCGGAAACGCCACCACGCCGATCCGCAGCGGCATCCGATCCCACACCCGCACGAACTCCTCCCGCCATTTCGCGATCGCTGCCTCAAGGCATGCGGTGGCACGGTCGAGCGGCACCAGCATGCGGAACCGCTGCGGGCTTAAATCTAATGGGATGACCGGTGCGTAGACGCCGATCTGCTCCGGCGCGGAAACGGACTTTCCGCGCAATCCCCTCTGCGTCCCATCGTCACCCTTCACCGTGATGGGTTGCGTCCCCTGCTCCAAAGCCTGCATCGTGTCCTCCGGACGGAAGCACCGCGCCAGGTTGGCGATGGTGACGAAGGCTTGCCGGTCCTTCAAATAGACCACTTCGAACGGTACGCCGCGCCAATGGCCCAAATAGGTCTCGCGATCCTCCCATCCTTGACCGGCGGCGTTGTCATCGGGCTTGAAGCAAAGGCGACGCGTCCGCCAGCGGTTGTCGTGAGCAGCTGCGATTTCCCGAAAGCGCGTCAGCAAGTCGTCGAAAAATGTTTCGGCTGTGCGCCAGAACCGATACATCCGCCCCGGCGAGGGAAGCTTGCGGAAAAGCTGGTGGACGAGCCAATGAGCTCGTTGGTTGTCATTAAGCTTTGTCCAATCGGGCGCGCCGGATCGATCTTCAACAATTTTTTTGAAAAATGGAGCCCAGTCGTTCTCATGCTGATAGCCTTCTTGCAGACCCCTGAGAACCGGATCGTTTTTGTCGAAATTCGACAGTTTTGGTCGAACGTAATCAACTAATTTTTGGAAAGACGCAGAGGGATCAATCGGATTGGGAGTGTTTTCCGGGTTTTTCAGCACAGGATTGAATCGCCGCCATTCGGCGATGCTTTGCGCCCGGAGGGAGTCCACGTGCTCGCCCTCCAGCCATGGCTCCAAACCCAAGCTCAAGGTAAGGAGGGCCACCCGATCGTTGCCGTCCGCCACCTCGGAAATCCAAATCGTGTCTTCATTCCCGGAGAGCCATGCATCCAAACGCCCGCGCCGACGTTCACGACAGACGGAACAAGGAAAGCTCTTGCGGGCATTATCGGGGGCGGCGCCTGTCGGCGGCGCGTTCAGGCGCACGAGGCAGACGGGGCAGACATGGCGCAATCCTCCGCCGGTGCGGGCGTCGGCGGCGGGAACGGTCCAGGGCCGATGCACCGGCACGGCCAACTGCTCCCGGGCTTTTCGGAGTTCCGCCACCATGGGGACGAAAGATCGCGTCGAACCGGAAAGCTGGCAAAGCGGCGGCGTTTCGAGATTTAACGCGTCGGCAAGACAATCGATTTCCTTTTGGATTTCGTCTTTGAGGCTATCGGCGGCGGTGTTCCCGAGGCCGCCTCCGCCGGCGTGCTGACCGGGGAAGCTGAATGCCAAGGTCTCATGGTCCCGATACACCAGGGAACCGACCGCTAAGTCCACTTCGATCAGACATGCGACCTGCTTGAAAAACTTCTCGATATCGCGTCGCGCACCGGTCCAGTCGCCGATTTTCACCGCGCGGGCTTCGTAGTGGCGCGTGCCGAACCCGATGGTAAGCACCCGCCACTGTGTGGTTTGTTTCACCTTATCGCAGGGAAACGTGTTTGCGGTGAGGATCGCCCCCGCCAAAGCGCTCTTGAACAACGCAGCGGTCACGTAGGATTGGTCCCAAAGGGTAACGTCGTTGTTCGGCAGCCTTGTCTCGGCAAGCGTGGAGGAAAACGCCTTGCGCAGAAAGCTCTGCGGTCCGATTGCCGCTTCCCGCCAGCCCCACCAGTCTTCGACGCTGGCGGTTCCTGAAGCACCGAATTTCTTTAAATCCCCAAGCATCCGGCGGATCTCGTCGATCACCCTCTGCCATCCCCCCGGCGCGAGCAGCTCCGGCGGATCGGCAAGCAGGTTGCGCACAGGATGGCCGAAGGGCGAGGCCAGCCACATATGCGCGATGTCTTGCTTCAAATACTCCGATGTCGATCTCGACAGGTTCTTTTCGATTCCGGAAGTTATCCCGTGCGCAGCTTGAAGCAAGCCGAGAACGCCTATACCGTCTCCGCCGTCGTGCTTGGTCACAAACTCCGTAAAAGTCTTGGGCGACCAGATCTGCTTTGAGTCGATTTGGTTGAACTTGTTTGTTACCCAGCACAGTAGACTGTCCCAGTCAAATGGCGGATTCTCGCGTTCATGCCAGCCTTTGTAATCATACCTCATATTCTGTCCGCCTTGCTGGCGCAGAAAATCCGGGTGCGCTTTGCCGGTCATGTGCAGCCAGCCGATAGCCTCCATCGCGAGCGGAAGCGGCCGGTGATGGCGAAGCGTCGCCAACATCTGGGCGCCGTTGCTCATGGCCCAGCTCCGCGGGCCGGGCTAAGCTTGGCCAAGAGCTCACCGCGGCTATTGCCGACCAAGGGCTCACCGCAGGGCGTGTCGTGCCGCCACGCTTTCCACGTCTTGATCTTCGCCGTGCCCCAGCCGGCCGTGCGCTTGGCCGAAATGCCGTAGGTTGTGAGCAGCGTCTGCGTTGCATCCACGAGTTTGCCAAGCGCCTTTGAGGGCTTCACCTTGTCTCTGTCAGCAGCACCGGGCAGCGGAGCGTAGAGAAACTGGAGCTGCCCCGAAGTGCCTGCCGGCACCACCTCATAAAAGATCGGCTGCTTGCCGGCGCGCGTTTTGCGTTTATGCGGATTGATCACTTCAAAGCCGATTTTTGAAAACCAGGTTGGGCGAAATGCGAGTGCACCCTGGTGGAAGCCTTTGTCCTCCGTCTTTTCGTTTCCGAAAAGATGGAGAATCCATACAGGATCCTTCCACCCTTCCAGACTGCCGCCATAATCTCTCAGATGCGCATGCAACCCCGCGTGCATCCGGCATGCCCAGCGCAGCAGCCCCTTCCAGCTCGCCGCCGACATGAACGGCACGCCGAAGACCCGGTCTTTGCGCACCGGATTGTCCAGCACGTGGAAAGGCCGGTCGTCTTTGGAGTACCAAGGCGTGAGCAGTTCGAAGTCCGCGGCAAGGGCCAGCCAGTCGGCGTGCAGCCAGGCGGGAGGCCAGGGATCGAGGTGGAGGTCTTTAGGAAGTTCGAGAGTACGGGAAGCCGCTTGCTCGATATAGCAGTTTCTTGCTTCCTCGCTACGGCTCAAGTTTTGAAAAACCCAAACACCTACTCGCTCAGCGGCCCAGCCGATAGAAACTTTGCCAGGCAAGAGATCTTGGCATAACTTAGACTGTCTCTCTTTTATCTGTTGCTGAATCTCCCTGCTACGTTGCCTATTGTCACGAAGTTTCTTTTCGAGATTCCTCATGTCTTGATCGAAGGAATCAGCAATTGCCTTGACCTTCGCCGCTTCCAGAGCAAAGCCGTCTAGCAGGCGCGCATCACTCATGAAGTCCTCCGAGCTGATAGCTCGTTAAGAATCCTGTTGAAGGTCAAGATTTCTTGTTCGCTGAAATTCTTCCATTCGTGGCTCAGATATCGGATAAACTTGGGACACAGCGAAGCGAGCTCACTTTCTTGCTCCACAAATCCAAATGTGCGCGGGGGTTTTTTGAAACTAAATACCTTTTTGCTCTCGGGGGACTGGGGATTAGGTTGCCCATGTGCTCGGCGGCCGGCAAGCCATGAGTCTCCTTGACTCGACTGGCCTTTGGGCTCTGGTCGCCCGTTCATTCGGTTGAACGTGCTCGTGTTTTGGTCTTGCCGCGCGAGATACCGTCCCTTCACACACCAGAAATTTTCGAGCGAGGCCCAGGCGAAATCGCCATGGTCAACTTCCCGCCAACGGCTCAACCGCACGTAATCTTCCAGTGTCTTGCGATCGACGGGCTCAACCGGGGATTTTTCCCCCAGGATTTGGATAAGCCCGTAGTCCTTGTGGTGTTCTTTGTCGGCGCGAGAACTTTCATCCGAAGGTTTGAAAACGGTTCGCCCGCCTATGGCGCCATAATCAGCGATCAGGCGAAGCGTTACATCCAGGAGCGCCCATTCCTTATCGATAACGGGCCGCAGCGGAGTAAAGCTCAGTTGGAATTTCTGGTCTGCTTCGATCTGGCATTTTTGAGGCTTGCCGTCGGCACTCAGCACCTGAAAGCGGAACTTCCGCGCCCAACCGGTGCAGCCGAAGAGCTCGCAGACCACGCAATGGTTCTTATCCTGACACTCGGTTTCGGTGGGATCACAAGCCTTTCCCCCGAGGCCGCGCACCAGCACCTCGAACCACCAGCGAAGGGAGCCGAGAAGGCCGGTCGAAATAAGGCGCCCGCCCTTGCGATCGGCATCGCCGGTCCAAATATCGGTCAGCGCCCTGAGATGCCAAATTTTCGCGTCTGTCGTGGTCGGTTTCCACCCGTTTCGTTGCTGGCATCACGCTACGACGCGCAACCGCCCGCCATCAAGACAATTTGCAATGCGGCGAAAACCACCTAGCCGGCGTGCGCGGCAAGAACGCGCAAGGTCGGGGACTGCAGGGCCTCTTCCCCACTGCCCTCCAGCAGCGCCAGCACCTGCCGCTTGAGCAAAGCCCCTCCGGTATCGGAGACCGGCAGGTCCGCAACAATCCGCCCCGGCGGCCCGGCCATCACCAGCAGCCGGTCGCCAAGCGCAATCGCCTCGTCGAGATCGTGGGTGATAAAGACCACGGTCAGGCGCACGCGGTGCAGAAGAAGGCGAAGCTCTTCCTGCAAATGCCGCCGGGTGAAGGCATCCAGCGCGCTGAAGGGCTCATCGAGAAGCAAAAGATCGGGGGCGCGCGCCAGCGCCCGGGCAATCGCCACCCGCTGGGCCATGCCGCCCGAAAGTTCGCCGGGCCGCGCATGCGCCCAGCCGCTGAGGCCGACCTGCGCCAAGGCCTTCGCCACCGCTTCCCGGCGCTCCGCACGCGGGAGGTGGGTAAGGCCAAAGGCCACATTGCCGGCCACGCTGAGCCACGGCAGAAGCCGGGCATCCTGGAAAACATAGCCGATCCGCGGCCGCCCTTGGCCCCTCAGCATCTTCACCTCGCCGCGGCTTGGAGCGAGAAGCCCGGCCAGGCAGCGGAGCAGCGTGGTTTTGCCCGCGCCGCTCCGCCCCACCAAGGCAGTAATGCTGCCCTCGGCAAGGGTGAAGCTCACCGGGCCGAGCGCCGCCCGCTCGCCGAAGTTCACAACGAGATCCCGAACCGCAACCGCCTCCGCCATCATCACCTCCATGCAAGACGGGCCGCGAGGGCGGCAAGCGCACGGTCGCTCGCCCGCCCGCACAGGGCGAAAATGACGATCGCCGTAAGCACCGTCTCCGGCCGGCCGGTCTGCTCCCCGTCGGTAAGGAGGAAACCGAGCCCCTGGCTCGCCCCCATCAATTCGGCGGCCGCTACGAACATCCAGCCGAGGCCGAGCCCGCTCCGCAGCCCGGTGATATAGGCCGGAAGGCTCGCGGGCAAAGCGATCAGAAAGAAGCGCGCCAGCCGGCCCCGCTCGCACACCGCGGCGAGTTCGTCCCAGCGCGAATCGGTCCGCGCAAGCGCGCTGGCCAAGTTGAGATAGATGGGGAAGAAAACGCCTACCGCGATCAGCGCGATTTTGCTCGCCTCGAAAATGCCGAACCACAGCACGAACAGCGGCACCCAGGCGATCGAGGGCACGCTGCGCAACCCCTGGATGAGAGGATCGAGGCTTGCATGCACCAGCACGCTCGAGCCGGCAAGCGCCCCGAGCAGGCTTGCCGCCGCAGCGCCGATCAGGAAACCGGCGAGCATGCGCGCGAGTGTCGCCGCGAGGTGGTGAAAAAGAGCGCCGCTCAAGACGAGCGTTTCGGTGGTGCGCAAGACGTCGCCGGGGCTCGGCAGCAGATCGCGGCCGATCCATCCCTGCCGGGAAGCGAGTGCCCAGAGCGCAAGGAGACAAAGGGGCAGAAGGCTGCCCAGCAGGGCGCGCCCAAATCGCTCTGCGCGCGGCGGCAATGCGGCCGCATCCGCAGTAAGGCTTGCGGTGGAGCGTGCGGTGGAGACGGAGGGAAGGGAAGAGAGGCTCACGGGTTTCGGTTCGGCTCGGAAGCAGCGGGGTTCGGCATGAACTCAGGGGCGGGGAGAGCAGCGGTGAGGGCTGTCGGGTCGGCGCCTGGCCGCAATGTGCCGCTCGCGGCCAGCACCTCGCCGCAGGCGCGCAAATTGGCGAGGTCCGCCGCCGTGAGATGCGGTTCCGAAAAATCCGTGCGCGCCAGCTGACGCGCGGCAACCTCCGGGGCAAGGCCGCTGGTTTTCGCCAAAAGGGCGGTGAGCTCCGCGGGGTGGGCCAGCGCCCAGTGCCGTGCCTCTTCATAGGCAGCCAGAATCAGGCGGAGCCGCTCGGGCTCGGCGGATGCGAAACTCTCGCTGGTGACCAGCACGCCCGGGGTGATGAGGCTCGGGTCGCGAAAGACGAGGCGATCATGCCGGCTGAGCTCGGCCTCGGCCATGAACGGGTCAAGGCCCGCCCAGGCATCGACATTCCCCCGATCCAGTGCCAGCCGCCCCTCCTGATGCTGCAGCGGTACCAGCATGACGGCCGACCGATCCAGGCCGACTCGGGCCAAAGCGCGAAAGAGAAAAATGGCGGGGTCCGTGCCCGGGGTTGCCGCCACGCGCCGCCCCTTCAGGTCCTCAAGCCGCCGGATGGGGCTTTGCGCCGGCACCACGATCGCCGTCCATTCCGCCCGCGCGAACACATAAACCACGCGGAGCGGCGTGCCGTTGGCGCGCCCGAGCAGGGCCGCGGAGCCCGCCATCGAGGTGACGGCCACGCTGCGGCTGCGGAGGAACTCGAGCGCCTTGTTGCTGCCCGCGCTCAAGACCCAGCGGACGCTGACCTCGGGGCCGAGGCGGCGTTCGAGCCCGTGGGTCTCTCGGAGCACCAGGCTCAAAGGATTGTAGTAGGCGTAATCGAGAACGAGCTCGGCGGCAGGCGCCGGCACTGGGCGGAAGAGGAGAAAGACCGATGCGAGGAAGGGAACAAAACGAAGGAGCATGGGGAAACCGCGCTAATTGCCAATTTTTTATAGGGCAATAAAGCATATACTGTCAATAATAGTTGAATTAAAATTTTCCGTATAGACTTGCAATTTCCGGCCGCTACGGGCTTATGGTTGCATAAGGCCCGAGGAGCAACGCGAAGTTCGGTCGCGCACTCAAACCATGTGGCGAGTGGGTTCGCGGCTGCCTTCATGCTGGGAGCTCTCTGCGCGCCTCAATTATCCTGAGCCGGATCTCTGAGAAGCTGCGCGAAACGCGCGGGGGCCCTGGCGTCATACCGCCGCCGAGGCCTATAAAAACAGCGCCAGACGATTGACCAAGTTGGCTCCCGGAGTAGGACTCGAACCTACGACCCAGCGGTTAACAGCCGCTTGCTCTACCGACTGAGCTATCCGGGATCGGCGAGATTTGATATAGCGAAGCTCCATTAAGGACGCAAATCGCTCTTGGCAAGGCGCAACCCTCTGGCCATCCGGCGCGAGATTTGCCAAAAGAAACGCCGGGCGAGAGTGGCGGAACGGTAGACGCAGCCGACTCAAAATCGGCCGACGCAAGTCGTGTGGGTTCGAATCCCTCCTCTCGCACCACCGGCAAAATGGGCATTTCCTTCGGCACGACCATGCTGTTTCAGCGGATTAAGGACCCTCGGCGACGCGTGCTTTTGCAGTGGCGGACGGGATTCGGCAGCGCGGTGGTGCTGTTGGCGTCGGCTTACGGCCTGATCAGCTTACTTGGCGGGCCCAAACTCTTGCTGAGCATTTGCTTCACCCTCCTAGCGCTCAACATTTTCGGCTTCATTTACACCTTTGTTGGGCTTTGACGCCTCGTCCGGCCCTGCCGGAGATATTGAGAATCGGGTTGGGAAGCCCCGCGGAAAAACAGATCGGCGCCGCCCCGGCTTGCCCTTCCATCTCCGGGCGGCTAAGGCTATATGCCCAAGCTCGGTCGGAGTGTAGCTCAGCCTGGTAGAGCACAGTGTTCGGGACGCTGGGGCCGGAGGTTCGAATCCTCTCACTCCGACCACCGTTTTCTTGCGGCCGCACATCGCGGATATCATCAACCCGAGGGATCAAGGCACCACGCAATGGATCTCAAAGATCACATCCGGGCGCTCCCGGATTTTCCGAAACCGGGTATTACTTTCTACGATATTTCCACGCTGCTTCGGCATCCCGACGCCTGGCAGGTGGCCATGGGGCGGATGGCCCGCGCGGTGCTGACCTACCAGCCCGATTTGCTCGCCGGGGTGGAAAGCCGGGGGTTTCTCATGGCGGCGCCCTTGGCGCTCAAGCTCGGCTGCGGGTTCATTATGCTGCGCAAGCGCGGCAAACTTCCGGGTGCAACCATCGGGCTCGATTACGCTTTGGAATACGGCACCGATCGCATTGAAATCCAAGCCGATGCCGTCACCCCCGGCCAGCGCGTGATCCCGATTGATGATCTCTTGGCCACCGGGGGCACCATGGCCGCGGGCATCGCTCTCTTGCGCAAAGTCGGCGCGGTGGTGCCGGCCGCCGCAGCATTGATCGAGCTCACCTTCCTCAACGGGCGCGAACGCATCGACGTGCCCGTCGAAACCCTGGTCGCTTACGATCAGTAACGAAGATGCCGCTTGCGCCGCCCCTTCTGTCGCATCCGGGTTTTCCCGATGAAAGAAGGACGAGGGCGGGAAATGCGCGCGGGTCGCTTTCCTCCTAAGCGCTGCGGCGCTGGCCGCAGTTCCGCCATCGGCCGCAGAGCGGTGCTTTTCGGCTCCTTATGGCCGTTCGCCGCGCCGGCCTGGGCAAAATCGAACGCGGGGAACCCGCTCGCTGCCGGCGGCACGCTGCTGATCGCAGGTCCCCATGGGGGGATGCTCGAGGGACTCGCGACATCGCTTCTGGCGGCCTTGGAAAGACGGTTTCCCAAAGGCACGGTCTTGCACGCGACGGCCGTCGGCGGCTTCGACAGCGTCACCGCGGCAAACCAATTCGATGCATGGGTCATGCCCGACGGGCTTACCGCCCTTGTTGTCCCCGGTTCCGCGGTCATTGCATGGCTGGTCGGGGCTCCCCGCGTACAGTTCGATCTTGGCCGATGGATGCCGGTCACTGCCGCGCTTGCGCCGGCCGTTCTGCTCGGCTCGGAGAGGCTCGCGGAGCTGCGACCCGGCGGCAGGGCGCCCGTGCGGCTTGCACTCTCCGATTTTGCCGGCCCCGAACTTGCCGGCCTCTTGGGCCTTTCGCTCGGGAGGATGGATGTCACGCCGGTGGTCGGATTGCGCGGAGAAGCGGCCTTCGCTGCGCTTCATAGAGGCATTGTCGATCTGCTCATGGTCCAGGGCGCGAAGCTCGGGCCGCCCGCCGAGCTTTCGCGGTATGGCTTTAAGCCTCTGCTTGCGCTGGGCGTGCCGAGTGGAAATGGCGGTTTTGCCCGAGCGCCCGCTTATCCGGAACTTCCCACCCTTTCGGAATGGCACCGCCGTTGGCTCGGTACTTCCCCCACCGGGGCGCTGGCCCGTGCTTGGGGAAGCCTCGTGGCGGCGGCGCAGCTGATCTATGCCCTGGTTCTTCCCCAACTCACCCCGGCCGCGATGGTGGCGCTTTGGCGCCAATGTGCCGATGCGGCCGTGCCCGACCTTGCGGCTGCTGCGCCCGGACAGGCTTCGCAACTTCTCGAAAGAAGCTCGGAAGCAATGACACTCGGCCGGTTCATGGCCGCACCGCCGGAGGCGCGCTTGGCGCTTAAGGAATGGTTGGCCAACCGTTACCAATGGCGGCCAAGCTGAAACCCGCGAAGCTCAGCCCCAACGAATCAAGCGCTCGGCCGCCTCTTGCATATCGGCTTCCGGTCCGGCGTAGCTGAACCGCACAAAGCGACGCCCCCGCGCCTGGTCGAAATCCACGCCCGGAGTGGCCGCAATGCCGATTTCCGTCAGCATCCGCGTGCAAAATCGGACGCTGTCTTCGTCGCGCGCGCCGATATCGGCGTAAATATAAAAAGCGCCATCGGGGCTGCTCGGGATACGAAACCCGGCGCGGGGGAGGGCCTCTAGCAGCAAGGCACGCGCCCGTCGGTAGCGAGCGATATGCAAGGAAAGCTCGCTCTCGCAATCAAAGGCGGCTTCCGCGGCAATCTGGGAAATATGCGGCGCGCTGATGAAAAAGTTTTGCGCCAATTGCTCCACCGGGCGCACGAGCTCCTCGGGCAACACCATCCAGCCGATCCGCCAGCCCGTCATGCTGAAATATTTCGAGAAACTGTTCACGACGATGGCGTTGGGGCTCGTGGCCGCGGCAGTTGTAAACGGGGCGCCATAGCTGATGCCGTGGTAAATTTCATCGCTCAGCAATCGCACCTTCTCGGCATCGCACCACGCAACGATCGCGGAAAATTCCTCGGGCGTGAGCATCGCCCCGGTGGGGTTTGCAGGGCTTGCCAAAATGAGCCCTTCCGGGGGCGGGTCAAGCCGTTTCAGTGCCGAAAGACTCGGCTGAAAACCTCTTTCCGCTTCGGTTTCCAGAATGACCGGAGTCAAACCGAGAGCAATCAAGATATTCACGTAAGGCGGGTAATACGGAGCAGCCAAGGCGATCCTGTCGCCGGGGTCGAAGGCAGCCAAGAAAGCGAGGGGAAATGCCCCGGATGCACCGGTGGTTACCGCAATCCGCTCCGGCGAGACTTTCAGCCCATACCAATCTAGGTAATGCTGCGCAATGCGCGCGCGCAGCGAAGGCAGGCCGAGCGCTTCCGTATATCCCAGCGGACGGCCGGACGCGAGCGCAGCCTTCACGGCCGTAATGGCGCCTGCGGGTGCGCCGGTGGCAGGCTGGCCTACTTCCATACGCAAAACCCGTGTGCGCTCTTGGTGCGATTTGGCCGCCTGCGCGTTCGCCGCAGCAATGACGTCCATCACCATAAACGGCTGCCCATGGGCCGCCCGGCCGATTTTTAACGTCATGGCCGCTTACTTTCCCTTCGATTGAGGATTCTCTTGTTCCATTTCTTTCGGTGATTTTTCGCCAAGGGCTGCCCCATTTCCGCGCGGATCGGCCACCCATTTGCAGCTCTCCTCATCGCCGGGAAGCCCCTGCGGACACGAAATAATCGCCAGCCGGCCGGGCTCGGGCGGCAGCGGCTTCGGCATCGGCTCCTCTCCGCGCAACGCTGCAAGCAAGCCGTCCGCCAAAGCAACGGGCGCGCCGTCTTGGCCGGACGCGGCGGCCGCGACGCGAAATGCGCTTTTCTCGGGCAGCCAGCCGATCGCCGCCGCCAGCAGCGGCAAAGGCGCCACCCGCGGAGACGCCGCGAGCAAAATTCCCGTGCCGGGGGCGACCCGCCCGGTTCCGAATAAATTATTCATGGTCAAAGCACAGCCGACCGCACTGCCCGAGCGGTCAAGCACCACAAATCCGCTGGAAGCCGGCAATGGAGGAAGCGAAGCCTTCGGCAAAACGGCTGTCAGAAGGTCATTCGCGTTCCCGCCTGCGGCCCGCCAGCGCGCGGCCACAGCCATCGCGCGTTCTTTTGCGACGGCAAACGCATCCGGTTTCTGCTCAAGAACGCGAAATGCCGCCGCAGCGGCAAGGCCGCCATCGGCCGGCGGCGGCAGAAAGCCGATCCGCACCGCCCCCGCGTTCAAGTCAAGTGCGTCGGTCTCTTGCACCGCGGCCTTGGCGAAATCCGATGCGCTGAGCCCGCCGCCGGCGGCCGCCGCCGCGGCTTGCAAGCGCTGGGCGAGCACGCCGTGATAAAAGTCTGCAAGCCCGGCGATACGAATTTGCGAAAGACTCGTCGCCAAATCGCGTTGATAAAGCACTCCGCCTTCATCCAAGACGAGCCCGCCGGGGCCGAAAACCGCCCGCGCTGCCGGATCCGCCAATAACGGCTGCGCCACCACCTGCAGATCGCGCGCGAGCGCACGCGAAACCGGCACGCCGAAACGCGCCAGTTCCTCCGCCGGCGAAAGCAACCGATCAAGCGGCAAATGGCCGAAGCGCGCGTGCAATGTTTCCAACCCGATCGGCAGCATCGGCACCGCGGCGGGACGATCCGCGTTGGGAGGAGGGTTCTCGCCCGCCGCCGGCAAAAACAGAAGCGCGTGCGGGACTGCCATGCCCGGCTGATAGACAAGGCAAGCGCCGCCGCCGCCGAGTCCCGCCCGGGAGGGCAATGTCACGGCGAGGGCGAACCCGAGTGCGGTCGCCGCGTCTGCCGCGTTGCCGCCGGAAGAAAGAACCTCTCGCGCGATCAACGTAGCCCGCGGCTCATCGGCCACAACACCGCCCAGAAATCCTTCCACGTGGCCGGGCACGCCTTCGGGCGGCGCCCCGACGATAAATCGCACCAGGCTGCTACATCCCATCAGCGGCAAAAACACCAAAAAGAGCTTTGCCGCTTGTGCCAGTACTCTGGCAACCGCTGCTGGAACCACCCCCCGCCTCTTCTCCGTAAAGCGCGTTCGGACCGCTCTGCCCCGTCGCGCCGGCATGACGAAACAATGCCATAGCCTTGAGCCGCCGGCGCGGCAACTCCACCCGCGCAAGATTGACGCTCTTGCAACACACCGGCAGAGTGCCCCCGAAAGCGAGGTTTCCGCGGCATGATTTTTTATCGATATCGATATCTTCTCTGGGCATTTATCGTCTGGCTCGGCGTCTTGCCGCCCGGCTTGGCGATTGCGCAAACAAAAACGGAAAACGCACCAGCCGAGACAACCGGGCAATTTACCCCTTCGCAGCGCAAAGAGATCATCGAAATTGTGCGCGAGGCCTTAAAGTCGGACCCCACCTTGCTACGCGATGCGATTTTGGCTTTGCAGGCCGAGATAGCAAAAGAAAGAGAAGCCGGCAGCCGGACCATCGCCGATGAACAAAAGGCGCTGCTGCACGACCCCCTCGATGCGGTGAAAGGCAACCCGGCCGGCGATGTTATGGTGGTGGAATTTTACGATGTGCGCTGCCCGTACTGCCGCAAAATGGAGCCCGTTCTAGCCGAGCTGCTCCGGCGCGATCCCAAAATCGGCTTGATTTTGAAGGAGTTTCCCATTTTAGGGCCGCCGAGCGTGCTGGCCGCGCGCGCGCTGCTCGCCGCCGCCCGGCAAAACGGCTACTTCCGCCTGCGCGAAATCTTGATGCAGCAAAGCGTGCCGCCCAGCGAGGAAACGCTTCGCAGCGACGCCGAGCAAGCCGGGCTGGATTGGAAACGTTTGCGGCAGGATATGGACGACCCTGCGATTCAGCAAAAGATCGACGCAAACCTTGCCCTTGCCCGCGCCATCGGCGTCGACGGCACGCCTGCCTTCGTCGTGGGCACAAGGTTGATCGGCGGGGCGGTGCCGATTGCCGAATTGCAGGAAGCCGTCGCCGCGGCCCGCAAGGACGCGCAAGACAAAACCTCGCCATAGCCCGGTCCGGTAAAGCATAAGAAGCTGTTCACGTTTTGCCGCTAAAATTTGGGCCTCGCGCAGGCAAACCATGAGGTTCCGCCGCGCATTGCCGGAAAGGCAGAGGCATGAACGAGCGGGCACATATTTTTATTGCCACACCGTGTTATGGCGGGGTGGTCACCCAAACCTATATGCAGTCGGTCATTGCGCTGATGCATCACGCCGCGACTGCAGGGTTTGACCTCAGCCTCGCCATGCTCGGCCATGATGCGTTGATTACCCGCTCGCGCAATACGCTGCTCGGGCAGTTTATGGATTCCTCTTCCGCATCGCATATCCTTTTCATCGATGCGGATATCGGCTTCGATCCGGCTTCCGTCGAACGGATGCTGGCATTCGGAAAAGACGTCGTTGCCGGCATCTATCCTCTGAAAACGTTCCATTTCGGCAGCCAGGCGCAAGTGCGCATGCGGGCGGGCGAACCCCTTGCAACCGCCGGCATGCTGTATGTGGGACGCCTCTGCGAAGGCGATGAGCTGGAGCACGAAGACGGTTTCGCAACCGGAGTTTATGCCGGCACCGGGTTCATGCTGATCCGCCGCAACGTCATCACACGCATGATCGAAGCCTATCCGGAAACCCGTTATTCGCAGATCCATGCGTTTCCGTTTCCGGAACGGAAGGAAGGACCGCGCTATGCCTTGTTCGATTGCATGATCGATCCGGCAAGCGGCGTCTATCTCAGCGAAGATTACGCCTTCTGCAAGCGCTGGCGCGATATCGGCGGCAAGATCTGGCTCGATACGAAAAGCCGGCTTACGCATTCCGGCCCTTTCGATTTCCAAGGCAATCCGGCGCTGCGCTACGGCGCATATGAACCGGCCTAACCGGGAAGCTGAGCAAGCCGCGAAAGAATGGTCTCCGCATCAATCCCCTGGGGCAACGTACCAAAAGCCTGCCCATAATCTCCCGCCAAGCGCGTGCGGCAATAAGCATCGAAGACGGCAGGAGGGGCGGCGCGTTGCAAAGTCGCCGCAATAAGAAGCTGCGCCATCATTTCGGTTAGACGCCGTGCGGCGTATTCCGGAACCTCTTCGCGTCGAAGCAGCTCTTTGAATTTATCGCAAGCGGTATCAAAACCCCGATCGGCGCCGCGCGCGGTTTCTATCTCTGCAAGAAACGCTTCGCGGGCTTCCGGCTCGCGGCGGAGCGCGCGCATCACGTCAAGGCAGATCACATTGCCGGAACCTTCCCAGAGGCCGTTCAGCGGAGCCTCGCGATAAAGCCGGGCCAGCAAATGATCTTCGATAAAACCGTTGCCGCCATGGCACTCCAAGGCTTCGGCCACCAAGGCCGGCGCACGTTTGCATGCCCAGAACTTGGCCACCGGCACGCCGATGCGGGAAAGCAACCGGGCTTGGCGGTCTCTTGTTCCGGCATCCAAAGCCGCTGCCACGCGCAAGCCGAGCCACATCAACGCCTCGCTTTCAAGCGCAAGATCGACAAGCACGTTGCGCATCAGGGGCTGATCGATCAGCTTACGTTGAAACGCGATGCGATGTGCGGCATGATGCAGCGCCTGCGCCACCGCTTGGCGCACAATCCCGGCGGAGGAAAGCGCGCATTCCAATCGTGTCAGATGCGCCATTTCCAAAATGGTAGCGATTCCGCGCCCTTCTTCTCCGATCATCACTGCATGCAGGCCGTGATATTCCACCTCGGCAGAAGCGTTGGAGCGATTGCCGCACTTGTCTTTCAGCCGTTGCAGCGCCAGACGATTGCGCGTGCCATCGGCAAGCCAGCCTTCGGCAAGAAAGCAGGAAACGCCTTTCTCCGTGCGCGCAAGCGTCAGAAAGAGATCACAAATCGGCACCGAGAAAAACCATTTATGGCCATAGAGCCGATAGCGTGCGCCGGGGCCTTTCCTTTCCGTTTCCGGCTTCGCTTCGGTCTCGGTCTGCCGCAGATCGGACCCGCCTTGTTTCTCGGTCATCGCCATGCCGACGATGACGGAGGTTTTCTCCGCAATAGGCACCGGCCGCGGGTCATAGCTCGTGGCGAGAATCTTTTCGCGATAGTAAGCGAAAAGATCAGGAGCGTGACGCAGTGCCGCAACCGAAGCAAAGGTCATACTGGCAGGGCAGCAGACGCCGTTTTCCCCCTGATTCCAAAGGTAGCTGATCACGGCCCGCGCCACGTGCGCACCCGGCCGGGGATCCGCCCAGGCCAGGGAATGCAATTCCGAGCCGAAGATCAGGCCCATCAATTCGTGCCAAGCGGGATGAAATTCCACCCAATCTATCCGGTTTCCGAACCGATCATGGGTGCGAAGCTCGGGCGGATAGCGGTTTGCGGCGCGTGCCAAAAGCTGCATCCGCTTACTGCCGATCAGCGCGCCACAGGCTTCCAGTTTCGGCCAGGCAAAATCCGCACCGAAAAAGCGCGCAGCCTCCGTTAAGGCGCGATCGTCCGTAAAGGCGTTATAATCGGCAAACTCGCCAGGTTGATTCTGCGCAAACCGCGTGGCGTCCTCTTCGTTTGCTTCGCGCATCGTCCGTTCCTCGCTTCGCTTTCTTGCCAAGACACAGCTCTCGGCAGCCGGCGCAGTTTACTCCGGAGAGAGCCAAAAGAAACGAACAACGGAACGTTTGCGGCGAGCCGAGTTCAGGCAGCCACGGAAAGCGGCGAGGGAATTTCGCGCCAAGCGGAAGGATCTTCGAACAGTGCGCGCAGCAATCGGTTGTTCAAGGCATGGCCGGAGCAATGCCCGACAAAGCGCCCGTTCAACGCTGCGCCGGCCAAAGCGAGATCACCCACCACGTCGAGCAGCTTGTGGCGGACGAACTCTTTCGGCATGCGCAAGCCCCCGGGGTTGAGCACGCGGTCCTCGTCCACCACCACCGCATTCTCGAGGCTCCCGCCGAGCGCCCGGCCGTTCGCATGAAGTTGGGCAACTTCGGAGGCAAAGGTGAACGTGCGCGCGCGCGCCAGTTCCCGGCGAAAACTTTCCGGATCCAATCGCATCGTCCAGGCCTGGCTGCCGATCGCGGCAGCAGGGAAGGTGATGGAAAGCGATAATTCCAACCCATCCCGGCCGGCGCGGGGAGGTCGCAGTTCCACCATGCCGCCCCCTTCCGCAACCCGCACGGGACGGAGAATTTCAATGCGGCGGCGCGGTACTTCCTGTTCGATGATGCCGGCGCAATCGAGAAGAAACAGAAACGGCGCGGCGGAGCCGTCAAGAATCGGCACCTCCGGGCCATCCAGCGTAATCAGCGCGTTGTCCACAAAGCTGCCGGCCAGAGCAGCCATCAGATGTTCAACCGTCGCCACCCGCACGTCCGGCCGCTCGGCGCTCACAAGTTCGGTGCAGAGAGGGGTTTCCGCAACCCGGTCATACCGCGCCGGGATATCCACCGGCCCGCCGGGGACATCGGTGCGGCGAAAGACAATGCCCGAACCGGGGGCAGCCGGAGCCAGCTCCATATGGACCCGACGGGCCGAGTGCAAACCGACACCGACGCAGCCGATCGATTGCTTGAGCGTGCGCTGCCAGAAAAAGCGCGTGCTGGACCCTGCCACGAAACCCGACGAGTCCACTCGATGGTCTTGCACCAGCCCGTCCATGCCTCGTTCCATCACTCCCTTGCTCGGCATCTCCTCGCCGGCACGGTCCCGGCGAGGAATCGCCTACCAAGTTAGGCCCGCAGGAGCGGACGGGCGAGTCAATCATTATTTCTGAATGTTTCGATCTAACCCCTTGTTTCCAAAGAAAATCTATTCGGCAGACGCGGTGCCTGTGAAAACCTCACGAGGACTGGCGGCGCAGAAAAGCCGGAATGTCCAGGCCGATATCCTCGCTCGCGGCCAGGCGCACCGAAGCCCGCTCCCGCTCCGGCTCCGGCGCATGCTCGGGAAGCGTTTTCTCCGCACGCGGGACCGATACGGCTTCGGCAGCGCTCGCTTGGCCACCGGGGAGATTGCGGCGAATCGCGCCCGTGACAATGCCAAACAGGCTTGGCCGTGCGGTATGAGCCCGCGGGGGAGGAGCCGCGCCGGCAGCCGCAGCGGCAGGGGCGGTGCGACCGGAAGCGGCAAACATCCCGCGGGGCGGGACGGATTGCGCAGGATCGGGCGCTGTTGTCGATGCAGCACTCCGCATCCCGATGCCTGCCGAAGGCATCGCGTGTGTTCCCGTGCGGGCAGCGCTCGGCTGGGCGCCCCCCATCGGCTGCGGTGAGGCGGCAAGCCGGGACGCGGGGCGGAGTTCGATCGGTTGGCCCGTGCCTTGGCCCGCGATCGCTGCGTGTTCCGCAGCGGAAACGAAAACCGGCTCGGGCATCGCAGGTTCGGCAGCGGCCAAGCTTTCCGCCGGAGCCATCGCGGGCTCCGCCACCCCCTGAGCGGCGGTTGTCATCTGCACGCTCGCCATCTGCCCGGGGGGCGAAGCCTCGGCTGCGCCGGCCATGCCGCCGACCGCCACAAGGCGCGGCCGGGTCGCTTCCGTGCGCGCAGGGGAATCGATCCCGGTTGCCACGACGGAAACGCGGATGCGGCCCTGCAGCTCCTCGTCAATCGCGGAACCGAAGATGATGTTCGCCTCTTCGTCCACTTCTTCGCGAATGCGGTTGGCTGCCTGATCCACTTCAAAAAGCGTAAGATCCTCGCCGCCGGTGATGTTGATCAGCAAACCTTTCGCCCCGGCCATGGAGGTATCCTCCAAAAGCGGATTGCTGATTGCGGCTTCTGCCGCACGAATCGCGCGGTTTTCTCCTTCTGCCTCCCCGGTGCCCATCATCGCCTTGCCCATTTCGGCCATCACGGTGCGAATATCGGCAAAATCCAGGTTAACCAGCCCCGGCATCACCATCAGATCGGTCACGCCGCGCACCCCCATATACAGAACCTGATCCGCCATCTTGAAGGCTTCTTTCCAGCCGGTGCGCTCGTTGGCGAGTCGGAATAGATTCTGATTCGGGATCACAATCAACGTATCGACATATTGCTGCAGCTCTTCGATGCCGAGCTCGGCCACCCGTGCTCTCCTGCTGCCCTCGAAGGCAAACGGCTTGGTCACCACGCCGACGGTAAGAATGTTCCGCTCACGGGCCATGCGCGCAATCACGGGCGCTGCGCCTGTGCCGGTGCCGCCGCCCATGCCGGCGGTGATGAACAGCATATGCGTGCCGTCCAAATGGCGATAGAGTTCATCGGCTGCTTCCTCCGCCGCAGCCCGGCCGATCTCCGGTTTCGCTCCTGCGCCGAGCCCTTGCGTGATATGCGGGCCGAGTTGAATGCGTCGATCCGCACGTGAATGCATCAACTGCTGAGCATCCGTATTGGCAACGACAAATTCGACGCCCTGCAAGTTGAGCGCGATCATGTTGTCGACGGCGTTCGTGCCTCCTCCACCAACGCCGATCACGGTAATCCGCGGCGAGAAATCGGTGTGCACTTGCTGGGGAACGGTAAGGTTCAGGGTCATCGAGCCATGGCTCCTTCTTCAGTGCGTTGGTTTGATCAAGCCGTAAGCTGCGCGAGACATCACACCCTCTCGCGCAGGAAGTTGAGAAAACGGCGCAACAGGCCGCCTTTGCGCTCGTTCTCGAAGTCGATGTCTTGCAAACTGCGCCCATCGCCGGCAGCCCAAATCAAAAGGCCGGCAGCGGTGGCAAATGCCGGTCCCGCTGCGGCATCGGGCAAGCCGCGCAGGCCCAGGGGTTTGCCGATGCGCACATGGCGGCCCAAGATGCGGGCGGCCAACTCCCGCACGCCGGCAAGCTGCGAGGCGCCGCCGGCAAGCACGACGCGCGGGCCGGCAATGCGCGCAAGCCCGGAGCTTTCCAGCTGCTCTTTGACCAGCTCGAAAGTCTCCTCAAGCCGCGGGCGGATAATGTTGACCACCATCGAGCGCGGAACTTTGGCGATGTGGTGCTCGTCTTCGCCGATAAGCGGCACCGGAAGCATTTCCCGCTCGTCATCGGGGCTTCCTTGCACATTGCCGTAAAGCGTCTTCAATCGTTCGGCATGGACAACGGTTGTCGAGAGCAGACGCGCAAGATCGTTGGTCACATGCATTCCGCCCACCGGCAGTTGCATGGTGTGCAGCAACTGACCTTCGCCGAACACGGCAAGGCTGGTGGTGCCGCCGCCCATGTCGATGACCGTGGCGCCAAGCTCGCGTTCATCGGGAACCAGCACGGCCAGCGCCGTGGCGAGCGGGGCGACGACGAGTTCGGCAATGTCGAGATCCGCCCGCGCG
Organism: Terriglobia bacterium; assembly: GCA_023511585.1. GTDB lineage: Bacteria > Pseudomonadota > Alphaproteobacteria > Acetobacterales > Acetobacteraceae > JAIMBF01. The sequence continues at coordinate 61,960 of JAIMBF010000004.1, forward strand.
ATGGAAGCGGAAAGATTGCGCAGCGCAGTTTCGGAAGTATCGATCACGTGCAAGCGGGCGGTGAGTGTTTCGCAATGCAAACCGCGGGGATCCGAAACACCGGTGGTGTCGTCCACAGCAAAGTTCAGCGGCAGGGCATGGACCACCTCGCGCCCTTCCACATAGGCGCGGGAACGCCCCTCCAGCACCACGCGTCGGATGTCTTGCTCGCTCACCGCGCGGCCCCCGACCGGCCATTGCACGTTAAACAGGCGGCTTTCCGGCTGCCCGCAGGAAAGATTTACGGTCACCGCACGCAGACGGGTGTCCGCCATATCTTCTGCCTGGCCCACGGCGGCGCGAATGGCGCGCTCGGCCTCTTCCAAGTCGGTAATGCCGCCCGCGCGTACGCCGCGGCCTTTTTGCCAACCAAAGCCCAGAACGCGGAGTGTCCTGTCGGACTCGACGCGCCCGATAATGCAGACGATTTTCGTCGTCCCAATATCCAGCACCCCGAACGGCCCGCTGCGCAGACCGTGGCCGCGCGAAGGACCGAGAGGTTCAGCCGGAGGAAGGAAGCGATGAGAAAGATCGTTCATGGCGCGCTTCCCTCAAGTCGGCCGACGCGCCGCCTGCTGGCCCGGCGGCTTGGAGTTCGAAGAGGGCGGTTGCGGCGGCACCGGTTCGGTCTCGGCGCGGGGCGCGCTGGCAGGGCGAAGCACCAGACGGTCGGGCAGGCGCATGTCCACGATTTGCAGCGGCCGCTCCAAGAGGCCGTGCTCGCGCTCCAGCTGCTCGAGCCGCTCCAGCGCAGCGGCTTCATGTCCCTCCGGCAGTAAGACGTCGAGCCCCGAGGCAAGATGCAAATTCCAGCGGCGTTCTCCGACGCGGATCGCCGCCGTTACCTTTTCCGCAAGCTGCGGATACCGGCCGAGGGCATCCAAAATCTCGGCCGCATGCGCGGGCGCGCCGGCGCCAACCACCAGCGGCAAATTGCGAAACCGGGCCAAATCTTCGCCTTGCACCACCTGGCCTTGGCGGTCGATCAGGCGGAATTTTCCTTCATGCTGCCAAATCGCGAACGGTCGGCGCTCGGTCAGAGCCACCACGATGGTAGAGGGCCAACGCCGTTCCACCGAAGCGTTCGCTACCCAGGAAAGGGTTTCAATCCGGGCTCTGGCCGCGGCGACGGAAAAGCCAAAGATCGGCTCGCCCGGGGCCACGCCGAGGGCAGCCCGAAGCAGCGGCTCGGGGGTATTCGTTCGGCCTTCGATGAGAACCTCGGAGACGGTAAACCCAAGCGCGGCGGTGGCGCGGGCGAACCAAGCCCGAAGCGGGCCGGTGGTGCCGTTTGGCCCGGCTTTGCCGTGATCGGCCACCAGGGCATAAAGCAACACGCCCCCGAACAGCACCAGCGCTACGGCCGGAGGTTTCAGCACCCGGCGGGCACGCCGCAGCCAGAGTTTCCGCAACGAGGGCCGATCGGCCACGGCGCTTGCGCGTGAACGGCTTACTCCCGGCATGTCGCCTGCTCCACCATCCATGCGCAGAGCTCCGGAAAGCTGATGCCGAGAAAGGCAGCCTGTTCCGGCAATAACGATGTGCGCGTCAGCCCCGGCTGGGTGTTGACCTCGAGAAGAACGAGCCGCCCCGGTTCGCCGGCGGTATCGTCGTAGCGAAAATCCGCCCGCGTCGCCCCGCGGCAGCCCAAGGCCCGATGCGCGGCAAGAGCAAATTCCAGCGCCTTTTCCGTAATCGCCGGGTGGACAAGCGCGGGTAAGACATGACGAGACCCTCCGGGCGCATACTTTGCCGCGTAGTCGTAAAACCCTTCGGCGGGAAGGATTTCCGTCACCGCGAGCGCCCGCTCGCCCAACACGCCCACTGTCAGCTCGCGGCCCGGGATATATTCTTCCACCAAAGCCACACGACCGAACCGCCAGGTGCGCGCAATTTCCGCACGCCGATTATCGCCCTGATGAATAATCACCACACCCACGGAAGAGCCTTCGTTGACAGGCTTGACCACGAAGGGGCGCGGAAGCGGGTCTGCTTCTGCCAAAGCTTCGATCGAAACGGCTTTACCTTCCGGCACGGGCAGACCCGCAGCCCGGAAAACGGATTTCGCGGCGAGCTTGTCCATGGCCAAAGCCGAGGCCCGCACGCCGGAATGGGTGTAGGGAATGCCAAGCCAATCAAGCACGCCCTGGATGGTGCCGTCCTCGCCGAAGCGGCCGTGCAAGGCGTTGAACACCACATCCACAGCCCGCACGCCCGCCGGCGCGAGCGCCGTGATCACCGCGGCCAGATCATGCCCCACCTCGATCGGCACGACATCGAACTTAAGCTTGCGCAACGCTTCGATCACTTGCGCGCCGGAAGCGAGACTCACCTCGCGTTCCGCCGAGATCCCGCCATAAAGCACCCCGACGCGCATCACGCTGCCGCCTCCGCGGGAACCAGCGGAATGCCGATGCGGCGGATTTCCCATTCAAGCTCTACCCCCGAGGCGACGCGAACGCGCCGTTGCACCTCTTCCCCGAGCGTTTCCAAATCCCAAGCCGTGGCGTTGCCGGTATTGATGAGAAAATTGCAGTGCAGTTCCGAAACCTGTGCTCCGCCTTGCCGAAGCCCGCGACAGCCCGCGGCGGAAATCAGCTCCCAAGCCTTGAGGCTGGAGTGATGCGGCAAGGGGTTGCGGAAGGTTGATCCGCCCGTGCGGGCCCGCACCGGCTGCGTGGCTTCGCGGCGCGCGCGGATTTCGGCGATGCGCCTGGCAATGGCGGCGGCATCACCGGGCACGGCATGCAGCCGCGCACGCACCACCACCGATCCTTCCGGCAAGGCGGACTGACGATAAGCAAAACCGAGAGCGGCGGCCGGTAAGCGTTGCAGCTGTCCGTCTCGGGTAACGATCTCCGCCCAGTCTAGAACCGAGGCGGTATCGCTTCCGTAGGCACCCGCATTCATCGCGACCGCCCCGCCGATGGTGCCGGGTATGCCGCTTAAGAACTCAAGCCCCGAGAGGCCGGCCGAAGCGGCTTGCTTGGCAACGTTGGCGCCGACCATCCCAGCACCCACGACAACGCCGTTTGACTCGAGCTTCACCCCGCCGAAACCGCGGCCGAGCCGCAGCACCACCCCGGCAATGCCGCCGTCGCGCACAATCAGGTTCGAAGCCGCGCCGATGACGTGCACCGGCACGATCGGCGGCAGAGCAGCCAGCAAACGCTGCAGGTCTTGCGTATCGGCGGGGCTGATCAGGACTTCGGCCGGGCCGCCCACGCGGAACCAGGTGAACGGTGCCAATGCGGCACCCTCCTGCACGCGGCCGCGGATGGGCGGGAGCATTGCGCTCAGCGGGCCATGCTTTGCGATGGGGATCATGCACCCCCTCCCGCCGCCAAGGCTCTGCCGCCTTGTTGAAGCGCGGCAAGTTCCCCCGGCAGCGCCTGCGCCCATGCGGTAATGTTGCCCGCCCCCAAACAGACGACGAAATCGCCGGGTCGGGCGATGGCATGCACCATTTCCGCCAAATGCTCGGGGCCCGGCAGCGGCACTACGCTCCGATGCCCGCGGGCGCGCAACCCTTCCACCAAAGCGTCGCGGTCAACCCCCTCCAGCGGGGCTTCCCCGGCGGGATAGACATCGGCGACAATCACCGTCGCCGCATCGTTCATGCAGGTGCAGAACTCGTCAAACAGCGCCGCAAGCCGCGAATAGCGATGCGGCTGCACCACCGCGATCACCTCGCGCGCGCCGGCTTGCCGTGCGGCTTTCAAGACTGCGGCGATCTCGACAGGATGATGGCCGTAATCATCAATGATGGTGATGCCACCCACCTCGCCGGTTTTGGTGAACCGGCGCTTGACGCCGCGAAACCCGGCAAGCGCCATCCGGATCGTTTCGTCATCAATTTCCATTTCCACCGCAACGGCAATCGCCGCGAGCGCATTTTGCACGTTGTGGCTGCCGAGCATCGGCAACCGAAACGGGCCAAGCCGGCGCGAGCGGTTATGCAGCCGATCCGTAACCACCACCTCGAAGGTGGCGCCCAATCGGTCGGCAACCAGCCGGTCCGTGCGCACATCGGCCTGCGGCGAAAACCCGTAAGTGATGATGCGGTGATCCGCAAGCTTGGGAATCAGCTGCTGCACGGCCGGATGGTCAAGGCAAAGCACCGCAAAACCGTAAAACGGAATGTTGGAGACGAATTGCTGGTATCCTGCGATCATCGCCTCCGTGGAGCCCCAATGGTCGAGATGCTCGGGATCGATGTTGGTCACCACCGCAATCACCGCGGGCAGACGCAGAAAAGACCCGTCGCTTTCATCGGCTTCCACCACCATCCATTCGCCGGCGCCGAGCCGCGTGTTGGTGCCGTAAGCGTTGATGATGCCGCCGTTGATCACGGTGGGATCGAGACGCGCCGCTTCCAAAAGCGCCGCAATAAGGCTGGTGGTGGTGGTCTTGCCGTGCGTGCCGCCGACCGCGATCGACCATTTCAGCCGCATCAGCTCGGCAAGCATTTCCGCGCGTCGCACCACGGGAATAAAACGCGCGCGCGCCGCCGCCACTTCCGGGTTGTCGCGCTTGATGGCGGAAGAAACCACCACCACGCGGGCATCGCCCAAATTCGAGGCATCATGCCCGATGTGCACGGGAATGCCCAACTGCCGCAACCGAAGCACGTTGCTATTTTCCGCAACGTCGCTTCCTTGCACGCTATAACCCAAAGTATGCAGCACCTCGGCAATCCCCGACATGCCGATGCCGCCGATGCCGACGAAATGCATTGTCCCGATGCTAAGGGGAAGTTCTCTCATACGCGGCTCTCCTCGGAAAGCAGCGCTTCAACCTGATGCGCAAGTGCCGTTGCGGCCTGAGCCCGGCCGAAACTTCGGGCGGCTTCTGCCGCGGCAGTGAGGCGATGCGGCTCTTGCCAAATACCGGTCAGCCAAGCGCGCAACGCCTCCGGTGTAAATTCGTGCTGGGGCACGACCCATCCCCCTCCGGTTTGCGCGAACGCGCGGGCGTTGGCGGTTTGATGATCGTCAATCGCATGCGGCAGCGGCACAAGCAGCGCCGGGCGGCCGATCACGCCGAGTTCCGCAATTGTCGAAGCGCCGGCACGAGCAATCACCAAATGCGCCGCCGCCATTCTTTCGGCAACATCCGCAAAGAAGCTATCGATTTCGGCGTGAATGCCGGCCCCTTCATAGAGCGCACGCACCCGGGCCATATCTTCCGGACGACACTGCTGCACAACCGCAAGCCGCGCGCGCAATGCATCGGGCAAGGCCGCGAGTGCGTTCGGCACCACATCGCTAAAAACGCGCGCGCCCAGAGAGCCGCCGAGAACCAAGACGCGAAACGCACCAGCAGAAGGTTCGCTGTAGGGCCGAGCGGCATGCGCGCAAATCGACGGCCTGACCGGGTTGCCCACCACAACACTGCGGGCGTTCTTCGGCACGCGTGTCGTGCGCGGGAAACTCAAGGCTAAGAGATCTCCTGCATGCGAAAGCAATCGATTGGCCCGCCCGAGCACGGCATTTTGCTCGTGCAATATAATGGCCGGGCGTCGGCGCAGCAGGCGTGCGGCAAGCACGGGGGCAACCGCCGGATAGCCGCCGAACGCCACCAAAGCTTTCGCACCAAGTTTCGCCAAAATGCTCCGTGCTTCGACAATTCCTGCGGCTAGCTGAAAACCGGCGCCGACTGCTTGAAGCAAACCACGCCCGGCAAGGCCGGCCCCGCGAATCACAAAGCGGTCGCGCCCGTCAAACCCGGCAGGCACAAAGCGTTCGGAACGCTTGTCGGTGATCAGCACAACCCAATGCCCGCGCCTTGAGAGCTCGGCAAGCAGCGCTTCCGCAGAGAAGAAATGCCCGCCCGTGCCGCCGGCCGCGATTACAATCGGATGGAGCTTCGTCCCCCTCATGGCGCTGCTCCATGATGGCGCTGGCGGGTAAATCCAAGCAGCATGCCCATCTCCAGGGCAACTGCGAGCACCGAGGAACCGCCATAGGAAATGAACGGCAGGGTCATGCCTTTGGTGGGAATAAGATGCAAGGACGAAGCCATATTGACGAAAGCCTGCAAACCGAAACTCGTGGCAAGACCCGATATTGTCAGGATGATAAAGAAACTCTGCTCACTGCGGGCACGCAACAGAGAGTGCAAGACGATGAACGCAAAAACGCATACCACGGCAAGGCAGACCAGAAACCCGAATTCCTCGCCGGTCACGGCGAAAACGAAGTCGGCGTGGGCATCGGGCAAAACATTTTTCACCTCGCCTTCACCGGGGCCTCGCCCGAGCAGCCCGCCGTTGCCGAATGCTTCCAACGCCGTTGTGATTTGATAATGATCACCGGTCGCGGGATGCAGAAAATGCGTCACCCTGTTATGCACGTGCGGGAACAGAAAATACGCGCCGACGCCGGCAGCCGTCATGCAAGCAAAACCGACGCCTACCAAAAGCAAATTAAGGCCGGCAATGAAAAGCTGCGTCAGAAAGACCGCAACCACCACGCTCAGCATGCCGATATCGGGTTGCGATTTCAGCACCAAGATAATCAACCCGAGAATGGCTCCTGCAATCAGCATCCCGGGAAAGCGCGGCTGGCGTTTCCCCTCGGCAAGCAGCCAAGCCGTGACGACCGCAAAGCACGGCTTCAAAAACTCGCTCGGCTGGAGCGAGAATCCCGGGAATGCAATCCAGCGCCGTGCCCCCTTGATCTCTACGCCGATCAGAAGCGTCGCCGCGGTAAGAGCCAACGCCGCTGCACATCCAACGACCGCAAGCCTGCGCAATTCCCGTTCGGAAAGCAATGAAACGGCAACGACAAGCGCGCCTGCCAAAGCCAGAAAAAGCACTTGTTTCACGATGAAGGTATCGCGCGGCTCGCCGATCCGCTCGGCAACGGAGGGGCTTGCCGCCAACGTCATCACGTATCCGAAACCGATGAGCCCGACGACAGCGAACAACACCCAGCGGTCGATACTCCACCACCAGCGCCCCAAAACAGACGTATCTGAACGCGATAGAGCGGGCATCAGCAAACCCCCTCCGTCCGAGCGGCGAGCCCCTGAACAAGATCACGAAACTGCTCGCCGCGCGCCTCGAAATTTTCAAATTGATCAAAGCTTGCGCATGCCGGAGAAAGCAGCACCGCGGCCCCGGCGGCGCGCGCGCGCTCGAGGGCAGCCGGCACGGCGGCGGCAAGCGTATGCACCACCCGATGCGGCACGCCTGCCGCGGCAAGCGTTTCGGCAAGCAAAGGGGCATCGCGCCCGATCAGCAGCGCCTCCACGATGCGGGGGAAAAACGGTGCAAGCGAGGCAATACCGCCGGCTTTGGCAATGCCTCCGGCAATCCAGATCACCCGGGAGTAACATGCCAAGGCGCGGGCGGCGGAATCGGCATTGGTGGCTTTGCTGTCGTTGACGAAAACCACGCCGTCAACCTTGCCTACAATTTCCTGGCGATGTGCAAGGCCCGGGAACGTCAAAATCCCTTCGGCGACTTTCTTGCGTGACACTCCGAGCGCAAAAGCAAGCGCGGCCGCGGCAGCGGCATTTTGCGCATTGTGCACGCCCGGCAACGCTTTTGCCTCGCCCAAATCGACGATGGCGCCGGAACGATCAAAAAGCACGCCCTCCTTGCTGAAGATGTCGGCGTCTTTTTCCCCGGAAATCCGCACGACTTGAGGCCCGCAAATTTCGGCTGCAAGGCCGCTTGACGATGCATCGTCGATGCCGATCACCGCGGTATCGTCCGTCGTTTGATGAGCGAAAATGGCGCGTTTTGCCGCGATATAACCGGCCATGTCGCCATGGCGGTCGATGTGGTCGGGGCTGAGATTTAGCAAAGCCGCACCATCAAACCGGATGGTCTCAATGCGCTCCAGCATATAGGAGGACATTTCCAACACATACACGCCGTCGTCTTGCAAAAACGGTAGCGAAAACGTTGCGGGGCCGAGATTGCCGCCCGCCGCCGCCGGAATATTTGCTGTCTTGAGGATATGCGCAAGCAATGCCGTGGTGGTGGATTTGCCGTTCGTGCCGGTAATACCGACAAAGCGTGCCCGCGATCCGGAGCTTCTGACCGCGCGATAGAACAGCTCCGCATCGGAAAGAATGGGCACGCCCGCTTTCCGCGCTGCGGCCGCAATCGGATGCGGCTTCGGCAAAAGATGCGGAATGCCGGGCGAAAGCACGAGCGCGTGGTACTGCCCGATGCTCTCGGAGAGCTCTCGCACGGAAATACCTTCGGCTCGCGCACGCGCACGGGCGGGCTCGGCGTCGTCCCACGCCCAAACCTCGGCACCCATCTCGGCCAAGGCCCGCGCAGCCGGCAAACCGCTTCGGGAGAGACCCAGAACGGCAAATCGGTATCCGGAAAATATGGTGGAAAATTCGCTCATCGGATTTTCAATGTGGCAAGGCCAATGAGTGCCAATATTACGGAAATGATCCAAAAGCGGATCACAATGGTGGGCTCCGCCCAGCCCTTCTTTTCAAAATGATGGTGCAACGGCGCCATGAGAAAAACGCGCCTACCCGTGCGTTTGTACCAAAACACCTGCACCATCACCGAAACCGTTTCCACCACGAACAACCCGCCCACAATCGCGAGCACGATTTCGTGCTTTGTGGCCACGGAAACCGCGCCCAAAGCCCCGCCGAGCGCAAGGCTTCCGGTGTCGCCCATAAAGACTGCAGCAGGCGGCGCGTTGAACCAGAGAAACCCCAAGCCGGCGCCGATCAAAGCCGAGCAGAACACGGCAAGCTCTCCAACCCCCGGCACTTCATGCAATTGCAGATATTCCGCAAAGACGCGGTTGCCGACGAGATATGAAATGAGCGCAAAAACACCGGCAGCAATCATTGTAGGTACAATCGCAAGCCCGTCCAATCCGTCGGTTAAGTTAACCGCATTGGACGCCCCCATCATCACGAGCGATCCGAAAATCGGGAATCCGATCGGGCCCAGCGGAATCAGTAGATCTTTAAATACCGGCACCGCAAGCGCCGTGCTCAGCGGGCCGTGAATGAGGGAAGCCATCCATAGAGATGTCGCAAGCCCGATCGCGGCTTGTCCGAGAAGTTTCACCCGGCCGGGCAGCCCGCGCACATTGCGGCGAGAAAGTTTCAGATAGTCATCGGCAAAACCCAGGACACCGTAGCCGAGGGTCACGAACAAGACCGCCCAAACGAAGGGATTTGCAAGATCCGCCCAGAGCAATGTCGAGACGAAAAGTGCGATCAGAATCAACACCCCCCCCATGGTCGGCGTGCCCTTTTTTTCCAGAAGGTGCCGCTCGGGGCCATCGATGCGAATGGGTTGCCCATGGCCCTGCACGGATTTAAGCCAACGAATCAGCTTCGGACCGACCCAAAAACTCACCACAAGGGCGGTCAAACACGCCGCGCCGGAGCGAAACGTCAAGTAGCGGAAGAGGTTGAAGATCAAGTATTCGTGCGCAAAGGGCCGTGTGAGTGCGTACAACATCAGTCCGGCTCCTTGCTCAGCGCGGCAATGACAAAATGCATCGCGCTGCCTTGGCTTGCTTTCACCAAAACCGCATCCTCGGGTAACAGGGCGGCCGCCACGATGGGCGCCAGCGTCTTGGCATCCGGTGCATAGGCTCCGCGCAAGGCAGGCGAAATCGCCTCGAACAAATGGCGCATCAACGGGCCGCAAGCAAAAACGATATCGGCCGCATCCTCCACGGCAGAAGCAAGCCCTGCATGCTCCGCCGGCCCGAAGGCACCAAGCTCCAGCATATCCCCAAGCACCGCAACGCGCCTTCGCGCCGGGTTGAGCGCAAGCACCGCAAGTGCGGCCCGCATGGACGCCGGAGAGGCGTTATAGCTTTCGTCCAAAAGCAGCGCTTTCCCGCCGCTCGGCAAAGCAATCCACCGGCGCGCCCCCCGGCCCGGAAGCGGCTGAAATTGCTCCAACGCTTCTGCCGCTGCTTTGACATCAAAGCCGCCTGCCGCCACCGCCGCGAGCGCGCCAAGCGCGTTCATGGCCAGATGCCGTCCCGCGGCAGGCAGACGAAACCGTACGCGCACGGCTCCGATCTCGGCCGCAATCACGCTGCCTTCGGGGCTTTCGCTCAACGAAAGCAAACGTGCCTCGCCGGTTGCGCCAAAACGAAACACCCGCGCTTTCCCCGCATGGCGCAAAAGCACCGGAAGAAACGGCGCATCGGCGGGAATAACGGCAACGCCGTCGGGCAAAAGCCCCGAGAAAATCGTCGCTTTTTCCTCCGCAATCGCCTCAAGGCTGCCCATATGCCCGATATGCGCCGGCGCGATCGCGGTGATGATCGCCACATGAGGGCGCACCAGCCGCGCCAAGGGCGCAATCTCGCCGGGGTGGTTCATGCCGATCTCGACAACGGCGGCCTGCGCATCTCCCGGCAGGCGCGCCAGTGTCAGCGGCACCCCCAAGTGGTTGTTATAGGAGGCCTCGGCAGCGTGGACACGCGCTTGGCCGGCAAGCGCCAGCCGCAGCATTTCCTTGGTGGTCGTTTTGCCGACACTGCCGGTCACGGCGAAGATGCGGGCGAAGCTCCGCGCGCGGCCATAGGCACCGAGCGCGGTGAGCCCGGCCAACGTATCCGGCACCACCAGAAGCGGGGCGTCGGTTGGAAAGTTTTCCGGCACGCGTTCCACCATCATCCCGCTTGCGCCCCGGCGCACCGCTTCGGCCACGAAATCGTGGCCGTCGCGACGATCCCCCTTAAGGGCAACGAACATCTCTCCGCGCGCAAGTTTGCGCGTATCGATCGCAACGCCCGTTGCTTCAAACGGAGCCAGGAGCCGCCCGCCCGTTGCCGCCACCAAATCTTCGGCCGACCAGAGCACTTTCATGGAGCCAGCCCCAGCAAGCGGCGCACGACGGCGCGGTCATCAAACGGAATAATGTGCGTGCCGATGATTTGGCCTTGTTCATGGCCCTTGCCGGCCACCACGAGCACATCGCCGGGGCGAAGCATTTCCAGCGCGGCGGCAATGGCTTGCTCCCGCCCCGCGATTTCGCGCGCCTCGGGGCAGCCTGACAAAACCTGAGCACGGATCGCTGCAGGATTTTCCGTACGGGGGTTGTCGTCGGTCACAATGACACAGTCCGCCCCCTGCGCAGCGGCTCGCCCCATCAGGGGGCGCTTACCGGGATCCCGATCGCCGCCGGCGCCGAACACCACCAGCAACCGTCCTTGGGTGTGCGGACGCAGCGCGGCCAGAACGCGCTCCAGTGCATCCGGCGTATGCGCATAATCGACATACACCGCAGCGCCATTGGAAAGCCGCGCCGCAAGCTCCAGCCGGCCGGGAACGCCGACAAGCTTGGGCAGCATTCGGAGCGGTTTCTCCTCTCCCAACCCCCAAGCCAGCGCCACGGCGATCAGCGCGTTTTCCGCCTGGAAGCGACCCGGCAAAGGCAGAAGCATTTCCTCCCGCACCCCGTCCGCCTCCAGCTCGAGAATTTGCCCTTCCGGGCAAGGCGTGGCGCGAAGCAGGCGAATAAGATCGCCCCCTTCCCCCACCAGAGAGAGCTTCAGGCGACGCTCACGCGCAACCACTTGCAAAGCGGCCAGCGCCTCGGTTTCCAAAGACACAGGAGCCGCCGCAACCGCCCCCTCGGGCAAAAGCTCTTGGAACAGGCG
>JAIMBF010000199.1 GCA_023511585.1 Terriglobia bacterium
CGGCCGCTGCCGGAGGAAAACCCTTACAACGCCTGGTACGTGAAAGTGGAGATCAAAGGCGCGCCCTCCGGCAAGCTCGCCGGCAAGAAGATCGCGCTCAAGGACAATATCTGCCTTGCCGGCGTGCCGATGATGAACGGCGCCTCCACGCTCGAAGGTTACGTGCCGGAAATCGATGCCACCGTGGTCACCCGCATTCTCGATGCCGGCGGCACCATCGTGGGCAAAACCGTCTGCGAGTATTACTGCTTTTCCGGCGGCAGCCACACCTCGGCACCGGCGCCGGTACACAACCCGCGCCGCCACGGCTATTCCGCCGGCGGGTCTTCCTCGGGCAGCGCCGCCGTGGTCGCGGCTGGGGAGGTGCCGATGGCGCTGGGCGGCGATCAGGGCGGCTCGATCCGCATGCCGTCCTCCTATTGCGGCATTTACGGCATGAAGCCCACGCACGGTCTGGTGCCCTATACCGGCATCATGCCCATCGAACTCACCCTCGATCACACGGGCCCGATGACCGCAACGGTGGAAGACAATGCGCTGTTGTTAGAAGTGTTGGCCGGTCCGGATGGGCTGGATCCCCGCCAATACGGCGCCGCCGCGCAGGATTATCGGGCCAAGCTCGGCAAGGGCGTGCAGGGGCTGCGCATCGGCGTGGTCGAAGAGGGTTTCGGCCACCCGCAATCGCAGCCGAAAGTCGATCAATTGGTGCGGAATGCGGCCGAGCGTTTCAAAGCCTTGGGCGCCACGGTGGAGAGTGTTTCCATTCCGCTGCACCGCGCCGGGCCCGCGATTTGGCTGCCGATCGCGGCGGAAGGCGCCACCGTGCAAATGATGCAAGGCAACGGTTTCGGCTTCAACTGGCAAGGGCTTTATCTTACCTCGCTCATGGATAAGCACGCGGCCTGGCGCGAGCGGGCCGACGAGCTCTCCGACACGCTCAAGAACACGATGCTCCTCGGCCATTACGGCGTGACCCGCTATCGCGGCCATTACTACGCGAAGGCGCAGAATTTGGTGCGGCGTCTGCGGGCGGCGTACGATGCGGCACTCGCGCGGTTCGATCTCTTGCTGATGCCGACCTTGCCCATGGTGGCCACCAAGCTTCCGGATGCGAATGCGCCGGTCAGCGAAATTCTCGCGCGCGGCTTTGAAATGTTGCCAAACACCTCACCGTTCGACGCAACGCACCATCCGGCCATGAGCATCCCGTGCGGGCTTGCCGACGGGCTGCCCGTGGGGGCGATGTTGATCGGCAAGTTCTTTGACGAGGCAACCATCTATCAAGCCGCCGCCGCCTTCGAGCGCGGGGTGAACTGGCAGCAACAAACCGCCTAAGCCGCGTTTCGGCCGGAGGAAGCGAGCCTGCTTCTTCCGGCCGGGCGCTCTGCCGATCGCTGCGATTACAGCCGCCGCACCTCTACGGTCAGGTGGGAAAGGCCCGGAATATGGGCGAGTTTGGCGTGATAATCCGCGGCTTCGCGGGCGCTTTTCGTGCCCACCATGACGATTGCCCCCAAATGCCCGGGGCCCAGACGCCAAAGATGAAAATCGGCGATTTCATCGCCCTCGGCCTCGATGGCCGCCTGCAATGCACGTGCAAGCTGGGGGTCTGGGGTCATATCCAATAACACCGCCCCGGTATCGCGCATCAGGCTGAACGCCCATTGCGCAATCACACCCGCGCCCAAAAAGCCCACAAGCGGATCGAGAAAAGACCAGCCGAACGCGCGCGCCAGCGCCAGCGCCACCAGCACGAAAAAAGACACCGCGGCATCGGCCAAAACATGGAGAAAGGCCGAGCGCAGCGCGTGGTCACGCTGCACCCGGTGCGCAGCGGCGAAGTTTTGCTCCGCGTCTTCGTGGCGATGGCCATGGCCGTGGTTAAGACCGTGCGCATGATCATGCCGACGCCCGCCGCCCAAAAGCCAAACGCTGCCGAGATTGACGAGAACGCCGAGCGCGGCAAGCGTCATGGCCTCGGCATAAGCGATCGGCACCGGATGAAACAGGCGGGCAATCGCCTCTCCGGCAATGATCACGGCAATCCCGGCCAAGACCAAGGCGCTGGTATATCCGGCAAGATC
>JAIMBF010000069.1 GCA_023511585.1 Terriglobia bacterium
TATAAAATCCTGGGTGTAGCGCCCAACGCCAGCGCGGAAGACATCCGCAAAGCCTACCGCAAGCTCGCCAAGCGCTACCATCCCGATCTGAATCCCGGCGATGCCTCCGCCGAGGAGCGGTTTAAGGCCATTTCCGCCGCCTACGAGCTGCTTTCCGATCCGGAAAAGCGGGCACGTTATGATCGGGGCGAAATCGACGCATCCGGCCAGGAACGTCCGGAGCGGCATTTCTACCGCACTTATGCGGAAACCGGCGAGGGTGCGCGCTATCGGCACCCGGGCGGGTTCGGCGCCGAAAGCGGTTTCGGTCCGGAGGATTTGGGCGACATCCTGGGCCGATTCTTCGGCGGTGAAGGTTTGCGGGTGCGCGGGCAAGATCAGCTTTATCGGCTTACGGTTTCATTTTTGGAGGCGGTGAACGGCACCACGCGAACCGTTGAGCTGCCGAACGGCAAAACGCTCACGGTACGCATCCCGCCGGGAATCGAAACCGGCCAAGTGCTGCGCCTGGCCGGGCAAGGCGGCCCCGGGTTGCATGGCGGGCCGCCGGGCGATGCCTTGATCGAAGTGACCGTGGCGCCGCATCCCTACTTTCGGCGTGAGGGCCGGGATATCCACCTGGAACTCCCGATCAGCCTGAAAGAAGCGGTGCTCGGCGCGAAAGTGCCGGTGCCGACTCCTTCCGGCACGGTGCAGCTGACCATCCCGAAAGGTTCCGATACCGGCACGCGGCTCAGGCTCCGCGGCCGCGGCGTTCCGGCCCATGGCGGCCAGCCGGCCGGCGATCAATACGTGACCCTGAAAGTCGTCATCGGGCCGCAAGATCCGGCCTTGGAGGCATTTCTGCAAACATGGCAGCCAGCCGGAGCGTTTGATCCACGTCGGCACCTCAGGGAGAACGCATGATTACCGAAGACGCCTTGTTGCAGCTTGTTGCGGGGCTTGACCGCGTCCGCCTTGAGCGTTGGATCGCCGAAGCCTGGGTGCGGCCCGAAGAGCATGAGGGCAAATTTTTATTTCGCGAAATAGATCTTGCGCGCGTGCGGCTGATTTTCGAGCTGAATACCGAGCTTGGGATCGATGAGGAAGCGATCCCGGTGGTTTTGCGACTGCTCGACCATATCCATACGCTTCGCTATCAACTCCGTACAGTTTGCGCGGTGATCGAGGCCGCGGGCTCGCCGGAGCTCAAGCAGCAGGTGGCCGAGGCGTTACTGTCCGTTCCGTCCACGCGCGGGGGCTGAACAGCACCTGCGCGAACATGGAAAGCAAGTTTTGGCGCAAATGGCCGCTGCCGGCATTGCCGGAGTTCCTGCAGTCGGAAAGCCTGGGCGGCATGCTGCTGCTGCTCAGTTCGGCGGCGGCCTTTATATGGGCGAACAGCCCTTCCGCCGAGCTTTACCAGCGGTTGCTGTCATTCCCCGTTGGGCTGACACTGGGCTCTCAACACTTCGTCGAGCCGCTGAGCTTTTGGGTGAACGAAGGGCTGATGAGCCTGTTTTTTCTGCTCGCCTCTCTGGAAATCCGCTACGAGCTCGGGGAAGGGGCCTTGGCAAGCCCGGCGCGCGCCGCTCTTCCCGTGCTGGCCGCCGGCGGCGGCGTGATCTTGCCCGCGGCGATTTATTTGGCCTTCACTTGGGGGGATGCGCTCGCGCGGCGCGGTTGGGCCGTGCCGATTGCCACCGATATCGCTTTTTCGCTTGCCATGCTCGGGCTTTTGGGCCGACGCGCCCCGGTAGGGCTCAAGGTTTTTCTCACGGCGCTGGCGATTATCGATGATTTGATCGCCATCCTCGTCATCGCCGTCTTTTACAGCCATAACCTCGCCTGGTTGCCGCTCGGCATTGCGGCGTTGGTCTGGCTTGCTCTGTATGGCTGCGCCCGCGCGGGCGTTGCGGCGCGGAGCCTTTACGCCGCGGGCGGGGTTGCGCTTTGGCTGCTTCTGGCGCGCTCGGGCATTCATCCCACTTTGGCCGGGGTCGCGCTGGCCTTTGCGCTTCCCGCCACACCTCCGCCCGGCGGCGGCGATAGCCTGGCGCAGCGGCTGGAACAACGGCTTGGTTGGGTGGTCGCCGCCTGTGTGCTGCCGGCCTTCGGGTTGGTGAATGCTGGGCTTTCTCTTGGCGCCATTCCGTCAGGGGCGCTTTGGACGCCGATCCCGCTTGGGATCTTGTTCGGCCTTTTCTTCGGCAAGCAGCTTGGCGTCTCCGGCGTGGCCGCAATCGCCGTGCGGCTTGGTCTCTGTCAATTGCCGTCGGATCTGCGGCCGGCCCATCTTTACGGCGGAGCAATCTTGTGCGGCATCGGCTTTACCATGAGTTTGTTCATCGGTGATCTGGCTTTTGAAGGAACCGTTTTGATGACCGTAAAGCTTGGCGTGTTCGTGGCTTCTGCCCTTTCGGCACTTACCGGCTTGCTAGTGCTTGCGCTTGTCCCGCCCGCCCGGAGAAAGGCGGTGGACGCCGCTTAAAGCAAGGGGGTTCAGCACTATGCCCATCGCTCTGCCCTGGCGGCGGCCCCGCCTTCCGGTGATCGAGCTGCACGGCATTCTTGCCGCGCGCGAAGGCGCATTGAACATCACCGCCGTGCGGCCCCTGATTGAACGGGCGTTTCATACCCAGCGCCGCGGCGGCCATGTCGTGTTGGACATCAACAGCCCGGGCGGCTCGGCGGTGCAATCCGACCTTATTGCCAGCCTCATCCGCCGGCGTGCCGAAAGCAGCGGGGTTTCGGTGCATGCGGTCATCGGAGATGTCGGCGCTTCGGGAGGATATTGGCTCGCGTGTGCAGCGGATCGGATCTTGGCCAATCCGATGAGCATCGTGGGGTCGATCGGCGTGGTCGGAGGCGGGTTCGGCTTTGTCGAGCTGATCCAGCGCCTCGGGATCGAGCGGCGCGCCTATGTGGCGGGAAAGAACAAGCTGCGGCTGGATCCCTTTCGCCCGGAACGCGCCGAAGACGTGGCTTTCACCGAGGCGCTGCTTGCCGATATTCACGCCCGCTTCAAAGCCTGGGTCCGAGCCCGGCGCGGTGCGCGGCTTGCTCCCGACGAAGAAAAATGGGCTGACGGCAGCTTCATGCTGGCAGCGCAAGCCCAGGCGCTCGGGCTGATCGACGGTTTTGCCGATGTCGACGGCCTTGTTGAAGAACTCGCCGGCCCGCGCGCCCGCGCGCTGCGTTTGCGCCCCCGGCGGCGATGGTTTTTGCGCCGCCTGCCTCGGGTTTTGGTTGAGGCCATCTTGGATGCCGCAGAAACCCATAGCCTCGGTGTGACGCTCCGGTGAACGCCGCGCCGGGTCGCTTCATGACGCAACTGTAATCTCGCCCCAACTTGCGTTTTGCCCCTGAAAACGCCATTCCCTTTTTGGGAGGTGCCCGATGTCTGACCTCATTGTGCCGGATGGCATGCCCAACCCGTTTCTGGTTCCGTTCCCGGACGTTGGGATCAACTTTGTCGAAGTAAACTTCGTTAACCCGATCGAGAACGCCTACTACGGCGAGCGCATCGCCTATCTCGTCAACGATCCGCAGCAACTCTTCACCCCGATCAACTATCAAGGCAAACCCACGGTTTTGTTCGTGGATTTATCCTCCGATCCAGGCAATAGCCCCCTGTATGTGGCAGGCACCCCTCCGTTTGCCGTGGTGAATGCGAGCCCGGTGCCGATCACGATCGGCGATGCGAGCACAACCTACCAAGACATCATCAGCGGCACCGGCGGCCTGACGCTCGATCTTGCCGCACCGACCGGCCAGCTTGCGCTCGGCGGCGGCAACAACGCGGTGTATGAGCAGACTGCTCCCACCAATTTCGGCCCGGTGCAGCCCGAGGCGTGGTACTACTATCTTGCCGGGGGGAACAATTTCATCGGCGCCTATATGGGCAACGACACCATCAACAGTGTCGGCGGAAACAACCTCATCGCGCTCGGTTCGGGGAATGATCTCGTTTATTCCGACGGAACCGACACCGTCTGGGCCGGAACCGGCAACGACACCGTCTATGTCGGCAATTCCGTACTCATTGCGGGGAACACCGGGGCGCTGAATTTTGTCGGCGGCAGCGGTGCCGCCACGATTTTCGCCGGCTCCGGCAATTCTTCGATCGATGGCGGCAATGCCAGCGTGACTGTGTTCGGGGGCCAAAGCTCGGGCGATATTGTCGGCGGCGCGCTCGGCAACAATCTTCTGGTTGGCGGTTTTGCGGCAGAAACGCTTCAGGGCGGCGGCTACGGGGATTCGATTTTCGGCGGCACGGCGCCATCGGTGCTGCTGGCCGGCCCCGGCAATGAAACACTGGCCGGCTCAGCCGCCGGCACGAACACCTACATTCGAGGCGGCCCGAACGGCACCGACCTTCTCGTGGCCGGGGGCGGGGCTGTGACCCTTGTCGGAGGCGGACCGATCAACACCGACGTCATGTTCACCGGCCCCGGCGCCAACACGGTGATCGGCGGGCAGTCCTGGGATTTCATCGAGGGCAGCAGCGGCACGACGTACGTCAAGGCAGGGTCCGGAACAGAGGTGTTCGGCTTCGCCCAAGGCTTCGCCGGCGGGCAGATGACCATTCAGGGGTTCAACCCAGCCTTGGATTCGATCATGCTGCAACTTTACCCGGCAGGGACGGCGACCAATGTCGTGCAGCATGAGCAGCCCGTAAGCGGCGGGGTGATGCTGACTTTGCCGGACAATACGCATATTACGCTCTTAGGGCTTTCCAATCTGCCGGCAAGTAATGTGATTCAAACCGCGTAAGATCCGCGAAACGCGCAGAAAGCGAAAATCGCTCTCACCTTCGGCGGAAAACTTCTTCCGACCGCATGGGCGTTGCATCCGAAACCCATTGCTGTTGCAACTCTGCTACAGCGATCGTGCCTTCGTTCCCAATCTGGCGGAAGCCTATAGACGGAAAAACAAAAGCGTATCACAAAACCGCAATGCGCAGGCCGTGGTGGCCTTGCCGGCAGGTAATGCATCCCCGCTTCGTGGGAGGAGGAGAAGCTCGATGGGATTTTCTTTTGCCAGAAGCCTCAGGGGCGCAACAGCGCTTTCCGCGGCAGTGCTGGCTGGCTCGCTGGTGCTGGGTACCGGCACGCAAGCGCAAGCCCAAGGCACATCGTCTGAAACACCACCCGGGTATTTGTTTACGCTGGGCGATCCGTTAAAGTCCACCGGCCAGCAGCTTGCCGATATGGGCATTTACTTTAACGGCGCAAACGTGGGCGTATTTTATGACAACGCCTCCGGTGGACGCCAGACAGGCGCGTGGTGGACCAACGATGCCTCGGTCGGCATGGATTTCGACATGACAAAGCTGGCCGGCATTCCGGGTGCCAAGGCGCACATCCTGTTTGACGACCGCGCCTCTGCTTTCCCACCGAAATTTACCGGATCATGGTGGGGCATTGCTGCGGAATACGGGTCGGTTGAAACATTCCAGCTTTCGGAATTGTCGTGGGAGCAGTCGCTGTTCGACGATCACCTGCGGTTGCTCTTCGGCCGTATCGGCCCGTTGGGGGATTTCTCCACCTTCGACGTTTACTGTAACTTCTACTCGCAGGGCGTCTGCGGCAACGGTCCGCCCGGCTACTACTTCAACAACAGTGCGGTGTACAACCCGATGGCCACCTGGGGTTTCCGGGCGAGCGTGAAGCCGACGCTTTCCACCTATATCCGCGCTGGTATCTACGCGAACGAGGCGGGCGGGGATCCGTTCTACAGCACGACAAACCACGGTTTCACCGACTGGGGTCTGGCGCATGCGAATGGCGTGTTCGTGCCGTTCCAGATCGGCTATGACAGCATCGACCAAAACTATCCCACTCACCTGTTCATCGGCGGATATTACGACAGCTCTCCTTATATCGTTCCGGCGACGGCGAGCCAGTTCTCATATATGGATCGCGGGCGCACGGACTTCTATTTCGGCATCGAGCAGACCGTCTATAAGCCGGATCCCAAGGGCTCTCGGCAGTTGTTGATGTTCTTTGAACCGCAATGGGTAGTACAAGGTCAAGCGACGATCCCGGTTTCCTTCGTGGTGGGTGCGGTGTTTGAAGGCCCGTTCGCTTCGCGGCCGCATGATACCTTCAACGTCGCGTTCGACTGGGCAGCCTACAACCATCGCTTCGCGAATGCCGCCGCGTTTGACGCCGGTATCCCCGGGTCTTTGGTAGCGCAGACGGAAAACTGGGTGGAAGTGAGCTACTCCATCGCTCTCGCCCCGGGGCTCGCCTTCCAACCCTTTATCCAATACTTCACCAACCCCGATCAGGTCCCGTTCACCTACAACCCGAAGGTTAAGGATGCCTTCACCGTTGGTTTTGCCACGGTGGTGGTGCTGAACGGCTTGCTGGGCCTGCCCGGCCTCGGCCACTCGAACTAACATCTCTCCCTCGGCTTTACTTCCTAAGCCACCCGATCCCCTTCAGAGGGGATCGGGTCTTTCTTTTGGGGAGGATGGCGCGACGCTCGACGCCTGTTAGCCCTCATCGATAGCGAACAGCGCCGCATTGCCCCCAACCGCGGCCGTGTTCACCGTCACCACCCGCTCCTCGGCAAACCGATAGAGCGTGATCGGTCCTCCCGATTTGGGTCCGGTGCCGGAGAGGCCGTGCCCGCCAAAGGGTTGAACGCCGATCACGGCGCCGATCTGGTTGCGGTTGATATAGGTATTGCCCACCCGCAGCCTGCGCACGATACGGCTTTGCACCGCTTCGATGCGCGAATGCACCCCAAGCGTCAGCCGATAGCCGTTCGCTGCAATGGCATCGAGCACGTCGTCTAAAGACGCCGCGGCAAAGCGCACCACGTGCAAGACCGGGCCGAAGACTTCCTCACGTAAATCGGCGGGGCTCGCAATTTCATAAGCGCGCGGGGCGAAGAACGTGCCGCGGGCGCAAGCCTCCGGAAAGGAGAGTGCAAACAACGGCGCCGGCATGCGCGCGCAATAATCGGACAGGCGTTGCAGCGCCTCCTGATCGATCACCGGTCCGATATCGGTGGAAAACTCCAGCGGGTCGCCGATCTGTAAGGCTTCCGCCGCACCTTGCAACATCGCCAGCACTTTGGGGGCAATTTCTTCCTGAAGGCAAAGGAGGCGCAGCGCCGAGCAGCGCTGGCCGGCAGATTGAAAGGCGCTGGCAATCACGTCCGTGACCACTTGCTCGGGCAAGGCGGAGCTGTCCACGATCATGGCGTTGATCCCGCCGGTCTCGGCAATCAGCGGCACGATCGGGCCGGGGCGGGCAGCCAGGGCCCGCGCAATCGCCCACCCGGTTTCCGTCCCGCCAGTAAAGACCACGCCGGAAATGCGGGGATCCTTCACCAAGGCCGCGCCGACGCGCCCATCGCCAGGAAGCAGGCGCAAAACATTTTTCGGCACCCCAGCCTCGTAGAAAAGCTCTACGGCGCGCGCGGCAATCAGCGGGGTCTGCTCCGCCGGTTTGGCGGCAACGGCATTTCCGGCGGCCAATGCGGCGGCAATTTGGCCCACGAAAATCGCGAGCGGAAAGTTCCACGGCGAAATTGCAGCGAAAACACCACGCCCGCCCAGCTCCCATGTGTTGCGTTCACCGGTCGGGCCGGCAAGCTCGCGAGGCCCGGCGAATTGCTCGCGCGCGCGGGCGGCGTACCAGCGGCAGGCATCCGCCGCCTCACGCACTTCCGAAATTCCGTCGGGCAGGGTTTTGCCCGCTTCGCGCGCGAGCAGATACAGAAATTCCGCCCGGTTGGCTTCGATCAGCGCGGCAGCGCGGTCCAGAATATCGGCGCGCGCTTGGCCGCCCCGCGCGTCCCACGCGCGCCAGGCACCGGCAAGCATGCCAAGCGCGGCATCGATCTCCGCCTCTGTGGCGTCATGCACCACGCCAAGCAGACGCGTGCGATCGGCGGGGTCTCGGATTTCCCGCGTAGGCCCTTCTCCCGGAATGTGCCGTTCGCTGCCCGCAAAACGCAAGACAGCAGCCAGCAACCCCGCAGTCTGCTCGCGATCCGCCCAATCATGGCCGGCGGAATTCACGCGGTCCGGGTAGAGTGCGCGCGGAAGCGGAATACGCCGATTTCGCCCCGGCGCGGCGCGCAGCTTGGCCACCGGGTCTGCTACAATGGCTTCCTCCGGCACGGCAGGATCCACCAACCGATGCACAAAACCGGTGTTGGCGCCGTTTTCCAGAAGCCGCCGCACCAAATAGGCCAGCAAATCTTCGTGCGAGCCGACCGGGGCATAGACCCGAACGGGGCAGGAAGGGCCGACCACGTTCTCGTAAAGCGCCTCGCCCATGCCGTGCAAACGCTGCATTTCAAACCGCGCCGAGCCCGCAAGCTCCAAGATGGCGGCAAGACTCAACGCGTTGTGCGTGGCAAAGGCGGGGTAAAGTGCATCGCCGGCTGCCAGCATCTGGCGCGCGCAAGCCAGCCAGCATACATCCGTTGCCGCCTTCCGGGTAAACACCGGATATTCGGCAAGGCCCTGGACTTGGGCGAACTTAATCTCGCTATCCCAATAGGCGCCTTTCACCAACCTCAGCGGGATTTGGTGAGAAGTTGCCCGAGCCAACTCCACCACCCACGCAATCACCGCCGGGGCACATTTCTGATAGGCCTGCACGGCAAGCCCCAGCCCATGCCAGCCCGCCAGAGCGGGGTTGCGGCGGACGGCAGCGAAAATATCAAGGCTGAGCTCCAGCCGATCGGCCTCTTCGGCATCGACCGTGAGCCCGATATCGGCAGCCTTGGCGGCCTCGGCAAGCGTGCCCAGCGCATCCACCAAGGCAGGCACGCAACGCGCCGCTTGCAACGGCTCGTATCGGGGGTGAAGGGCGGAGAGCTTTACCGATATCCCCGGCTCCTCGATCACGCCGCGCCCATTGCTTGCCTTGCCGAGATAGGCAATGGCGTCCTGATACGCGCGCATATAGCGGGCGGCGTCGGCCGCGGTTTTGGCAGCTTCGCCCAACATGTCGAAACTGTAGCGCCAGCGCTTGCCCTCCCCTTCGGTCAGGCGCGCGAACGCTTCTTCGATACTGCGCCCGGCCACGAATTGGCGCGCCAAAAACCGCATGCCCTGGCGCAACGCCGCGCGAATCACCGGCTCGCCCAGCCTTCGGATCAGCCGGCCGATTGCCCGCGGCATATGGCTTGCTTCGTCCAGCGAAAGCACGCGGCCGGTGAGCATGAACGCAAAAGCCGAAGCATTCACGGTAAAATTCGTGGCGTGGCCCAGATGTTCTTCCCAACCGGCGGTGCCGATGCGGTCTTCGATCAAGCGGTCGGCGGTGGCCGCATCGGGAATACGCAGGAGCGCCTCGGCCAGGCACATCAGCGCGATCCCTTCGCGCGTATCAAGCCCGAATTCCGTCAGGAAGGCGCTGATATCCATGCCCGGGCGCAAACTGCGGCGTGCCGCCCGAACCAGCCAGCGCGCGCGGGTAAAAGCAGCCTCCGGCAATTCGGCCGAGCTCAGCAGCGGGGCAAGCGCCGTTTCTTCCGAAGCAGAACGGAGCTTACGGATGGCGGTGCGGTCATCGCGCCAGGGAGACGTGTCCGGCATGGCGCCTATGGTGCCATGGCGAGCGTCCGAGGCGAAGAAAAAAGCATCCTGCCGGGCTAAGACGAAACCAGAGCCGATAAGGCAGAACGCACCCGTGCGATCACCGGCGCCCAGCTCCCGGGAGCCTGCTGGCGAAACAACCGCATGCTGGGATACCAAGGCGAATCCTCCCGTTTCGTGAGCCAGCGCCAGCAACCATCGAAACGGGAGAGCAGCCACACCGGCTTCCCCAAAGCGCCGGCGAGATGGGCCACAGCGGTATCCACCGAAACGACAAGATCAAGCCCGGCGATCAGCGCGGCGGTATCCGCGAAATCGGAGACCTCGCCCATCAAATCGATCAGCGCAAGCCCGGACGATGCGATCTCGTCTCGTGCTTTGCCCCATTGCAGGCTGAAAAACTCTACCCCCTCGACCTGACCAAGCGGAGCAAACGCAGCCAGCGGGATTGAGCGGCGTTTGTCCGCATAGTGCGCGCGCGGCTCGCGCGGCCGCGGATCGCCTGCCCAAACCAGCCCGACGCGCAAAGCCCCCCGGCGGGGCGGCAGGCGGGCTCGCCAGCGGGCAATCAGCGCGGGATAGGGGCGAAGATAGGCGCCGTTTTCGTAAGGGGCGGCCGGAATGGTGGCAAGCGTCGTCCGGAATGCGTAAGGCAGGCTCATCAACGGGCAATGAAGCGCAAATTCCGGCGGCGTTTCGTCTTCGGCAAGCACGAGCAAAGACCCCGGAAGGTGCTTGAGCAGCCGCACGAGGGGCCGCTGCACCTGCAGAATAACCCGCGCGCCGCGCGCGGCCAAAAGCGGCGCATACCGGACGAATTGCAACGTATCGCCGAGACCTTGTTCCGCGTGCAGCAAGATGGTGCGGCCGCGCGGATCTTCCCCCTCCCACTGCGGAACGGTGAAGCGAAGCGCCGGCATGGCGCCCGTGTGCCAGCGCCACTCATGCTCGGCCCAGCCTTCCTCCCATTTTCCGGCAGACAGCAGCACGAGCCCCAGGTTGAAATGGGCCGGGGCCGATTGGGGGGCGAGCTCCAACGCCGTGCGCAGCGCGTGTTCGGCCTCGGCGAGGCGGCCCATATCGCGCAAGGCCGCGCCCAAATTGGCATATGCGGCGGCAAGATCGGGCGCGCTGGCGATGGCGGCCCGGTATGCCGCTTCGGCCTGGCGAAAAGCGCCTTGCGCCAAAAGCGCATTGCCGAGGTTGCAAAAGGCATCGGCATAACGGGGCGCAAGTGCGATCGCTTGGCGCGCGCAAATGATCGCCGTTTCCATGAGGCCTTGCTGATAACAAACCGCCGAGAGATTGCACCAAGCGGGCGCAAAATCGCCCCGCAATGTCAAAGCTTGGCGATAGGCGGCCATGGCGCCAGGGAGATCACCGATCGCGCGACGGGCATTGCCGCAGTGGAGATAGGCGGTTATGACGCCGGGGGAAATGCGGATGGCGGTTTCATAGACTTGGGCGGCATCTCTGTGCCGGCCTTGCTTGTGCAGCAGGTTGCCCAGCGCCAAGTGCGCTGCTGCCAGCCGCGGCGCAAGCCGGATCGCCTGGCGATACGCTTCGGCGGCCTCCCCGAGCTCTCCTTGTGCGGCGAGGGCATTGCCGAGGTTGAAATGCAATGCCGCCTGTTGTGGCGCCGCCCGGAGCGCCCGGCGGAACGCGGCCACGGCTTCGTTCATCCGCCCCGCCATTTGCAGAGCGTTGCCCAGATTGTTCAGCGCTTCCGGGTGTTCCGGCATCAGCGCGAGCGCCATGCGCTGAGCTGCGATCGCGGCGGCCATTTGGCCGGCTTGCGCCAGCACGATGCCGAAATTCATCCACGCTTCCGCCCAATTGGGCAACAGCGCAAGCACCTGGCGATAACAAGCAATCGCCGCTTCTTTTTTTCCTACCATCGCTGCGGCATTGCCACGGGCAAACAGTGCCATGCCGCGTTCGAGCAATTCCGGCGCCGGTAACGATAGCGAATCCCCGTCCATGACAGCCCTCATTCGCCGCCGCAAAGAGTATGAAGGAGCACCATTGCAAGTGGGTTAATGCGCCGGCCCTTGTTCTTGGGCTGGAAAGGCTTTTCAACCTGCCGGCTCGTCGACGACCGGGGAAAATATTGCGTTTCTTTGTTGAAGCTCCTAACACGTTAGCCGAAAACGCTCGAGTGTTTGCGACGATGGCGTCGCCTGGTTGCGTTTTCTTGACAAACGGGGCTCTCTCAGGAAAAGATGTTTGGGCAGATCGGGATCGATGAATTGGCCGCCCGAAGCGCGAAGCGCAGCCGATGAAAAGCCACGGGTTAAAAATAAATTTAACAACGATACGCAAGAGAGGTGACAGATGAACCGACGTTTCCTGCTTCTCAGCAGTGCTGCGCTTGGCGGCCTCATGCTCGCCAGTTGCGCGGAAAGCCGGAAAGAAATGCGTGCCGATGACCGCGCGTTGGTGAACCAAGCCGTCGCCACGGTTGGCGTGATGAAGAGGCACGGCGGTGCAAAGATAGCGGCGCTGCTGCAAAAGGCCAAAGCGGTGGTGATCTTTCCTGACATTCTCAAGGGCGGCGTGGTTTTGGGAGGCTCGCGCGGCCAAGGCGTGATGCTCGTGCACGGACCGCAAGGCTGGAGCTATCCGGCGTTTTACGAAACCACCTCGGTCTCGCTCGGTGTTCAGCTCGGCTTTGAGGAGAGCTCGGTGGTCATGATCGTGATGAAACAACGCGCGCTGGATAGCCTGTTGCAGACGAGCAATTTCACGCTGAAGGTGGGCGGTGGGCTCACTTTCGCCGATTTCAACAAAGCCACCCAGGCAGAGCTCGAAGGCGCCGATGTGGTGATCTGGTCGAAGTCGGAAGGTGCTTTCGCCGGGCTCACTCTTTCGGGCAGCGACGTTTCGCAGCGTTTGGATCTCGATCGGTCCTATTACGGCAAGCCGGTGACTGCTGCGGAAATCGCAAAGGGAACGGTCAGCAATCCGCAAGCGGATCCGCTCCGGGCTGCACTTAGCGGTTAGCTTTTCTATCTCCACCGGCGTTATTTCGTCGGGCGCCGTTGCGGCGCAAGAGGAACTCGCGCCCGACCTTGACCATGGGAACGCCGTCATATTCCACAATATCGGCGGTGGCGTAAGTCTCGGCCCAAGCTTCGGGCAGAAAACTCCCGGTGCCTACCACATCGATCGGGGCATTCGCATCTGCCATCACCCGGCATTTTTCGACGTTAAAGCCGGAAGAGACAACAATGCGCACGCGGGGAAAGCCGGCTTCGTCCAAAGCTTCCCGAAGCCGCCAGACGGCAGCGGCGGAAACCCCGGTGCCAACCAGATAGCGAAGCTCTGTTTCACTGCGATAGCGTCGAATGGCGCCGGGCGCATGCCGTTCTAACACGGCATAGCTTTCGGCCGGATCGAGCCCTTCGATGAAGCGTCCGCCATGGGTATCAAGCCGCATCGCCAAGCGCCCGGCAGCGGCAAGATCCGGAAAACGCCGGCAAACGGCAAGCGAATCGCTAATTTCCTTACCAAAATAATCGACCAAAACCGTCAGATTTTCATCGGGAAAAGTTTCGTGAAACATTTCGGCCGCGCGCACCGTGGAGCCTGCATAACCGATCAACGCATGCGGCATCGTTCCATAACCTTGGCGCGCGCCGAACCAATGCGCGGTGGCATCGTTGGCATTGCCGATAAAACCGCGCGCGCCCTCGCGTTTTGCGGCCTCGCTGCCGACCGCCGCGGCATAGGCCATCATCTGCTGCATCTCAAGCCCGGCGCAGTGGCGCGCTTCCATGGCCAGAAACGCCACTTTCGGCAAAGCCAAGCACATCTGATAGGCATTATGCGCGGCAACGCAAGGCGCACCGATTTTCTGCAAAAACAATGTTTCCAAATCAACCAGGTTCGCGAAACTTCCGCTGATATAAACGATCGGCTCGCCGGCGCCAACCCAGCTTCCTTCCGGATACATCAAATCGAGCGTGAAAGGGGTTTCCCGCGCTTGCCCGACCGCCTCAAGCCATTCCAGCATAAATTTCGGTGCAGAAATAACAGGCCTACGAAGAAACACCGCATAGGTCACCCGCTTATCGCCGTACTTTCTGACAATAGCGCGCGTTCGATTGAAATACGAATCCGTCCAGATAGGGATTTGACGGAGCGGGTCGGCAGATTCGGTCATTGCGCGGCCATCATGTTAAATTCGCCGTTGGCGCGTCTTTCCTTCAGCTCTTCGGCGAGAAGAAAGGCAAGCTCTAAAGATTGTTCGGCATTCAGCCTTGGGTCGCAGAAGGTTTCATAGCGGGTGGAAAGATCCGCTTCCGTCAGATGATACGCGCCGCCGATGCATTCGGTCACGTTGCGCCCGGTCATTTCCACATGCACGCCGCCCGCCCAGGTACCCTCGGCGGCATGCACGTCAAAAAAGCCGCGCACTTCGGAAAGAATGGCATCGAACCGGCGGGTTTTGATGCGCGCTTTCGTGGTGATGGTGTTGCCGTGCATCGGGTCGCACACCCAAACCACGGGGCGTCCGTCGCGTTTCACCGCCCGCACCAGCGGCGGCAGTTTTTCTAACACGCGCTCCGCCCCCATCCGGCTGATCAAGGTCAACCGCCCGGGAATGGCTTGCGGATTCAAAATATCCATCAACCGCAGTAGGGAATCGATTTCCGTGCTCGGGCCGAGCTTGATGCCGATCGGGTTCTTCACCCCGCGCAGGAATTCCACATGCGCACCGTCGGGCTGGCGCGTGCGATCGCCGATCCAAAGAAAATGCGCGGAACACGCATACCAGTCGCCGGTGGT
The DNA here is from genome assembly GCA_023511585.1 of Terriglobia bacterium. Classification (GTDB taxonomy): domain Bacteria; phylum Pseudomonadota; class Alphaproteobacteria; order Acetobacterales; family Acetobacteraceae; genus JAIMBF01. The sequence continues at coordinate 14,342 of JAIMBF010000069.1, forward strand.
GGAATCGATGCGCGTAAGCGCCTGCTCGTAGGGCAAAAGCAAGGCTTCGTGGCTGGTGTAGAAATCGGTTTCGCGAATTTGCGGCGTGGTTTCGCTGGTCATGCCGCAGGCGGCCATAAAGCCCAGGGTTTCGTCGATACGTGCGGCAAGATCCTGGTAACGCGCCACCAAAGGCGAGCGGGAGACGAAATCCAGGTTCCAGCGGTGAACCTCGTGCAAATCCGCGTAACCCCCGGAAGCGAAGGCGCGGAGCAGATTGAGCGTGCCGGCGGATTGGAAATAGCCGGTTTCCATGCGCGTCGGATCCGGGGTGCGGGCTTCTTCGGTAAACTCCGGGCCGTTGATCATATCGCCGCGGTAGCTCGGCAAGGTGACCCCGTCTTGCGTTTCCGTCTCGGCCGAGCGGGGCTTGGCGAATTGCCCGGCCATCCGCCCAAGCTTCACCACCGGCACGCGGGCGCCGAACGTCAGCACCACCGCCATTTGCAACAACACGCGAAAGGTGTCGCGAATGATGTTGGCGGTGAAATCGGCAAAGCTTTCTGCGCAATCGCCGCCTTGCAAGACAAAAGCCCGCCCTTCCGCCGCTTTTGCCAAGGCGGCACGCAACCGCCGAGCCTCGCCGGCAAACACCAGCGGCGGATAGCGGCGAAGCCGTGCTTCCACCTCCGCCAGGCGCGCGGCATCAGGGTAAGAGGGAAGTTGGCAGGCGGGCTTGGCGCGCCAGGATTCCGGGCTCCAAGGTGCTTCGGATTGAATCTTATTCATGGTCTTACTCTATCAGCTTATTAATCCGCCGCTTCCTTCATTCCGACAAGGCGGGTGCGCGTGCGAAGAGTAACAAATTCCTCCGCCGCGGTGGGATGGATGCCCACTGTGCGGTCGAAATCCGCCTTCCGCGCGCCCATGCCGAGGGCAACGGCAATCCCTTGCATAATCTCCGGCGCATCCTCGCCCAGCATGTGCGCGCCGAGCACGCGCTGGCTTTCATGATCTACCACCAGCTTCATGAGCGTAAACCGCTTGCGCCCGGAAAGTGTATGCCGCATGGGCGTGAAGCGGGTGAGGAAAATTTCCGCCGGGCCTCGCGCGGCTGCTTCTTCTTCGGTCAGGCCGACGGTGGCCAGCGGCGGGATGGAGAAGACGGCGGTGGGCACTTGAGTGAAATTCCAGGCGCGCTCGCCGCTGCCGAACAGCCGCTCGGCCAGCATGTGCCCTTCGGCGGTGGCAACCGGGGTCAGGTTCAGCCGATCCGTCACATCCCCGATGGCATAGATATGCGGCTGGCTGGTGCGCCATTCCTGATCAATGCGGATCGCCCCGTTTTCATCAAC
>JAIMBF010000200.1 GCA_023511585.1 Terriglobia bacterium
TACGCGGATCGATCAGTGTCCAGTGATCTTCTTGGCCCAATTTGGTAATCGGCAACATCACATCGAGCGCATAAACCAGCGAATGAAAACCCGGATAGTTAGGGGGCAGGCTGGTGCAACTGGTCCAATTCCCGCTCGGAGTTTTGTCGGGGTTGCAAGCATCAAAGGCGGGTTTTTCGAGAAGCCCGATATGGGCGGGGTCACTCGGAACGAAAAGGTTATTTTGCGCAGCCAGGCAAAAAACCCCTGTGCTGAGGAACCAGAACGCGACAACGATGCCGAGCAGACGGAGGGGACGATACCCATAGCCGATGAACCCGCCGTAAAGCGCGTGGAAGATGGGCGCGGTGCGGCTCCGCAGCCAATCAAACACAGAAACGATGAAGTTGGATTTGGCTCGTGGAGAAATTTCGCCGATCAAGCCGCAGAATCGCTTGCGGTTTTCGAATGCGATTGCCACCCGGCGCGCATCTTCATAATGCCCGTCATCATGCAGCACTTTGCGCAGTTGCTGCCACGGCTGCGGCCGAAATTCACGCGGATTTCTGGCCGTCCCACTGTGCTCCGGGCTTTGTTTGTCGAGCCATTTCAATCTTTCCTTTGCCTGCGTCGGGGCCGATGTTGCGTTTGCTTGCGGCTGCTGTGGACTTCCGCTTGCTTGCGGCTGCTGTGGACTTCCGCTTGCTTGCAATTGCGGCGGACTACGGAACGTATCGTAAACAAAACCATCGAGCACGATGCCGTGGGGCCAAGATCGCAGGTCATCAACAAGGCGGGCGACATGGGCAAAGGCCAAATTGATTGTACCACACGTGATGTTGACATTACGAAAAAAGAAAGTGCCGGAGACGTTCATGCTTTCGGCGGTGATGGCATAGCCTTTCGGCTTCTCAAATTGGCCGCCGGAACACTCCAATGTGCCGATCTTTGCGCCGGTAAGCAGGACTTCGCCCCGTGCCTGGAAACCATTGTTCAAATGAACGGTCCCCGAGACAGTCATCCCATCGGCGCTGATGGCATCACCGTTCGGATTCTCAAATTGGCCGCCGGAACACTCCAAATCGCCTCCAATCTTTGCGCCGAGCAGCCGGACTTCGCCCCGCGCCTGGAAATCAATCCGCTTCTGGACTTCGTCCTGTCCCGGGAGAAGAGATCTCACAACGACCGATCCTGCGACGGTTATGCCGTCAGCGCTCATGGCACGGCCATTCGGATTCTCAAATCTACCACCGGTACAAGACAAATTGCTGCCGATCTTCGCACTGCGAAGGCTGACTTCGCCACATGCCAGGAAAGGGTACCTCATGAAAACGGCTCCATTGACGGTTATGCCATCGGCGCTGATGGCGTAACCGTTTCGATTTTTGGATCTGCCGCCGGAACACTCCAAATTCCCTCCAATCTTTGCGCCGAGCAGTCGGACTTCGCCCTGTGCCCGGAAGCTGTCCCTCAAAAAGACAGCTCCCGAGACGGTTATGCCATCGGCCTTGATGGCACAGCCTTTCGGATTCTCAAATCTGCCGCCGGAGCAATCGAGGTTGCCGCCGATCTTCGCTCTGACAAGTCTAACTTCGCCCAGCGCCTCAAAGCCGCCCCTCATATTCATATCGGCGTGGCATTGCAAACCATCGGCGAGCAGCCCCCGCACAAAACTCCCTTCCAAAGAGAGGGTTCCACGGCATTTCGTTCCTAAAAGCTTAGGGGTAGCCTCGAACCAGCAGTTCACGAACATCAGCGGCACGCGGATCTCGGCGAACGTTAAGTCGAGCGTTCCGGCAATCCAGGCCCCATGCACGAAAATGCCTTTTTCATGAACCGGTGCGCCGGCATCACCGCCAAGAGCCAGGAAACGGAGGAATTCGGCGCGCACCAAAGAGTCTTGCCCAGGAATTACCGGCCGGCTTGCTCCGATGATTGCGTCCTCGCCGGCGGCCACGGCGTGAAAAATTTCCGTTTCTGCCGGCATCAAGGGCCTGAATTCGTCAAGGGTACGGCCTTTGGGCAAGCTTGGCATGGCGGCATCCTCAACCCCGGAAGCTGCGAAGACTTTCCGGAATGTTA
>JAIMBF010000201.1 GCA_023511585.1 Terriglobia bacterium
ACCGGCAATTACGGCTTGATTATCAGCGATTGGAACATGCAGCCGATGACCGGTTTGCAACTGCTTCAGGAAGTACGCGCCGACGCGCGGCTGAAGCATATTCCGTTCATTATGGTAACCGCGGAAAGCAAGGCGGAAAACGTGGTGGCAGCGAAACAGGCAGGTGTCTCGAACTACATTGTCAAACCGTTCAATGCCGAGACTTTGCGCGAAAAGATCGAAAAGGTTCTTGCGCATGCCTAAGCCTGTTTCGGAACATGATCGGTCGTGTCTCGCATTGCGGCAGCGATTGGCGGAAATTGGCGCACGCTATCCGCATGCGGCGCCGGAAATGGTGACGGAAATTGTCGAAGCCGTGCTTTCCACCATGCACGGCGCCATTTCTTCGCACGAAGCGGTTCTGCTTGCGGAGTTGAAAGATCTCAACAGCACCATTGCCAGGGCCAAAGCCGAGATTGCCGCCTTGCGCGTGGAGGAAATCGCCGCAAGCCATATTCCCGCCGCTACCGATGAATTGGATGCTATTGTTCAGCATACCGCCGAGGCAACGGAATCCATCCTGGAAAGCTGCGAGAGGCTCGACGGGTTGGCGGATAAGCTTGCTTCCCAATACGCGAGCGTTTTGCAATCCGCCACGACGCGCATTTTCGAAGCCTGCAGTTTTCAGGATATTACCGGCCAACGGATCAGCAAAGTCGTGGCCACTCTGAAGGCCATTGAGGCGCGTATTGCGCACATTATGGCGACGGTCGGAATAGCAGACACGGCGCATGAGGCCTCGGCCGCTTCGAAGCAGCCGCTTGCAAACGCCTCCGAAGCGCCCAGGCCTTCGCTGGAAAATGGCCCGCCGCTGCCTGGCGCAGCCATGGACCAGTCTGATATCGATCGGCTTTTGGCCGGTACTGAGTCGGGCTCGGCCTAAGAACCCCATGCCTTCCGTGCGGCTTTTCATAGGAGTTTGCGGCATTTGCCTGGCCCTCGGTATCGCTTCCTTCGCACAGGGGAGAGCTGATGAGCCGAACGTGATCAGGGTCCGCGTCGGCAACCACTCGGGGTTTGGCCGTGTGGTTTTCGACTTGCCGCCGGATACCAAATTCGCGCTGGCCCGCGAGGGCAATCGGGTGCGCCTTGTTTTCCCCGCCGGGGAGCCTGTCCTGGTAGGGAATAGCCCGCCGCGCAACGTGCTTGCGATCGAAGGCGGAGCGGGAACCGCCGTTTTGGAACTGACGCCGGGAAGCAAAATACGCACCCTGCGCCTGGGCGATCGATTGGCTTTGGATGTGCTGGATCCGCCGAGGCCGACGCGTTCCGACGTTTCCAAAACGCCCTCTGCAGCTGCGGCTTCCACAGCTGCGGCCCCCACGGCTTCGGCTTCCGCACCTGCGGCTCCCGGAACACCGCCGAAACCCGCGGAGCCGGCGGCGGCTACACCGCCCCCGGCTTCTCAATCTTCATCTTCCGGGCCGGAGCTTCCTGCGCCGCCGCCCATTCCTCCCATAGAGGCGGCTGAGTTTGGAGCCGAGAGGCGCGCAGCTCCGCAACCGCCCCCGACCATCGCGCCGCCCGATTTTAAGCCGCCGAAAGTGGAAACGGCGCCGGCACAGATGAGCTTGGCGGTGGCGCGCGTGCAATTGCCGCCGGGGGCGAAGGGTTCGGCAATTGCGCTTCCCTTCGGCAACGCGACCGGGGCCGCCGCCTTTCGTCGGGATGCATTCGGAATTGTGGTGTTTGATGAACGCCGTCCGATCGATCTTGCCCCCATGCAAGGGGATTCGGTTTTTGGCGACGCGAAAATTCAGCTCTTCCCGAACGCGACCGTTCTCACGCTTCCGCTTTCGTCCAACGAAGATATCGCACTCGTACGCATTGCCGGCGGCTGGGTTGTGAACGTGGTGCCGGGCCGGGTGGCTTTGCACCCGATCGCGCTGAAGCAGAATGGCGCCTCGATCGATCTGCTCGCATCGGCCCCCGGAAACACGGTCAGCGTACCGGATCCGGAAACCGGCGGGGATTTGCTTGTGGGCACGGAGCGCCAACCCGGCGAAGGCATTCTC
>JAIMBF010000070.1 GCA_023511585.1 Terriglobia bacterium
TTTCCTTGTTCCTGGTCTTTCTTGCGGCCTTCTGGGCAAACCAGCACACCCCGCTCTGGGGGCACGATTATTGCCGCGCTTCGGCAACGCCAGGAACACGGCGCCGAGACGGACGCGCGCTTGCCGCTGGTCACCTTCCACGGGCGCACGCTGTTGATCCGCGGGCATCTCTTCTTTGAAGGGATTCACAAAGAACCGGATTTCTACGTGAATCGTTGCTATGCGAAGGCGATGGGCGTGCGCACGGTGCAGGGATTCTCACAGCAAAAATAACCGTATGGATAGCGAAACCATCAAAGATGACGTTTCTGAACGACAACGTTCTGCTCGCCGCCGTCGCCCTTGTGCTGGAAGCGGCGTGCGATTACCCCGCCCCGCTTCAGCGGCGCATCGGCCATCCGGTGCAATGGCTCGGCGCGTGGATTGCGGCCCTGGAGCGCGCGCTCAATCGGCCGGAGCGCTCTGTTCGAACGCGTTCCATTTTGGGGGGATGCGCGCTGGTCTTGATCCTTGCCGTTGCCGTGCTGCCCGCCGTTTTCTTACAAAGCGCGCTCCGCCGGCTCGTCCCGCCGCTTGGCGCAAATATGCTGCTCGCGCTGCCCGCCGCCGCCTTGCTTGCCAGCCGCAGCCTCTTTGCCCATGTCGGCGCGGTTGTCGAAGCCCGGAGGCGGGAGGGCCTTGCCGGGGCGCGCGCAGCGGTTTCGCACATCGTTGGGCGCAATCCGCAATCCCTCGATGCAGCCGGCGTGATGCGCGCGGCCATTGAATCGCTTGCGGAAAACTTCTCCGATGCCGTGGTGGCGCCGGCGCTCTGGTGCGCGCTTTTGGGCCTGCCCGGGATTGCGCTTTACAAAGCCGCGAACACGGCCGATTCCATGCTCGGCCATCGCACCGAACGCTTGGCGGCTTTCGGGTGGGCGGCGGCGCGCTTTGACGATCTGATCAACCTTCCCGCCTCCCGGCTTGCCGCGCTCTGGCTGACGCTGGCCGCGCTGTTCACTCCGCACGCCTCGGCCCGCGCCGCTTGCCGCGCCGCCTGGCGCGATGCGCCCCGGCATCGTTCGCCCAATGCCGGCTGGCCGGAGGCAGCAACGGCCGGCGCGCTCGGCCTTTCCCTTGCGGGGCCGCGCGTCTATGGGGAAACCCTGGTGGATGACGCTTGGATGGGAAGCGGCCGCAAGGAAGCGAACAGCAGCGATGTTTTGCGTGCGCTCACGCTCACCCGTCGCGCCGCCTTGCTGCAGATTATCGTGGTGGCGGCGCTGGCGATGATCGCGCGAGGCTGAGCATTCCTTCGATATCGAGATGCGCTTCCAAATGTGCCGCAAGCGCATCGAGCGTCGCTTCGATCTCCGCTTCGTAAGAGAGCGCCGAAGCGGCGGCGCCGAGGCGTGCCAGCCAAGCCGCACGCGCCCGATCATGCGTGAAAAGCCCGTGCAGATAGGTTCCCATCACGCGGCCGTCGGCGGAGATCGCCCCTTCTCTGCGGCCGTCGGAAAGCAGATGCAGCGGCCGCGCCATATCGGGGCCGAAACTTTCACCGAGATGGATTTCATAGCCTTGCACGGGGCTGCCGTCCAAAATGTTCGTTCCCGAAACTTCCCGCAAATGCTTGCTGCGGCGGAAAACCGTTTCGATATCCAGCAAACCGAGCCCCTCGCTTGTTCCCGGTGCGCCTTCTAATCCTTCCGGATCCGCAATTGTGCGGCCGAGCATTTGCAAGCCGCCGCAAATGCCCAGTATCAACCCGCGGCCGCGCCGATGATACGCCAAAAGATCGATATCCCAGCCCTCGTTGCGGAAAACCGCCAAATCCGACCGCACGGATTTGGAGCCCAAGAGCAGAACCAGATCCGCATCCGCCGGCAGCGGCTTCCCCCGCGGCACGAGCAGCAGATTCACCTCCGGCTCCAAGCGCAGCGGGTCGAGATCGTCGAAATTCGCGATATGCGGCAGCAAGGGCACGGCAATCCGCAGCCTGCCTGCGCTTTTGGGGCGTTCTTCTTTGAGCTCCGCCGTATCTTCCGCCGGAAGTTTACGGGCGGGCGGAAAATACGGCACCAACCCCAAGGGCGCCCAGCCGGTGCGCGCGGCAATGAAGCGCATGCCTTCCGCAAACAAAGCAGCATCGCCGCGGAGCCGATTGACGATAAAACCTTTGATGCAGGCGGCATCGTCTTCCGCCAGCACCGCTTGGGTGCCGATCAGGCTTGCGATCACCCCGCCGCGGTCGATATCGCCGATCAGCACGACGGGAACCCCGGCGGCGCGGGCAAAACCCATATTGGCGATATCGTGCGCGCGCAGATTGACCTCCGCCGCGCTGCCCGCGCCTTCCACCAACACCAGATCGCTTGCGGCCGCAAGAATTTGAAAGCTTTCCAGAACCTTCGGCAACAATTGCGGTTTCAGCCACTGGTATTCGCGCGCTGTGGCTTTGCCGAACACGCGCCCGTGCACGATAATCTGGCTGCCGCGTTCGCTCTCCGGCTTCAGCAAAACGGGGTTCATGTGCACGCTGGGCGCAACCCCCGCCGCGCGCGCCTGCAAGGCCTGGGCGCGGCTGATTTCGCCGCCTTCGATGCTCACCGCGGCATTGTTCGCCATATTTTGCGGCTTGAACGGCCGCACATTGAGCCCCCGCCGGAAGAGCGCGCGCGCGAGCCCGGCAAGCAGCAGCGATTTGCCCACGGAAGAGCCCGTGCCCTGCAACATCAAAGCGCGCGCGGGCATGGGTCTGCGATCTCCCTCAAAATTCGATGCCGATCTGGGCGCGCACGCCGGCAGCGAAATGGTGCTTGACTTCGACCATTTCGGTCACGGTATCGGCGGCCGCAATCAATTCGGGCTTGGCGTTGCGCCCGGTGATGATCACGTGCTGCGTGGGCGGGCGGGCGGCAAGCGCGGCCAAAACCGTATCGAGCGCGAGATAATCGTAGCGGAGCGCAATGTTGAGCTCGTCCAAAATCAGCAGCGCGAGATCGGGGTCGGAGAGCAGGCGGGCGGCAATCTCCCAGCCCCGTTCGCAGGCGGCGATATCGCGCGCGCGGTCTTGCGTTTCCCAGGTAAAGCCCTCGCCCATAGTGTACCATTCCACCAAATTGCCGAAGGCGGCCACGGCGGCGCGTTCGCCCGTCTTCCACTTGCCTTTGATGAATTGCACCACGGCCACGCGCCGCTTGTGCCCCAGCATGCGCAGCATCATGCCGAAGGCGGCGGTGGACTTGCCTTTGCCGTTGCCGGTATAGACGATCAGCAAGCCTTTGCGTTTGATGGTTTTGCGCGCCACTTCGGCATCTTGCAAGGCTTTCAGCTTGGCCATTTCGGCGCGATGGCGTTCGGCTTCGGTATCGGTTGGGGGCTCGGACATTGGGCGTTTATTTCACCTCCAAGGGAAGGCCCGCGACCATGAACAGAACATAATCCGCGCGCGCGGCCAGGCGCTGGTGCAGCACTCCGGCGGCGTCGCGAAAGCGGCGGGCGAGCGCGTTCTCGGGCACGATGCCGAGCCCCACTTCATTGGCAACCAGCACGCTCGGCGCGCGCCGCCGCGCAAGCGCGCTTTCTAAGGCCGCCGCGGCCGCTTCCGGATCCTCTCCGGCAAGGATCAGGTTGGAAAGCCAAAGCGTGAGGCATTCCACCAGCACCGGGGCCTCTTCGGCTTCCGCCAGCGCCTGGGCAAGCGCAAGGGGGGCTTCGATGGTGCGCCAACCCCGGCCGCGGCGGGCTTGATGCAGGCGGATGCGCGCGCGCATGTCCGCATCTTTCGCTTCCGCGGTGGCGATGTAAACCCGAGGGGGCGGATGCTGCGCGAGCAGCGCTTCGGCGGCGCGGCTTTTGCCCGAGCGCGCCCCGCCCAAAACCAGAGCCAACCGCCAATCGGTGCGCATTTTCATGGGGAGATGATACACCGCTCCGGCGCGTGCGCGCAGGGATTCGCGCAGGCGGGCTTGGCCTCAGACGCCCTGGCTGTAGCGGCGCGGCGCGGCTTCGGGGCGGAAATAGGCATCGAAAGCGGCGGCCACGTGGCGCAAGAACGGCCGGCCGCGCGCGGTGACGTGCAGCACGCTGCCCTCCCAGGCAATCAGCCCGTCGGCGGCCAAGTCCTCCAAGGCCGGCGTGAGCAGCGATTCCATGGCCGCCTCATGCCGTGCGGCCACGGCGGCAAGATCGACCGCGCCGTAGCACATGATGGCCTCGATCACCGCCCGCCGCAGCCGATCCTCGGCGGAAAGCACGATTCCCCGCGCAAGCGGCAGCCGCCCCGCGCGCACCGCGCCGCTCCATTGCGGGATCGAAGCAATGTTCTGTACGTATGCGTCCGGCAACGTGCCGATCGCGGAGGCGCCGAGCCCGAGCAGCACCGGGGCGGCATCCGTCGTATAGCCTTGGAAGTTTCGCCGGAGCCTTCCTTCGGCCAAAGCGCGCGCCAGCGCATCGCCCGGCCGCGCAAAATGGTCCAGCCCGACGGGGATGTAGCCCGCTTCGCTCAGCACGCGGGCAATCGCTTCCTGCTGGCGGTAGCGTGATGCTTCATCGGGAAGCGCCGCTTCCGGCAGCAGCGCCTGATGACGTTTCATCCACGGAACATGCGCATAGCCGAAGACCGCCAGCCGATCGGGGGCAAGCGTGAGCGCGCGCGCGGCCGTCTCGGCAACGCTTGCCTCGGTCTGATACGGCAGGCCGTAGATGAGATCGAAATTGATCGCGCTGATTCCGTGATCGCGCAAAGCGCCGACGATCTCGGCCACAAGGGCAAATGGCTGCAGCCGATGCACGGCGCGCTGCACCTCGGGGTGAAAATCCTGCACGCCGAGGCTTGCGCGCGTCACCCCGACTTCGGCAAAGGTTTTCACCATCTCCGGCGAGAGCGTGCGCGGATCAACTTCCACGGCGATTTCGGCATCCGGCGCAAAGGCGAAATGCCGCGCGAGCGATTCCATAATGCGGGCGAAATCCGCGGGCGTGAGGCTGTGCGGTGTGCCCCCGCCCCAATGCACATGCTTAAGCCTGAGCCGCTTGTTGCCGAGGGCCTCGGCCAGCAGTGCGGCTTCTTTCTGCACATCCGCGGCATAGGCCGCGATCGGCTCGGGCTTGCGCACCACGGTCGTATGGCAGCCGCAAAAGAGGCAAAGCTCACGGCAGAACGGCACGTGCAGGTAAAGCGAAAGCTCGGTATCCGCAGGCATCCCCGCGAGCCGTTCCGCGTAAGGGGCGGGATCCGCAAGCGGCGCAAAATGCGGTGCGGTCGGGTAACTCGTATAACGCGGCACTGGGCGCGCGTAACGGGCAAGCAGGGCGGGCTCGGACATGGGCGTAAGATGCGACCTTTTCCGAAAGGCGTGGTTGATTTCCATCAGAAATTTCTCGCTTGCCTAGGGTTACAATATTTAGTATAGAAATCGCGGTTGGCATCTATATGTAGGAGTCGGCGGGAGGTTAGAGCATGGATTCGGAAAATGGAACCGTTTTGGTTTCCCATGAAAGATCGATCATTGATGAATCTTTATCCCGGTCAAGCCGGAAGGATAGCCGGGCCGAGCGAACGCCCGGGCCGCTGACCGCGCCCATCGCCAACTATCTGGCGCGCGCGGATTGGCGCGTGAACGCCAATGCCAATCAAGGCTATTCGCTGGGCGGCTTGATCCTGAACGCCGCCGGCCGCATGGTGGCCGAATATTGGCTGGATCAGATCTACCCGCCCGCCGTGGCCGAGGCGCATCGCAGCGCGGCGTTTCATATCCATGACCTCGACATGCTGGCCGGATATTGCGCGGGGTGGTCGTTGCGCAGCCTGCTCGAGGAAGGCTTCAACGGCGTTCCCGGCCGAATCGAATCCGCCCCGCCCAAGCATCTGTCCTCGGCCGTGGGGCAGATGGTGAATTTCCTCGGCACGTTGCAGAACGAATGGGCCGGCGCGCAAGCCTTCAGCTCGTTCGACACCTACCTTGCTCCCTTCGTGCGCAAGGATCGCCTGCGTTACGAAGAGGTGCGCCAATGCATTCAGGAGTTCATCTACAATCTGAATGTTCCTTCGCGTTGGGGCGGGCAAACCCCGTTTACCAACGTCACCTTCGATTGGGTTTGCCCCGAGGATCTGCGCGCGGCGGTGCCGCGCATCGGCGGGCAGGACATGCCTTTCACCTACGGCGAACTTGCGTACGAAATGGCGATGATCAACCGCGCCTTTATCGAAGTGATGGCGGCGGGGGATGCGAAAGGGCGCGTCTTCACCTTCCCTATTCCGACTTACAATATTACCAAGGATTTTCCTTGGGATTCGGAAAATGCCACGGCGCTCTTCGAACTCACGGCGCGCTACGGCCTGCCCTATTTTCAGAATTTCCTGAATTCCGATCTCGAGCCTTCCGATGTGCGCGCGATGTGCTGCCGCCTGCAGCTGGATTTGCGCGCGCTGCGCAAACGCGGCAACGGGCTGTTCGGCTCTGCCGAACAAACCGGCTCCATCGGCGTGGTCACGATCAATTGCGCGCAGCTCGGTTATCTTTTCAAAGGCAATCGCGCCGCGCTTTTCGCCCGGCTTGACCGCTTGGTGGATCTCGCCGTGACTTCCCTTGAGATCAAGCGCGAAGTGATCGGCAAGTTGATGGAAGACGGGCTTTATCCTTACACGCGCCGTTACCTCGGCACGTTGCGCAATCATTTTTCCACCATCGGGGTGAACGGCGTGAACGAGATGATCCGCAATTTCACCGATGATCGGGAAAACATTACAACCGCGTTCGGCGAGCGTTTCGCTTGCGAGCTGCTCGATCATCTGCGCGCGCGGGTGCTGACGCTGCAGGAACAGACCGGGCATCTCTATAATTTGGAAGCAAGCCCCGCGGAAGGGGCCACCTATCGTTTCGCCAAAGAGGATCGGCGCCGCTTCCCCGGCATTTTGCAGGCGGGCACGGCGGAAAAGCCGTATTACACCAACTCCACGCAGCTTCCCGTGGGCTTTACGGACGACCCGTTCGAGGCGCTGGCCCGCCAAGAGGCATTGCAGCGCAAATACACCGGCGGCACGGTCTTGCATCTCTACCTGGGCGAGCCGATGCCGAGCGCCGAAGCCGCGCGCACGCTGGTGCGCCGCGCCTTGGAGCGGTTCCGGGTGCCCTATATCACCATCACGCCCACCTTCTCGATCTGCCCCACGCACGGCTATCTTCCCGGCGAGCAGCGGCTCTGCCCGCACTGCGCCGGCGAAGGCAAAGAGCAGGAATGCGAGGTGTGGACGCGGGTGGTGGGCTATCACCGTCCGGTCTCTTCCTTCAACATCGGCAAGCAGGGCGAACACGAAGAGCGACGGTTCTTCCGCGCTTGAAGCATCCCGATGCGCACGCGGCAGGCATTGGCGGTCGGCGGGGTGACGCCCTTCACCAGCCTGGATTTTCCGGGCCGGCTTGCCGCCGTGGTGCATCTGCAGTTCTGCCCCCTCGCCTGCCCTTACTGCCATGCGCCGCACCTGCAGCCCAAACGCCCCGGCACTCTGGCCTGGCCGGAGGTCTTGGCGTGGCTCGGGCGGCGGCGCGGGCTGTTGGACGGGGTGGTGTTTTCCGGCGGCGAGCCCACGGCCCAGCCGGGGTTGGTCGCGGCGCTTTCGGCCACCCGCGCGCTCGGTTTTTTGACGGGGCTCCATACCTCGGGCCTTTATCCGCGCCGGCTGGCCGAGGCTCTCCCCGTGCTGGACTGGATCGGGCTGGACTGGAAAGCCCCGCCTTCCAACACGCGCCGCGCCGTGGGCCGCGCCGGGCTAGGCCCCCGGTTTGCGGCGGCTTTGGCCATGGTGCGCGCAAGCGGCATCCGCCACGAGATCCGCACCACCTACCATCCGGCGGTGTTTTCCCCCGAAGATCTCCGGGAAATGGCCCGCGTGCTTGCCGCGCACGGGGTGCGGGCGTGGATCATTCAAGAATTTTCGCCGCGGGGGGTTGCCGATGCTTCGCTTCGCGAAGCCCCGCTCAAGCCGGAACTCTTGGCGGAGCTTCGCCGCATTTTGCCCGGCGTGATGGTGCGCCGACGCGACAGCCGCCTCGACGTTTCCGCGATTTCTTGATGCAGATCAAAGTTTCCATCCGGAAGGCTCCTTAGGCCGAAGATCAGGAACAGGAGGCCGGGAATCCTCGTGTGGTGCAACGCGTCGGCCCCGAGATGCGAGAGCAGGTAGGAGAAGGAACGGAATGGCCACAATGGAACGGCAGGCGGAAGTGATGGTCAAAAGCTTTTCCCAGGACGGGGAAAGCGCGGAACACTTCATTGCCGTTTACCCCCACGAACGGGGTGATTTCCTTGCCGAACGGAAAGCCCTGGAAGATGCGTATGCCGCGACTTTGCGCGCGCTCGATTTGCCGGCCGAAAGCGCCGTCTTTCGCCGCGTTTATCTGAGCGACGTCTTGAACCAGGCGGAGGCGCTCGCCGAAAGCGAGCTTGCCGGCCGCTCGGCCGAAAACCCCGTGGCGGTCTCGCGGGTCGAGCAGCCGCCCTTGCCGGGCGCCAAAATCGCGCTGCTGGCCTATCACGCAACCGACCCGAGGGGCATGACCAAACGCCGATTGGGCCCGCATCACCTCTTGGTGGAAAAGAACGGGCTGCGCCATCTTTGGAGCACCGGGCTCTGTGCCGGAGCGGACAAAGGGGCCGCTTCGGCAGAGGCGCAAACGCGCTCGGTTTTTGCCGAGCTGGTCGCGGCATTGCAGGAAAACGGCGCCTCGCTTCGCGAGCACTGCGTGCGCACCTGGGTTTATGTGAAGGATATCGACGTCTTTTATTCCGGCATGGTGGAAAGCCGCCGAGCCTTGTTTGCCGAACACGGCCTGACCAAAGAGACGCATTTCATCGCTTCCACCGGGATCGAAGGGGCCTGTGCGCATCGTTTCGATGTCGTGGCGCTTGATGCTTACGCGCAGCTTGATCTTCGCCCCGGCCAGGTTTCCTACCTGGAGGCGCCGGAGCGGCTCTGCCCCACGCATCATTACGGCGTTACGTTCGAGCGCGGAACCAGCGTCGCCTACAGGGATCGCGCCCATCATTTTATTTCGGGAACGGCAAGCATCGACCGTTACGGCCGGGTGGTGCACCGCGGGGATGTGCTGGCCCAGCTTGATCGCGCGCTCGGCAATGTCGAGGCGTTGTTGCATGCGGGCGCGGCGCGGCTGGAAGATCTCATGCATCTCGTGGTCTATCTCCGGGACCGGGCGGATTTCCCCGCCATTCGCGCCCATCTGGCGCAGGCCTTTCCGGAACTGCCGGTGCTGATCCTGAAAGCCCCCGTCTGTCGGCCGGAATGGCTGGTGGAAGTGGAAGGCGTGGCGATCTCGCGCCAAGACCGGCCGGACCTGCCGCGATTCTAGCGCATCAGAGAAAGCAAAGAGAAAGGAAAACGCAAATGGCAAGCGCGGAAGCCCCGTTCCAATATCTTGACGAACACGCCATCGCCGCTGCGCCGCTCAATCGCGACCCTTACGACTATGCGTTTGTCGAGCAGGCGATTCCGCTGCACTTTCGCGATCGCGTGCTGGCCGATGCGCCCGAGATCCCCGATCGCGGCAGCTATGCCATGCCGAGCTTGCGCTACGGCCCCGCTTTCGGCCGCGTGTTGGACGAGCTGATGAGCGTGCGCTTTCGCCGGCTTGTCGAGGCGAAATTCGATATCGACCTCAGCAACTATCCCCCGGTTGCGGTGATGATGGGCAACACCAGCGGGCGCTACAACGAAGGCTACGCGCATACCGACTCAAAACACAAAATCATCACGGTCTTGGTGGGTTTCACGCGGTCTTGGCCCTATGAGCGCGGCCGGCTCAGGGTTCTGCGCAGCTCCGATCGCGAAGACGTCGCTTTCGAGTTTGCCCCCGAATTCGGCCGCATGCTGATGTTCCGCGTCGGCGAGAATTCCTGGCACGGCTTTCTGCCGCAGAAAGGCCAGCGCATGAGCCTGCAGCTCTGTTACGTCGATTCCGAGTGGTACGTGAAGCGCGAGAACTGGCGCCATCAGTGGAGCGCTGTCGCGAAAGCGCTTCCCGTGCTGCATAAGATTATCGACCTCGCCCCGCGCCGGCTCGGCAAAGTTTAAAGAGGGAGCGCCTCCGTGGAATTTCCCCGTCTCCCCGAGCCTGCCGCGATCGCCGCGCATTTCACGGCCGCGCTGGCCGCCGCCAAGCGCGAAGACTGGCCATATCGGCACTGGAAACTTGCCGATGTGCTGCCCGAGGCGATGTGCGTGGGCATTCTGAGCCTGCCCATTCCGCCGCCCGTGCTCGGCCGCACCGACGGCACGCGGGCTTCCTTCAACGACAAGCGCATATTTTTCAACCAAGCCCGTATTGCACGCTATCGCCCGTGCGCGGTGCTGGCGGAGGCGCTGCAGCGGAGCGAGGTGGCAAAGGCGCTTTCGGAAACCCTCGGGATTGCGGTGGAAGGAAGCTTTCTGCGCCTGGAATACATGCAGGATACCGACGGCATGTGGCTGGAGCCCCATTGCGACATTCCGGAAAAGCTTTTTTCCATGGTGATCTATCTCTGCACCGGGCCGGATGCGAAGGATTGGGGCACCGACATTTATGATTCGGAACGGCGCTGGGTCGGGCGCTCTTCGGCGGAATTCGACAGCGCCGTTATTTTCACCCCCGGCCCCAACACTTGGCACGGGTTCGAACCGCGCCCGATCGAAGGCGTGCGGCGGCTGATGGAAATCAATTACGTACGCCCGAACTGGCGGGATCGCGAGCAGCTGGCCTTCCCCGATCGTCCGATCCGCCTGCCGCATTCTTGACGCGGATTTTATCCTTACCCAAAAGCGCGTTGGGTTTTGCTTGCGGAAGATAGGCAAAACGGCTGCGCGCGAGGGCCATACGCGGCGCCGCAGCCCTTCGTGAAAAGAAAGCTCCCGAAAAAAATTTCTCCCCCTGCATCCGCGGGCCGGGAAGGCCCGTAACATAGAGGACGGCAGGGCCCGCCGTGCACATCTTCAACCGCATCGAGGGAAATGCACCGATGAGACGAGAAATTTTACTGTTGGCGATGGGGGCGGTGCTTGCCGCTGCGCCGGGCGTCTGGGCTGCTTCGGAGAACGTGGTGATGGTCGGCGGCCAGCCCATGTACCCGGCTAAAACAATCGTCATGAATGCGGTCAATTCCGCGGATCACACCATGTTGGTGGCGGCGGTGAAGGCGGCCGGCTTGGTCGATGCCCTCAACAGCAAAGGCCCGTTCACCGTTTTCGCTCCCACGGATGAGGCGTTCAAAGACCTCCCGGCGGGCACGGTGGAGATGCTGCTCAAGCCCGAGAACAAGGCCACCCTTACCAAAATCCTGACTTATCACGTCGTTCCCGGGGATTATACGTCGACCGATATTCGCCGGATGATTTCGCAGGGAAACGGCCAAGCCACCCTGAAGACGCTGGAAGGCGGTACCCTGACCTTCATGATGAATGGCTCGCAGAACATTTTGGTCAAAGACGAAAAGGGCAATGTCGCCGACATCTCGATCTACGACGTCAAACAATCGAACGGCGTTATCCACGTTATCGACCGCGTCTTGATGCCGGGCTGATTGTCTTCACTTCCTCCCAGGCGTTCCTGATGGGGCCGGGAAGTTTATCTTCCCGGCTTTTTTTCGTTTTTGTCCACGGTTTTCGCTCGGCGGGAGCACCGCCGCTTGCGCGCCGTGGCCGGGCTGCAAAAACCGTAAGAGAGATTACTCGAGAGCCGAGATCTGCCCCGCGTAAACCACGGGGCCGGTCGGCAAGCCGCTTGGCGAGCCGCCTCTGGGCTCGAGGCTGATCATCACTTGCGCCTCACGCACGCCGGTGCCGACCTCGGCCACACGCCGGCCGCTTTCCGGCATCACGCCGAGCGAACGGGGCGTGCGCGCCCCTTGGGGAAGGATCCAGAGTTCATAGCTACGGCCGGCGGGGGGCGGCATCGGGGCGGGGCTCGCGACCAGCAATGTGCCGTTTCGCTCCAGCACCGCCGCGAGCACCGGCCCCTGGCCTTGGCTCGGGGCAAGGGTGCCGAGCGCAATCGGTGCAGGCGGATGAGCTTGGCGTTCGAGCGGGCTGATCACCGTCCAGGCGAGGAGGGCCGCAGCGATGGCAAATCCGGCCGCCGTCGCAACTTGCCAGCGGCGTAGGCGGCGCCATAGGGGAAGCGGGATGGCGGTTTCGTGGGAAGCCGGCGCGGCGGAGAAGAGCCGCGCTTCGATCCGCGCCCAAACCGCGGCCGGGGGCGGGGAAGGAGGTACAAGACGGGTGAGAGGGGTGAGCCGCTCTTCCCAAGCGTGGATGGCCCGCGCAAGCTCCGGGTCACGCCGCGCCGCCTCTTCAAGACGGGCGCGTTCCGCGGCATCGAGCACCCCAAGCACATATTCCCCTGCGCGCAAGGCGCGATCTTCGTCTTCGGTGCTCATGGCTCGAGACACTCTTTAAGGGCGGCAAGGCTGCGCCGGATCCACGATTTGATGGTTCCAAGCGGCGTCTTGAGACGCTGCGCCAGCTCTTGGTGAGAGAATCCGTCGAGGAAAGCGGCCGTAAGCAGCGCGCGGCGGTCGGCGGGGAGGGTCTCGAGACAACGCCGCAGCGCGTCCGCCTCGTGCTGGCGGGAGAGGGTTTCGATCGCGTCCGGACTCTCGTCACGAAGATCGGGCGATTGCGGCTCGGCTACCGGGTCTTCCCGGCGCTGGCGGCGGAGCAGGTCAAGCGCCCGGTAGCGGAGGAGGCTGATCAGCCAGGTCTCGGCCCGCCCCCGCGCCGCATCGAACGCGCCGGCATGCTGCCAGACTTGGAAGAACGCCTCTTGCAGGGCGTCGGCAGCGAGCCCGGCATCACGGGTGAGGCGAAGCGCGATCCCATAAAGCCGCGCACTCTGGCGCTCATAGAGAAGGCGGAAGGCGTCACGGTCTCCCAAGGCGATCCGCCCGAGCAGATCGGGCAATTCTTCCTCTTCCGCTGTGCTTTGCTGTTCCGTGAGCATTCCGGTCTTGATCGCTTCCTCCTCCTCCTTCTCCTTCGCTTCACCATAAAGAGGGGAGATAGGCCGCCACAAGATGGCAAGAGGCATCGCCTGTGACATTTTGCAACCTGCCCCCGTTCGGCCATGAGCGCGCTTCCCTCCATGCGCGCGCTCGGTTGAGGTCGCGGGCGGAGGCACCCGCCATCGTTCGGTATACGCGAGAGGCCTCGTCATGGACGCATCCGCCATTCTTGACGCGGATTTTGTCCTTGCCCAAAGTCCGCTCGGTTTTCGCTTGCGGGAAAAGGCGCGATCGCGATGAACGGAACGGGCGGCAAACTGCCGGCCAGCATTATCACGGGCTTTCTCGGCGCCGGCAAAACCACGCTGATTCGCCGTTTGCTGGAAGGCGCAGAAGGCCGTCGGCTTGCCATTTTGGTAAATGAATTCGGCACGCTCGGCATCGACGGCGAACTTCTCAAAGACTGCGGCATCGAGGGCTGCGCCGAAGACACTATCATCGAACTCACCAACGGCTGCATTTGCTGCACGGTTGCGGAAGATTTCCTGCCCAGCATGGAAAAGCTGCTCAATCTTCCGCTTCCTCCGGAACATATCTTAATCGAAACATCCGGCCTGGCGCTGCCCAAACCGCTGATCAAGGCGTTTCAATGGCCTACCATTCGCCCGCGCGTAACGGTGGACGGCGTGATTGCCGTGCTGGATGCGGAAGCCGTGGCCGAAGGTCGTTTCGCGCCCGATCCGCAGGCGCTGCTTCGGCAACGCGCCGCCGATGCCGCGCTTTTGCACGATAATCCGTTGGCCGAGGTTTACGAGGACCAACTGCAAGCGGCGGATCTGGTTGTGTTGAACAAAATCGACCGGATCGATACCGAAACCTTACCGCGCTTGATGCGTGAAATTGCTGCAAAGCTTCCGCGCGCGGTGAAAATTCTGCCCACGCGTCACGGCGCGGTGGATCCCCGGGTGCTGCTCGGGTTGCATGCCGCGGCGGAAGCCGATCTTGCCGCCCGCCCCTCGCATCACGACGGCCTTGATGCCGAGCACGACCACGATGATTTCGAAAGTTTCGTGGTGGAGCTTGAAGAAGTCGAATCCCTGGAGGCGCTTGCCGAACGCATGCAGCGCTTGGCAGAGGCGCATGATATTTTGCGCATGAAAGGATTTGTCGCCGTTCGCAGCAAACAGGCGCGCGGTTTGGTGCAGGGCGTGGGCAGACGCATCCGCTATTATTTCGATCGTCCCTGGCAGGCGGGAGAGGCAAGAGCAAGCCGCATCGTGGTCATCGGGCTCACCGGGCTCGACCGGGCCGCAATCACCGCCGCTTTGCGGCACTAACACGCATGCCGGCAGGGCGGGGAGAAGCAAGCGATGCATCTTTTGGTGCGGGATGGTCATTCCTTAGACGAAACAGAAGCCGCGCAAGATCTCGGCCAAAGCCCGGCGGATCTCGTTTTTCTCTCCTTCGCCGATAGCGAGCTTGCCGCCGCGGCCAGCGCCTGGACCGCGACGGCAGAGCCAAAGCCCACGCTCCGGCTTGCCAATCTCGGCAGGCTCCGCCACCCGTTTTCGGTGGATCTCTACCTCGAGCAAGTCGCGGCCAAGGCGCGCGCCGTATTGGTGCGGATTTTGGGCGGGCTTGAGTATTGGCGCTATGGGGCGGAGGAATTGGCCACGCTCTGCCGCGAGAAGAAGATTGCGCTGGCGCTGCTCCCGGGGGATCCGGCCAACCGGGGTGAGGCGCCGGAAGATCCGCGCCTTGCCGCCTTATCCACCATCGCCGAGCCGAATTTGGCGAAGCTTGCCGCCTATTTGCGCGCGGGCGGGCCGGCCAACCTCGCACACGCCTTGCAGCTGCTCGCCCATTGCGCGGGTCTCGCGCCGGCCCCGCTCGCCCCGCCCGCGCCGCTTCCGGCTTTCGGCATTCTCTCCGCGCCCGCCGATGCCGCCAGCGCCCGAAAAGCGGTGATCCTTTTTTACCGCTCGCACCTTTTGGCCGGCGATACCGCCCCCATCGCTGCGTTGGCGCAGGCCTTGGCCGCGCACAGCTTTGCATGTTGGCAAATCTTCGTCCACAGCCTGAAAGACCCCGCCGCCGCCCGCTTTCTGCAAGGCCTCTTTGCCGCCGTTCGCCCCACGGTTATTCTGAATGCAACCGGTTTCTCGGCACGGCACGAAGATGCGGCCTCCCCCCTCGATGCGGCCGGCGTGCCGGTGTTGCAGGTGGTGCTCGCAGGCTCTTCCCGCGCCGCGTGGGAGGCGTCGTCCCGCGGGCTTGCCGCGGCCGATCTCGCCATGCAGGTGGTGCTGCCCGAGCTGGACGGTCGGCTGCTCACCACGGCCGTCTCGTTCAAGGCGGAAGAGGAAAGTTTCGCGGCGCTGGAATTCACGCGCCTTGCGCACCGG